>NZ_JACJIQ010000003.1:0-361096 GCF_014138425.1 Rufibacter ruber
GGCTTTTGCCATTGTGCATTCAGGTGTACCTTATCAGCCGGATTTTAAAAGATTCTCCGCCTGATTTTATTGACTTTTAACAGAGTTCATGTTAGGGCAAGTTATTTTTTAGTCACTACCAGCTTAGATACTAGGTTTTTCCCTGGTGCATGGTTCACCTCTTCCTCAAAGGTTCTCCTTTTCACAAGAACAGTAGAATTGTCAGACCACTTTATGTTCGAAGGGCCCCAATTATTCCCGATTTCCAGCCTCCATTCCTCTGCCAGCGAATCCCCCTGCACCTTCAGGTACTCCATTCCGTTGAAGTTGTAGCCTGCCTCTAAATCATAGCTGGCTGTAATGGCGGATTGCCCGTCGGGTGAGAAGTAAGGCAGCCCGCATATATACTTCTTGAAACCGTTCTTCTTGTTTACCAACAGCCAGGTGTTTCCCTCAGTGAACGGGACATGCACCAGGTAATAGTTCTGGCGCGGGAAGAAGTGCTCCAGGTTGTGGCCCATCTCTTTCTCCTTGTCCCACTGTGGGAGGCTTACCGTTTTCCCGTTGTCCAGTTTCAGGACAAGCATGGAGTCCTTGACGCTGCAAAGGTCTGCCCACTTGGCTAGGAGCATCTTCTCCACCGCCTGAACTCCGTCATAATAGTCCATTCCCTTTGAGACGCGCTGCCTCTCCTTGAAGTCATCAAAGATTGAGGGGAAAGTCGTCTTCTGTGAAGGTGAGAAGTGGAGGATGTAACCCTTGAGGCTGATGGTATCCGTCTCTTTTACCGTGATTGACTTATCTTCTATTTCAGGTGAGGATGCTTGTAGGTCAGAAGAGGAGTCGGCAATAGGGGACGGGGTGGCGATTACCTCAACAGGTGCTACCGCTTTGCCCTCTTCTGTTTTATTGCCTTGGCAGGAAACTATGAAGGCACAAGCTGCCAATACAGGAATATATAATCGCTTATTCATTCTTATTAATTTGCCCTAACGGCTAGTGTAAGCGACGGGCAAGGCCGTCGGCCGATGGCTGGCGTTTACACCTTGTTAGCAAACGTTTTTCTTTTTAAGTACGCTTTTTTATTCTTCTTGTCTTTGGACAGTCCACTTGTCGGAGATATTTTTTCTATATGCATAATGTCCGATGGGCATATCAGCTAATTCTAAAACTGTTCTATCCCTTTCTATAATTTCCCCAAGTCCGACAACTTTTGCTACTTTCTCAAAATCCATAAATTCATCGTCGCTGAAGAATTGCCAAGCTCCGTCATCTGATTCATGTGTAACATAGGTAATCTCCTTTTTGTCATCCAATACAAATTTCGTCGTAAATACGGCTGTATCGTTAGATTCTTTGAAGGCTTTCTGAGGTGAAGTGCTTGATTTTTTGTCGCTGAAGAAGGAAGCCATAAAAACTAGAGATATTTTTCTTTTCGTTTATTTAATGTTTGCTAACGGCCTCGTGCATGTGGCGTGCAAGGCCGTCGGCCGTAGTATGCCATATGCACAATGTTGGCAAAAGTTTTTCTTATTCTTTTTCTATAGCAAGTTCATTGCCTCCACTTAGAATCTCAGCATTATTTTCTTGAGCCCATTTTAGGGTTGATTCGCCAACATACTCTGAATATGTGTATTCACCCTTCTGGTGTTTATATCTCTTTAATTTGCGCCTTATTTTTTTGATGATAGTGTCGGCCCATTCTACGAAATCCTGGTTCTTATCAATCCACTCGGAGTCTTTGTAAGCCCCTGGCTGGAACCACAGTCTGCCTCTTCTTATCATGGTGTCGGTAAAGTAACACCTACTGTACTTGATAACTGGGGATTGCAGGGAATCCACATACCAATAATACTGGCTTGGTAAAAATTTAAGCTGAATGTCATTTAGGTCTTCTCTGCGAGCAAGATAGAAGTTTAGGTCTTCAGATTCATTTAGAAGTAGGCTGTCACTTATAATTGCGACTTCTCCATCTAGTGAAATATCGTTTATAAACACAAGGTTTTCCCAAGTCGCTAGCAAGTTATCGAAGTAGGTCTGGTCTTCCTTGTTCAAGAAGAAATTTACTTGTCTTCCCAAGTCAAATTATGTTTTAAATTTTTGCCAACTACCAAATAACCGTCACAAATACATTTATCACCCCTATACCCGTACCTAAACATACGGTTTACATCCCGTTTCCGGCGGATAAACGTAATAGCACTACCGAATATAGGAGATAGGCAACTCATTATAAAGTGTCCGGTACCGTTTTCGGCCTGTTTTTTCCAAAGCAGGCCAAAAACGGCTTCTTGGGTAGAAACTTGGCAAAAGCGGGTTTATGATGTAGCTTTGCCTGAAGTAAAACCTTACATCCAGACACATGGCATCAAAATACGATTTGATAGTGGTGGGCAGCGGCCCAGGCGGGTACGTAGCCGCCATCCGCGCATCGCAATTGGGTATGAAAGTAGGCGTGGTAGAGAAAGCCGAACTGGGCGGTATCTGCCTCAACTGGGGGTGTATTCCCACCAAAGCGTTGCTGAAAAGTGCGCAGGTGTTTGAGTACATCAAGCACGCGTCAGACTACGGCATCAACGTGGGCGAAGCCTCTGCTGACTTCGGGGCCGTGGTGAACCGCAGCCGCGGGGTAGCCCAGGGCATGAGCAAAGGCATCCAGTTCCTGTTCCGCAAAAATAAGATTGACCATATCGCCGGGTACGGCAAATTAAAAGGCCAAGGCACGTTAGAAGTGACAGCAGAAGACGGCAAAGCCGAAATCTACGAAGCCAAACATATCATTCTGGCCACCGGCGCGCGTTCCCGTGAGCTGCCCAACCTGCCCATTGACGGGCAGAAAATCATTGGCTACCGCCAGGCCATGGTGCTGGAGCAACAGCCCAAGAAAATGGTAGTGGTGGGTTCCGGAGCCATTGGGGTGGAGTTTGCCTACTTCTACAACGCCATGGGCACTGAGGTGACCATTGTGGAGTACCTGCCCAACATTGTGCCCGTAGAAGATGAGGAGGTGTCTAAACAACTGGAGAAATCGTTCAAGAAAGCTGGCATCAACATCATGACCAACTCAGAGGTCTTGTCAGTAGACACGTCTGGCGCGGGGTGCGTGGTGAAAATCAAAACCGCCAAAGGCGAAGAAACCGTAGAGGCAGACGTGGTGCTGTCGGCGGTGGGCATCCAGACCAACCTTGAGAACCTGGGCTTGGAGGAACTGGGCGTAGCCGTAGAGCGTGGCCGTGTCATCACTGATGATTTCTACAAGACCAACGTAGAGGGTGTGTACGCCATTGGCGACATTGTGAAAGGTCCGGCCCTGGCGCACGTGGCCTCTGCTGAAGGAATCATCTGCGTAGAGGCCATTGCCGGGCATCACCCAGAGCCCCTTGATTACAAAAACATACCGGGCTGTACCTACTGCTCTCCTGAGATTGCCTCTGTGGGCTACACAGAGAAAGAGTGCAAAGAGATGGGCCGCGAGATCAAAGTGGGCAAATTCCCGTTCTCTGCCTCTGGCAAGGCCAGCGCCGGCGGCGTGAAAGACGGCTTTGTGAAAGTCATCTTTGATGCCAAGTACGGTGAGTTCCTGGGCGCACACATGATTGGCGCCAACGTAACCGAGATGATTGCCGAGGTAGTGGTGGCCCGCAAATTGGAGACCACCGGCCATGAGATCATCAAAGCCGTGCACCCGCACCCCACCATGTCAGAAGCGGTGATGGAAGCCGCAGCCGCCGCCTACGGCGAGGTAATCCACCTGTAAGTTCTTACATAGAATATGAAAGGCCCGGCCATTGTCCGGGCCTTTCTGTTTTTGGCCTGTTTTTAGAAAAACAGCTCCAAAACAGAAACCAGTTTCACCTGTTATGATTACCGTTAGCGTATGAGTAGGAGAGGTTTAGGGGTTTTAGGGGCTAGAAACCTGGAGGCCCACATGTCACAACCCCGCTTTTACCCGTTCTTATCTAAGTAAGATTGAATACGCTTCCCATTTTATTCCCCCGCATGAAACAGTTCTTATTCCTATTCATACTCCTTTCCCTGTTCAAAATTAGCAGCCAATCTGCCCGGGCGCAGGGCAGCATTACCGGTACATTACAAGACGCCGCCTCTAAGCAGCCCATTGGCTACGCCACGGCTGCCTTGCTGTCAGGTCCAGATTCAGCAATTGTAGCCAGTACGCTGGTAGGGGGAGACGGGGGCTTCACCCTTTCGCCGGTGGCGGAAGGGAAATATGCCCTGAAGATATCATTTGTAGGGTATGCCACCCGGGTAGTCCCCAACATTGTGCTTACTTCGGCAAAGCCGAAGGCAAATCTGGGGGTGATTCAGCTGCGCGCTGCCAGCACCCAACTGCAGGCCGTAGAGATAGTGGGGCAGCGGGAGCAGGTGGAGTATGCCCTGGACCGGCGGGTGTACAATGTGGGGCAGGACCTTTCTACGGTAGGCGGCACGGCGGTAGACGTGATGCAGAATGTGCCCTCAGTGACGGTTGACCAGGAAGGGACGGTAAGTATGCGCGGCACCTCCAACATCACCATCCTGATTGACGGCAAACCCTCTGCGCTCAGTGGCCTGGGCCTGGACCAGATCCCGGCCAGTACCATTGAGCGGGTAGAGGTGATCACCAACCCGTCCAGTAAATATGACCCCAGCGGTACGGGCGGGGTACTGAACATTATCCTCAAAAAAGAGAAACAGCGCGGGCTCAACGGCATGGCCTCTGCCAACGCCGGTTTGGGTGGGCGCTACAACACCTCCCTCAACCTCAACTACCGGTTTGGCAAGCTGAACCTGTTCTCTAACTATGATTTCCGGCATGACATCAGAAAGGGCACCGGCCGCCAGTTCAGGACCAACTATACAGATAACCCGCCGTTTCAGGCGCAGGAGTCCCGCAATACCTATACCTTCGGGAACCATAACCTCAGGTTTGGGGCTGATTACCAGCTTACAGAATCCCAGAGCCTGACAGGGTCTGTGCTGTACCGCTTCGGCTACCGTGACAATGAAAGCACCAGCTTCTACCGCTATCTGAACCCGGCGCAGTCCCTGGACAGCACTTCTCTCAGAAACTCTGCTGGCAACGAAGACCGCCGGCTTTGGGAGTACGCGCTCAGTTACCGCAAAACGTTTCAGGAGGCGGGGCGCGAACTGACCGCAGATGCCGTCTTCAACGTGGAGCGCGAGCCGGGGTATGAAGAATTCGGCTGGCGGTTTTACAAGGCAGATGGCTCCCCCAGCCAGTTAACCCCGGCCACGGTACAGCAGAACTATGCGCTGGAGCAGGAGCGGGAGTTCTCTCTTCAGGCAGATTATGTGAACCCCATTGGGGAGAAGGGCAAGTGGGAAGCCGGCTACCGCACCACCTTTGAGCGCGAAGACTCAGATGTGCGGGCGTTTGACCTCAATGCCAGAACCGGTTTTTTTGAAAACAGCCTGGGCCGAACCAACCACTTTGTCTATGATGAGTGGGTGCATGCCCTGTACGGGAACTATGGCAATGTCTTCAAGAAGTTCAGCTACCAGCTGGGGGCACGGCTGGAGCAGACCAACATCATCACCAACCAGGTAACGCAGCGTAAACGCAACAAACAGGATTACCTCAACCTGTTCCCCAGTCTGTTCCTGACCTATGAGTTCTCAGAGGAGCAGAAGGTGCAGACCAGCTACAGCCGCCGCATTGACCGCCCCGGCACCCGCCAGCTGAACCCGTTCCTGGACATCTCTGATCCGTACAACCAGCGGCAGGGCAACCCGAACCTGAACCCGGAGTTTATTGACTCCTATGAGGTGAACTACCTGCGGTTCTGGGATCACGCCACCGTGACCGGAACAGTTTTCTACCGCAAAATGACAAATGTGGTGCAGCAGCTGCGGGAAACCCGTGATGACCCTGTGTACCAGTCTGTTTCTTTTGCCACCTACCAGAACTTTGCAGACGGCCAGTCTTATGGGGTGGAGCTGACCGCCAGCGCCGACCCCACTTCCTGGCTGCGGCTCAACGCCAACGCCTCTGGTTTTAACTACTCCATCAACAGTAGCAGCCGGGGGGTGGCCAACGCCAGCCGGGTGAGCTGGACCGGGAGGCTCAATTCTAACGTCACGCTGCCGTACAAGACAGAGGTACAGCTGTCTCTGTATTACCGGTCGCCTACGGTGATGGTGCAGGGGGAGCGTTCTGGCATGTTCACCACCAGCCTGAGTGCCCGCAAAGAAGTTTTCAAGGGCAAAGGCAACATTATCCTGCGGGTGCAGGACATCTTTGACACCATGCGGTTTGACTCCTACAGCTTCGGGAATAGGGGGGAAGTCAAGACGTTTGAGGAGACCAGCCGCTATAAACCGCAGAGCCAGCTTGTGTACCTGGGGTTCAGCTACCGGTTTGGGAACAACCGCTCCCAAAAGCCGGAAAGGGAAAAGCAGGACAACAACTCCGTTCCCTCTGAGGGCGAAGGCGCTGGCCAGTATTAAAAAAGGTTTTCTGTTTTGGGGCTGTTTCCAAAAAAACAGCCCCAAAACAGAAAACCTTAATAGAAAAAAAAGAGAAGCCCGTTCCTTTTAAGGGAACGGGCTTCTCTTTTTCATGCAGCAAATCATTAGTCATTGTCTTTTTTGCTGTACTGCTTGTAGCGCTTAGGGTCCTTCTGTTTGTCTTTCTTTCGGCCTATGGCGCCTCCGGTCACGGTACCCACGGCAGCGCCTACCACGGCACCTTTGCCGCCGCCAACCGCTGCGCCGGCGGCGGCCCCGCCGGCCCCTCCAATCAGTGCGCCTTTGGCTTTACGGCTCCAGCCTTTCTTCTCTTTTTTCTTGGTGTCCTGTGCCTGTACGTCTGCCACGCTCCCGCCCAGCACGAAAACAGAACACAGCATGATCAACGTTATCTTCAGATCTTTCATGGTCTTTACCAGTTGTTGAAGTTGTAGTTTACGAAGGTAAACAGCGGGAAAACTGGTTTAAACAAAGATTGTAATGGTACTGGAGGCGAGAAAGGTAAAACTGCTGGTCAACAGGCCGCGGTGATGTCTGTTTTAGGGCTGTTTTCTGAAAAACAGCCCTAAAACAGACATCACCCCACCATTGTCTTTACTTTGATAATGGTGGTGAGGTAATCATAAATCTCAGTTACCTCCTTGTCATAGATAAAGGTGTTGTACTGGTCGGCGGTGACCTTGCAGACGCGGCACCCGTTCTCCACCATCTGGAAAATCACTTCCCTGATGCGCAGCGGGTGCCCCGCCACGTTCAGCATGCAAGTGGCGTCTTTCGCCTCTACTTGCAGAAAAAGGTGATGCAGCGCATCTGCATCAAACGGTGCCGTTTCTTCCAGCATAATCTCCTTAGTTCAGGTTTAGCCAAGAACACCCGTTTGGGCAACTTGGTGCAAACGAAACAACAAAATCTGTACCCATTCCCGCTTACGCCACCGCCTTTTTGGGCTTACTCACCAAATACACCCCGCCAAAAATCATGGCGGCGTAAAGCGCCTTCTGCCAGGTGAAAACGTCTTTGCCCAGCCCCACCGCAATGAAGATGGCAAACACCGGCTGCAGGTAAATGTACACGCCCACCAGCGCCGGGCTGGCGTATTTCATGGCCCACACGTTGAGCAGGTACGCCAGAATGGTCATGCAGATCACTACAAACGCAATGGCCGCCCAGATACTGGCCGGGAATGTGGCATACGCCGGCTCCAGCACCTGCTGCCACCCAAACGGAAGCACGCCCACCGCGCCAATGAGAAATATACGGCTAACCACTGTAATGGGATTGTACCGCTGCATCAAGGGCTTCACCAGCACCAGAAAAGCGCCAAAGCAGACGGCATTGAAAAGAATAAGCAAATCACCCAGCACGTGCCCCTGGGTGTTGCCCGCCTTGCCTGAGATGAGCAGCATGGCCCCCAGGCCGGCCAGCAGAATGCCCACCATCCTGTACGCCTGCAGCCGTTCCCTGAGCAGATACGCAGACAGCAGCACCACTACCACCGGTGACACCGTCTGGATGAGGGAGGCATTTATAGGCGAGGTCAGGTTCAGCCCCGCAAAGAAAGACAGCTGGTTCAGTGTGATCCCCAGCAAGCCGCAGAGCGCCAGCCGCCCCCAGTCCTGCCGGCTCTGAATCTTCTCTTTCACCACAAACGCAGAGATGGCCCCAAACACCAGCACCGCACTCACCACCCTGATCACAATCAGCCCGAACGGCTGCACATAGGCCGGCATGACTTCTTTGGCAATGCTGTAGTTGGCCCCGTAAATCAGCGCCACCAGAAACAGCGCCGCGTGTACCCTCACTTTTTGGCTCATGGCGGCAAAGGTAGGCAACAGGCGCGCGCACTTTCCAGAAACCGCGCTGTTTTTGGGTTACTTTCAGGAAAGCAGGCCAAAAACAGAAGCCAGAAACGGTGGGGCAGGTGTTTGCCGGCCACGGCTGACTTTCTTTCGCCTACAGGGAATGAAACCGCACATAAATTAGTTTTTCCCTTGGAAGGGTACGTGTTTTTAGGCTTACTTTGCATCTCCGTTCTGCCTTGAGGGCAGAATGGCCGCGGAAACCACTGAACCCGTGTTTTCCCCCTTCTTAACCATCTGTAGAATGAGTGATGCCATAAAGCATGAGTGCGGAATAGCTTTGGTCCGCCTCAGAAAGCCTTTAGAATACTACGTTGAAAAATACGGCACTGCCCTCTACGGCGTACAGAAAATGTACCTGCTCATGGAGAAGCAGCACAACCGCGGCCAGGACGGCGCCGGTTTTGCCAGCATCAACATCAACGCCAAGCCCGGCACCGAGTACATTGCCCGCTACCGCTCCGTGAAGACCAAGGCCATTGACGCCATCTTCGGGAAGATCAGCATCAAGTACAACAAGTGCCGCCGCCGCAACCCCAAAGATTCTCAAAACATTGAATGGCTCCGGGAGCAATTGCCGTTTTTAGGCGATGTGTACCTGGGCCATTTGCGTTATGGGACCCACGGTGAGAACAGCGTAGACAACTGCCACCCCATGATCAGGGAGAACAACTGGCGCAACAGAAGCCTGGCCGTGGCCGGTAACTTCAACATGACCAACGTTGACGAGCTCTTCAACGTGCTGACTGACCTGGGCCAGCACCCGCGCCAGAAGATTGATACGGTGACGGTTCTGGAGAAGATTGGCCACTTTCTGGATGAGGAAAACCAGCGTCTGTTTGACTACTACAAGCCAGACAACAACAACCAGGAGATCACCCGCCTCATAGAAGACAACCTGGACCTGCAGCGCGTGCTGCGCCGGGCCTGCAAAGACTTTGACGGGGGGTATTCCATGGCCGGACTCACGGGCTACGGCGCCGCCTTTGTAGTGCGCGACCCGTCTGGCATTAGGCCGGCGTATTATTATGTAGATGAGGAGGTGGTAGTGGTGGCCTCAGAGAAACCGGCCATCAAAACCGCCTTCGGGGTAGAGTATGACCAGATCAAGGAGGTGTCTCCCGGCTGTGCCCTCATTGTGACCAAAAGCGGTGAAGCCAGCGAAAAAGAGGTGCTGCCCGCCCTGGAGAAAAAATCCTGCAGCTTTGAACGCATCTACTTCTCCCGCGGCAATGACCCTGAGATCTACCGCGAGCGGAAGGCGCTGGGGAAACTGCTGTGCCCCACCGTGCTGGAGGCCGTGAAATACGACCTGGAGAACACCGTCTTCTCCTATATCCCCAACACCGCTGAGACGTCGTTCCTGGGTATGATGGACGGGATGGAAGACTACCTGCGCAGCTACCGCCGCAAAGCCATTACTGAGGCCGGGGTTGATGAAGAAAAACTGGACAAGATCTACTCGTTTAAGCCCCGGGTTGAGAAACTGGTGATCAAAGATGCCAAACTGCGCACCTTCATCACAGATGACAACTCCCGTGATGACCTGGTGGCCCACGTGTATGACACCACCTATGGCGTGGTGAAAAAAGGCATTGACACGGTGGTGGTGATAGATGACTCCATTGTACGCGGCACCACCCTGGAGAAAAGCATTATCAGAATGCTGGACCGGCTGGAGCCGAAGAAAATCATTGTGGTTTCCTGCGCCCCCCAGATCAGATACCCAGACTGCTACGGCATTGACATGTCTAAGATGAAGGAGTTTGTGGCCTTCAGGGCCATGATGGGCCTCCTGAAAGACAAAGGCAAAGAAGGCCTGGCCGAAGAGGTATATCAGAAGTGTGTGGCAGGCCTGGCTTCCGGCACCGCCAGAGAGCAAAACTTTGTGCAGGAACTCTACCAGCAGTTCACCCCTGAGGAAGTGAGCGCCAAAGTGGCCGAGATAGTGAAAGCCGCCGATGTGAAAGCGGAGGTGCAGGTGATTTTCCAGACCATTGAAGGTCTGCATGAAGCCTGCCCCAACCACTTAGGCGACTGGTATTTCACCGGAGATTACCCCACTCCAGGCGGTATGAAAGTGGTAAACCGTGCTTTTGTGAACTTCATGGAGAACAAAGCGGGGAGAGCGTATTAAGGTGCAACTTTTGTAAGAGACTGATTTTAACACCCTGCTAAGATATAAAAGGGAGCGCTGGTTAACAGTGCTCCCTTTTTGCGTTTTGGGGCTGTTTTCTGAAAAACAGCCCCAAAACGGCAGGCAGTGGAGGCAGATTTGGTAGTGATATATTCAGTTCTAACGGGTAGGCCCAACCTTCTTCCAAGGTGAATGCGAAAGGATACAAAAGCTTTTTGCCCTGAAAAGACTTTACGGTTAGTTACCTTTTCAGCCTATTTCTCCTGGGTCCCTCAGCTTTTGCCCAGAACACCGCTCATGATTGTAACGAGGAACTTTGGTATAAGAACAGTGTGCTCTACAGCCCGGAGGTTCACCCCTTAAAAGACAGCAACAGAGACGGCGTAGGCGATTTTGATAGGCTGGCCGGGGCATAGTGTGTCGCTGTTCAACGTTACCACAGCCATTGCAGAAGCCAGTAAAAGCCCCCATGGGTTGTTGGAACTCATGGGGGCTGGTTCATTTTGGGCCTGTTTTCAGAAAAACAGCCCATAAACGGGTTACTGCTTCACAAACCGCTGCCGTTGAACCTGCTTCTCCTGCCGTAGCTGAAGGAGATACGTGCCGGCCGGTAGGTGCTTTACCTGAATGGTTGCCACGGTTCCTCCCAACACGGGAATCACGCGCTGTACGGTTCTTCCGCTGAGGTCTATGATCTCAATCTCTGCGTCTGGAGCCAGGTCTACACCTGAAATGTACAGGACTTCCTGACTGGGGTTGGGGTAAAGCTGGAGCCCGGAAACGCTGGGTGCCGCACCAGCCTCTGCTGAGACCACCTTACTGAACTCAAACTGCCCGTCATAGTCAACTTGCTTGATGCGGTAATAACCCACGTGATGGTCTTTGTTGGGGTGCAGGAACTGGTACCGTTGAATAGTGGTGGAGTGGCCGCTCCCAGGCAAAGCCCCTACTTGGGTAAACTGCCTTCCGTCAAGGGAGTATTCTATTTCGAAGCGGTCATTGTTGGTCTCAGAGGCGGTGGCCCAGGTGAGGAGCACGTGCTGTTGCTGCCGCTGTGCTTTCACGTGCAGCCAGGAAACAGGCAGGGTAGATTCCAGGTTGCCTATGGCCAGCTGCCCAAACTGATTTATAAAGTTGCGCTTGGCATAGCCGCTGGCCAAGGTTCGGCCTTCTTTGTTGGGGGCGTCTAAGGTGCCGCCGCCGGTATTCCAGTCTTTGCCACTGGTAGACGTAAGCGGGCGTAACAGCAGAGCAAAGGCATTGTCTATGAGGCCGCTAAACCCGTTCAGGTACGCAAAGGCGGTGTAACTTCCGCTGGTGGGCTGGGTATTGGGTTCTACTACCCAAACCCCTTCTGGCTCTATGCGCGTGTAGGTGGCGCCGGCTTCTGTCACCTGCAGATCAGTGTCCTGGTGATGGGTGAGGGGTTGAAAACTTACCAGCAGGCTTTGGAACCCGTTTCCGCCCAAGGCATTGGTCTGAATATCCAGCTGGCGTTTGCCGTTAAGTGTGCCCACCGGAAAGCTGTACGTCCCGCTGCTGCCCATGGCCCGTCTCAGGTTGCCCAGAATGTAAAAGGCAGGATCTGCCAACTCTATTGCGGCAGGGGCCGTGCTGTTAATGGCAAGCTCATTGGCTCCAGTCTTAAAGAGGCTGCTCTTCATGGTAAATACCCCGCTCACCGCCACTGAATTGGTCAACGTAACGCCGTACCCGGTTTTAGCCACAAGTAAATTGGCTACAGTTGCCGGAAGGCCGTCTCCTGAGACCATTTCTGAGTTCCCCACAAACCCGTAGCTGGCCTGGGTAGAATAACTTCTGGGGCCAATTACCCTAATATTTCCGTCTGAAGTGGTGGTACCCGTTTGTTTTATGCCCTGAGGCGAGCCATAAAGCAAGGTTGCGCCGGCCTCCAACACAAAACTGCCTGACCCTCCAATGGCACGGTTGCTGGCAATCTGTAAAACCGCCGGGGCCTTGACCGTGAGCGTACCTGTGACATCTAGGTTGCCGCTGAGCAGCTGGTTGCCATTTTCATTGAGCGTATTGGCCTCAGTGGCGGTCAAGGTTACATGATGGTACGTGATCTTTTGGGAGCTGCCATACGTTCCCCTGAGCGATTGGCTCTGGCCGTTGGTGGTGCCGTAAAACTCAATGGTGCCGCCGGTCAGCTGATAAGGCTCATTTCTGCCCGCAAGTTCTGGCAAGGTGCCGCTGCTTTTGCCTAAGCGCAGCAAACCGCCTGTCATGGTCAAACCGCCGTCACCTTTCAAAGTTTTATTTCCAGTATCAAAGAGGGCATGGGGCAGAATAGTTAGCTTCTGGTTGACGGTAGTGGTGGTGGAAATGGTTTTGGCATTGACGCCGGCAGTGTTGCTGCCACTGATGATGAGCTGGTGGTAAGTTTTCCCCCTAAGTGTCTGATCGCCGTTCCCCGCCAGCTCAATGCTGCCACCCGTTAGCTCGTAAGCCCCGGATAATAGCGGAACGGTGGTGCCAGTCATGGCAATACGGTACGTGCCGCCCGTCATAACCAATTTACCGGAGCTGGTAATGTCTGCCGTGGGGGTGGCAATCAACACCCCTTGTCTGATCTCCAATTTTCCGCCACCGGCGGAAAGGGTGGTGTTGCTGGAAATACCGGTGCTTTGGGTAAGAGTGACAGACGTGGGGTTGTCTATGATGATGATTTTGCCATTGGCCGTGGTGGTAAAGGCATTCCCCGTTTGCTGGGGCACGGTGCCGCTATAGACAAACGTGGCCAGCTGGTTAAAGGTGCGACGGCTGTCAGTAACCTGCACGTTGCCGGCCAAACCAGTGGCATTGATTCCCTGGGCACTGGTGATCAACAGTGTCCCGCCCTGCTCTAACCTGAAATAACCCTGGCCCTGAACTGAATAACCGTTTCCGTTCGCGTCTGTGCCAAAATCTAAGGTGCCGCCATTCTCTACGGTCAACGTGCCCGCATAAACAGAGTTGGAAGGATTAAGCCTCAGGTGCTGCTTGAGCCGTACCTGCGCCCCAGGCTTCACCCCCAGTGAAACATGGTTAACAGACCCCGCGGCGGCAATTTCCTGCCAGCTGGTGCCGGTAAAGCTGATTGCGCTGGAGCTGGTGGTAACCGTGCTGCTGTTGTTGATAGTGGAGCCGGCGTCCTGGGTGAGATGGCCTTTGAGGTCTACCAACGTGGTGGCGCCGGAGCTGGCCGTTTGGTTCAGGGTAAGGCTGGCGTTGCTCAGAGCGAGGTCTCCGGCCAGGGAAAGATTGGCTGTTCCACTAGCCTGGTTTTGGACAAAATAAGTGCCGCCGGTGAGAGAGAGACCTTGCCCAAACTGCAGGGAAAGGGAGATCCCGGCCGCCAGGGTAAGGGTGGAGCCGGTTGGTAATACTGCGGTTGCCGTCTGGGCCGTGATAGAGCCGCTGGTGTTTGTTAACTGCCAGTTTACAGCAGAGGCGGGTGCTATAGTCAGTTTCCCGAACCAAAAACCGTGGGGTTGCGTGGTGAGGTGGCTGCCAGAGAGCAGGAGGGCGCTGGCGGTGGCATTTTCAATTCTAACCTCAGAAGTGGCGTCTATTTCTTCAATGCCCGCCCAAAGGGGAGAAGCCGCCTGGTAGCCTGGTGACTGGATCAGGAGCGTGCTGTTTGCCTGGAGTTGGAGCGTTCCGCGGTTGTCTACTTCGCCCTGCAGCACCAGACGGGCGGAAGGGGAAACTGTTAATCTGCCGGTAGTGCGGAGGTGGGCATTGGCAAGCACGGTCACGGGGGCTGCAGCTGTTACCACCAGGTTGGCTACCTCAAGGGGCCCTGCAATCTGCAACGCATGTGGGGCATACAGGGTGGAGGTCACCGGGAGGGGGTAGGCGGCAGGCTGCCATGCTCCGTCTACAGAGAGCTGCTCCAGTTGGGCAGTGCCAGATGTCTGGCTGATGTTTCCTGCGGTTGTGGTGCGGTAATCGCCGGCTTGGAAAGATGGTGTCGTTTGGGCAACAGCCGCGGAGTTCCAGAAGATGGAGAACGCCCACACCAGCATCCAGACTTGAAAGGCGGTCAGGGTTTTGGCTTTGTAAACATTAGCTGCCATAAACTAAAGTATTAATGATTAGATAGATAGCTGAGGGAGTGAGTTGAAGGGCGAACCAAGAATAAAGGGAAGGAGTTCAACGGCATGTGAGATATTGAGAAAAAATTTTCAGAGAGACGGTAGGCCTTCAATAGTACCAGCTTTAGAAAGGGGAGCTCTGTTGGAAATACCAGTCATTTGCTTCGTAAGGGTTCGTGACCAATATTCTTAGTTTCTGTTTTTGGCTTATTTTCAGGAAAACAGGCCGAAAACAGAAAACGTACTTATTTTTGCGCATGGCCTATTCCTATCTTCCCTTTCCAGAACTTAAGAAGACCCCCGCGGTGGTGGTTGATAGTTTTCACCCTAACGGTCTGGTGTTGTCACACTGGCGGGGTGCGCCCGTCCCTGATGAGTTGAGGGAAGATACCAGCGCCGGTATGGTGCTCCAGGCCCTTAAGCAGGACTGGCCGGAACTAAAAAAATACCACCGCGCCACCGCCAACCACTTTGACATAGATGCCCTGGTGGGGGTTTGGGCCTTGTTGAATCCAGTCTTAGCAGGGCAGCATGAAGAGCTGCTGCGGCAGGTGGCCATTATTGGAGATTTCAGGGAACTGAACCTGTCAGCGCCTCATGCTGAGGAGGCCCTTCAGTTGGTCTGCTGGATCAATGCCGAGGAAAAAAGCCGTTTTTACCCACCCTTTGGCGCCTATGAGCTGGAGGAGAATGAGGTGGTGGCGTCAATTCCCAAATTTGAGTTCTTTCTGCAGGCGTTTACAGAGGTGCTATTGCACCCTCAAGAATACCGCACCCTCTGGCAACCGGAGTTTGAGCAGGTAATGCAAAGGCACGCACAAATGCACGGTCCAGAAACAAACCTGACAGCTTTGCCCGCCTTAGGCCTGGTAGTGCTGGAGACCCCTGAGCCGGTGCATTATTATGCTCTGTTCAGCCGTACCGCTGGGTTTGACATAGTACTGGCGTGTTATCAAGACCAGCGGTATGAGGTGGAGTGCAAATACACCACCTGGGTAGATATTGCCAGCCGGCCCACCCTGCCCAGGCCAGACCTGAGGCCACTGGCCCGGCACCTGAACTCCCTGGAAACCTCTGGCCGAAGCTGGGCCGCTGACGGTCCCACAGACACCGGGCCTCTGTTGAGGCTGCAGGGGCAGGAGTTAAGCAAAGCCCAGCGGTACGGCAATCCGCAGGAGCGGCCTGTCTATTCTTCATCTTTGACACCAGCGCAAATGGTACGGGAGGTTTCTGCCTTTTTAGAAGAGGTTTTTAGAGAGGTAAAGCCCAAAAAGTATTGGACTTGGGCAGAAGTAAGGGAGTTTAACCTCAATAGTACAAAAAAATAATGGTTGCGTGTCTTGTAGTGCGTGCAATTGGTGCATAACTTTATGCAATAAATTCAATATAAAATAGTTTGCATTTCTACGGTTCCCCCCACCTACAGGATAGTGCATCTGCAGAAGACTGTTTCTGTTATGGTAAAAATTGCACAAAACCCGTACTACACCATAAAGGTAGACGAGGGGAAGAATAGGATTTTATTAAACATTTGTGGTGGCTGGGGAGGTGAAACCGAAGTTTCTCACTACCTGGAGCATTGGGATCTGGCGTTAAGGCTGGTGCAGCCTGGGTTTACCATTTTATCTGACATCAGGGAGGCCAAAGAGCATTCGCCTGAGGTGAGATGGCTGCACCTGGAGGCACAACGCAAAACCTTGAACGCCGGTCTGGCTCATGTGGCCGAAGTTCACCGGCTCAACGAGTCCGGGAGTGATTATGCCATTGATATGGCCCAGGAAAGTAAAATCCCCCTGAATATCTTTGATAACGTGGCAGACGCAGAGGCGTGGCTGGAGGAAATTGTGCAGGAAAAGAAAAGAAAGTAGCCCGCCATTCCCCAAACAGAACCCAGACAGAATATGCACGTTTCTTAATATGGTTCCGTTGCCGTATACTTGGGCAACCATCTATCCTTGAAACTATGAAAAAGATAATCTGTCCCGTTGACTTCTCCAAGACGTCTAATAAAGCCGCCGAATATGCGGCCCACATAGCCCAGCGCACCGGCGCCTCGTTGACCCTGCTGCACGTGCTGCACCTCCCTATCATGGATACCTCTGAGTCTGCCATGATGGCGGCCCAGGTGCTGGACGAGCAGCGCCTTATTGCCAGTGACAAGCTGCACTCTCTTTCCCTTTACCTGCAAGGCCTGTTTGGGCAACTGGGTGGGGCCAATTTTGTCATAGATTCTAAAGTGCAGGAAGCCTTCCTGGCCGATGCCGTAGAGCGTCTGGTGAAGGAGGAAGGGTTTGATTTTGTGGTGATGGGAACCACCGGCGGCGGCAATGCGCTGGAGGAAATCCTGATTGGCAGCAACACAGAGAGCGTTATCTCCCAGGTTAAGTGCCCGGTACTGGCCATCCCCTCTAATGCCACTTTCCCTGAGATACACCGCATTGTCTATGCCTCAGATTACCAGCCCGAAGATTCGCAGGCCCTGGGGCAGGTATTGGCGCTGGGGGCCGTGTTTCAGGCCGAGGTAGAGGTGGTGCACGTGAGCAAAAGCGCCGACGCCGAGTCTACCCACCGGGCCAAAGCGTTTATTGAGCGCATCAGAACCGATTTAGGCAACCTGAACGTGCATTTTCAGGAGGTGGTGCACCCAGATGAGGAAACCGGGTTGAAAGAATACCTGAGCAGTACCCAAAGCAACATGTTGGCCATTCTCAAGAAGCGCCGGTCTTTCTTCAAAGACCTGTTCAGAATGAGCCTGGCCGAAAAATTGACCTACCAAACCAAATTACCTCTGTTAGTTTTGCACGCTGACGCTGAATAAAATCACATGCCTTTTACAACTGTTTCCTGTGGTGCCACCGGTTGGCTTAAAATCGCGGCTTTTGCCGCGATTTATGTTATTTGGGGTTCCACGTACCTGGCCATTGCCTTCGCCATTGAAACGCTGCCGCCGTTTTTGATGGCGGGGGCGCGGTTTCTGCTGGCCGGGGCGCTCTTGTTCTCCTTTGCCCGGTGGCGGGGGGCGCCGGTGCCCACGCGTCTGCATTGGCGTAACACCGCCATCATAGGGGCCCTGTTGCTGCTCATAGGCAATGGCGCCGTGGTGTGGGCAGAGCAGCGGGTGGCCTCTGGCATTGCCGCGCTTTTGGTTACCACTGAGCCGCTGTGGGTTGTATTGCTGCAGTGGGTAGGCAAATCTGGGCAGCGCCCCAGCGGCGGGGTTTTGCTGGGGCTGGCGCTGGGCATAGTAGGCATGCTGGTGTTGGTGAGCCCCTGGGAAATCACCGGCGGCGTGGACCTCCTGGGAGGGGCGGCCATTTTCTTCGCCGCCGGCGCCTGGGCCTATGGTTCGTTGTATTCTTCCAAAGCAGCCTTGCCGGCCAACGCCATCCTGACCACGGGCATGCAAATGCTGTGCGGCGGGGGCTTGCTGCTGCTCACCGGTTTTGCCACTGGCGAATGGCAGACCACCCACTGGGAAGCGGTACACCTGAAATCCTGGTTGGCCCTAGGCTATCTGGTGGTTTTTGGGTCGTTGGTGGCCTTTACGGCGTACAGCTGGCTCACCCGGGTGGCCCCGCCGGCGCAGGTTTCTACCTATGCGTACGTGAACCCCGTAATTGCGGTGTTGCTGGGCTGGGCCTTGGCTAATGAAACTGTTACGTATCAAACCTTAGTGGCAGGTGTCTTGCTGGTTTTGGCCGTAGTCCTGATCACCTTGAAAGCCAAACATACATAACTCCAGGTGTTGCCCCCTGTTGGCAGATAAAAGTGGTAGCATTGGCTGCTGGGGGAGGGACGTTTCTGTTTTCGGCCTGTTTTCAGAAAAACAGGCCGAAAACAGAAAACGGTGCAGTGTGAGATTGGGGCAGCCCCAGCAAAAAGGGGAGTGGTTGTCAGGTGTTACTGGGCGCAGACCTTGCAGGGGTGGCGGTTTTTAACTGCTGCCTGGGCAGAGGTGATTGTACGCACCTCGCTTTTGCAGGAGGCCAGGGCGCGGCACCCTTTTAGCACATGGTACGTGCTGGCGCTTTTACTGTCACAGATAAAGACACGGCCCGCGCTGCCCGGCTGTGCAGTGTCTTTGATATCTGATTGTTCCTGCTTTTTACCCGCTGCGGCTTTTTTCCTTTTCCCGTTCCTGAACTCCCAGGGCGCCTGCGGCGAAGGCCCGGCCCAAAGCCCACGTTTGTCTGCTCTTGCCTCTGCTTCCAGCTGGGCCAGCTGTTTGCTTTTAGAATAGGCGACGTAATGCCAGGCAAAGCCGTTCCTGACCAGTTCCTCGTTCAGGTTTCGGCCGTCAGGCAGAATAATTTCCCCCACGGTGCGGCCGTAACGGTCCAGGTTGTGCTCTACCAGCTGCACATATTTCCCGAAGGCCATTTCAGAGGTGTACATTCTGGACTTGGTCCCGAAATCCTGGTTCTTCTCAGGGGCGTCAACTCCGTAGAGCCTCACCCGCAGCGGCTTCCCGTCTTTTAGCAGTTCAATGGTGTCGCCGTCTTTGATGGCAATGACTTTGTAGCCGTTGCCCGTCTGGGGTTCCGGTTGCTGCTCTTGCTTTTGCGCCTGCTGGCAGGAGACAAAGAGAAACAGCCATACCCAACATTTTAATAAGAGAAGCTGACCAGAACGCATAAGGGAGAAGTTTTGATTACAGGAGATACGGCAAAAATAGCGGGAATGATATGAAGTACCACCGCAAACCTGCTGGTTTCATTTCCTGTTTTCGGGCTGTTTTCTGAAAAACAGCCCGAAAACAGGACGCTTAACTTTCCTCTAATCCAAGTTCTTTCTTTATGGCAAAGTCTGCTGCGGCTAAGGGGCTAACCAGTTTTGATTCTGTAACCGGTGCCGCAGCAGTTTTTATTAGAGCAGGTTTAACTGTGTCTATTGCGCTGCATACGGGCCTAAAAAAGGGCCTGACCTCGCACCAGGAGAGTTCGTTTACTGCTCTAAAATCACTTTAGAAGCCCCTATCGCTATATTTCCGCCTGCGGAATTCAAAGTATAAGCGAACGTTAACCAGTTTACCTCGCTCCAGATGCCTTTCTCCTCTTTTATCCTTCTGGAAGAATTTTAGTAGCAAGCGGCGGTTCGCTTTCTTATGAGACAATCTAGTTCGCTCACAAGATCCTTCCAGGAGGACAGAGAGGAGAGAAATGTATAGTATAAAGCCCGGCACTTACGTGCTTGGCTGCCTTACAAAGATGTAAAACGCCCGAAGACCGAAACCTGAGAGGTCACTTGCAAGGCAAAAAAAGCTGAACCTGGTCTAAAGCCCTGAAGGGCTTGATAGTTACTACTTTGCTAAAATTTAGCCGCCAGAATTATGGAAAGTTGTAAATCAGGTTGGCTACAGACGCTCACTTTAAAAAAGTCTTAATGTGTATTTAATAAATGACAGCAGAAATAAGGATTGTTTGAAAATATTTTAGGTTAATGCTTTTGTTGATGTTAAATTTTTACTGAATTTTCAGTATTGGCCTATAAACTACTAACCTGCAAACAAAACCTTTCATGACCACTAAGCTTTCTAAGATTCCCTTCTTTCTGTTGGTGATCACCGTTGTTCTCACCTTTGTATTCCCGTCTGTGCCCAAAGGGGCGGCGCAGGGAGAATTCAACCCGGCAGATACCGCCTGGATGCTCACCGCCGCAGCCCTGGTGCTGATCATGACGCCCGGGCTGGCCTTTTTTTACGCCGGCATGGTGAGCCGGAAAAACGTGATCTCAACCATGCTGCAGAGTTTCATCTGTATGGCTATGCTGTCGGTGATCTGGGTGGTGTTTGGGTTTAGCTTGGCCTTTGGCGATTCTATTGGGGGTGTTTTCGGGAATCCCGCCACCTTCTTCATGATGCGGAACGTGCTGGACGGCCCCGCCTGGGAACTGGCACCCACCATTCCGTTGGCCTTGTTTGCCATGTTCCAGCTGAAGTTTGCCATCATTACGCCGGCTTTGATTACGGGTGCCTTCGCAGAGCGTATCAGGTTCACCTCTTACACCATTTTCATTCTGCTGTTCTTCCTTTTCATTTACGCCCCGCTAGCCCACGCCACCTGGCACCCGCAGGGTATTCTGTTCCAGCTGGGTGTCTTGGATTTTGCGGGCGGAACGGTGGTGCACATGTCAGCGGGGTGGGCGGCACTGGCGTCTGCCATCTGCCTGAAACGCCGCAGCGAGGCGAACCACAACCCGGCCTACATCACTTTTGTGCTACTGGGTACGGGCTTGCTATGGTTTGGGTGGTTTGGCTTTAACGCGGGTTCGGCCATGGGCGCGAATGCGTTGGCGGCCACGGCCCTGGCCACCACCATGACGGCCTCGGCGGCAGCCGCCCTGGCCTGGATTTTCTTTGACGCCGTGAAAGGCCGTAAGCCCTCAGCCATGGGCACCTGCATTGGTGCCGTGGTGGGTCTGGTGGCCATTACGCCCGCCGCCGGATTTGTAACCTTGCCGCATTCTATCGCCATTGGCGTGATTGCCTCTGTGGTGAGTAACCTGCTGGTAGATTTCAGGTCCCGCACCAGCATTGATGACACACTGGATGTGTTCCCGTGCCACGGCGTGGGCGGAATGGTGGGCATGCTGCTCACGGGTGTGTTCGCCAGTAAAGGCGTGAACCCCGCCATACCGGACCAGGGCTTGATCTTTGGGGAAACCAAGCTGTTTCTGGTGCAGCTGGGGGCGCTGGTGGGGGTATCTGTTTTCGCCTTCGGCGGATCCTGGATTCTGTTGAAAGTGACCAACCTGATTTCACCGCTCCGCGTGTCTGTAGAAGAGGAGCAATTGGGCCTTGACCAGTCCCAGCACGACGAGAAGATGTAGCGTTTTCGGCCTGTTTTCTGGAAAACAGGCCGAAAACAGACAGCTTTTCATGCAAGGTCTGCCTTCGGCTTGTTTTGTTCGTAATCTCTAAGGTTGGGGAAAAGTTGGGAGCTATTGTTCTCAAATAAATGCCACAAAAATCAAACCTCTGGGAAGTGCTCCAGGTCATTTAGATCTTTGGGTCTGGCAGAGGCCTGCTTGTACTTTTTCAAATCAGTTAGATGGATAAGAGATAAGGAAATGATTTACTAAGTGCATGGCTATTTTGAGGCATTCTTGCGGGCGAAGAATTGCTCTAGCGTCTCATCTTCCCGTTTTATAAAGAGTCTGGTGCGTTTGGGCATCTGTGGGTTTGGTTGGGAATAAAACTCCCAGTATACCTTTTGATTTAACCTGAAAGCCTCTGCCAAGCGCTCCTCAAAACTTTTGCCAAGCTAAAACTCCCGTTTATCATCCTGCTCCTGAGAAGTGGTGAATTTTATCTTCGGTTTCCTAGTGTCTTCTTTCGCTTCTCTATACTTTAGGGTTGACTCCCGTTTTTGGCCTGTTTTCTGAAAAGTAAGCCGAAAACAGATTTCCCGCAAAATACGACTGCTCCAAAGACCTCGTAGCGTCTGCATAACCTGCGAGCGTCTATGCCAACGCTGTAAGAAGACGCTCGCAGGTCCTCTTGGACGCTACGAGGTCAAAAAATCACACGGCCATTCCCACGGCACTCTCCACTCTGATACTGCTTCTACCGCCCGCCAGTTTCTCCACCACAATCTGCGTGCTGATGCGCTCTTTCAGGGCTTCTACGTGCGAGATAATGCCAATCATCTTGCCGCTGGCCTGCAGGCTTTCCAGGGCGTCCATGGCAATGTCCAGCGTGTCAGCATCCAGCGTGCCGAAGCCTTCGTCAATGAACAGCGAGTGAATCTGGGCTTTGTGGCTGGCGAGGTCTGATAAACCTAAAGCTAAAGCAAGGCTCACCAAAAAGCTTTCGCCGCCAGACAATGAGTTAACCGACCGCACGGCATCACCTTGGTAGGTGTCCAGAATCTGGAGGTCCAGCTCATTTTCATTGCTCTTTAAGATGCGGTAGCGGTCGTTGAGGCGGTGCAGGTGGCGGTTGCCCAGTTCCACCAGCCGCGCCAGCGTGAGGCTTTGGGCGTACTTGCTGAACTTCTTGCCATCGGCGGAGCCGATGAGGTTGGCGAGCCGGGCCCAGCGCTCAGCTTCGCCTTTCTGCACATCTAGCTGTTGGGTGAGTTGGCGGTGCTTCTCGCGTAAATCAGAGTCTTGCTGCAGCTGCATTTCCAGGCGGGCCATCTGGGTGAGGTGCTGGTTTTTCTCCTCTTCCAGCGTCTGGAGGAGCGGCTGTAGTTCATCCAATGTCAACTCGGTGAGGTGGCGCTCTTTCTCGGTTTGGTACTCTACGCGGCATTGTGCAAGGCTGTGCTCCAGTTCATGCAGGGCTTTCTGCAGGCGCTCCTGTTCCTGCCGTAGCTGCCGCGCTTCATATTCTGGCAACAGCAAGGCTTGCAATTCCGCTAAAGAAGCGTACCCCAACGGCTGAATTTTCTGCAGCAGCGCCGCCTCCAGTTCCTGTTGCGCTTGCTGGCTCGCCTGCTGTTCTTTCTGTTTTTGGCTTAGTTGATGGGTGAGCAGGTTCAGTTGCTCCTGCTCGCGCTGCAAACCAGCTTCTGATTGTTGCAGGGCTTGTGCCGCCTGTTGCAGCGCTTGTTGTAAGCGTTGTTTTTCCGCTTGCGGCTGCACGCCTTCTGGCAGCAGGGCATTCCGCTGACGGCGGAGTTCCTGCAGCTGTTCCTGTGCGGTTTGCAGGTGCGCTTGCCGTTGGGTGAGTTCGGTCTGCTTTTCTTCTAAGGTGGCTTTGCCATTATCAGCGGCGGCTTTGGCCTCAGAGTAGTTGACGCGTAGCTCCGGCAGCAGCGCCTTTTTCTGCTCATACGTTTGCCTGCGCGTCTCAAGCTGCGCCAGCAATTCTGCGCCGTTGGCACCCGAGTAGGTGAGGCCGTAGGTGCTGAAGAAGCCTTGCAGGGTCTCGGAAATCACCTTGGCCTGTTCGGCTACATCATCCAGCTCGGTTTTCAGTTGCGCCAGTTGCGTGTCGGCCTGCGTCCGTTTTTGGGCTGTTTTTTCCATTTCATGCCGAAAACGCTGTTGCTCGTTGAGTATTTTCTGCTCAGTGGCGCGGGCTTGGTCTAGCTGCGTGCGGAGGCCGCGCAGGCTTTCTAAGGTGGCGGTGGCCTGCTGCAATTCGGTTTTGCGGGTTTTCCAGTAGCGGTCAATGGAGTCTGAGACGGCAATCTCATGGGCCAGCTCCAGGGCAGCATTTAGCGCAGCGAACTGCGTTTGCAGCTGTTGAACGTAGGTTGCAATCTGGGTGACCTGCTCCTGCGTGTGCTGCTCGGCGAGTTCCAGGCGATGCACGGCGGCGGCCAGTTCCCGCTCCTGCCCGTCCAGGCGCTGTACTATGGTTTGCTGCTGCTGCAGGTTCTGCTCGGCCTCGCTTAAGGTCTGCGGCTGGTGCGCCTCTACCAGCGGGTGGTGCGTGGAGCCGCACAGCGGACACGGCTGCTGGGGCTGCAGTTGGGCGCGCGCATCTTCGTATTTCTGAATCTGCCGCTGCAGGTCCACAATCTGCTGCAGGTCTTTGAGCTTGTCCTGCGCCTGTTCCCGCTCGGTTTGAGTTTGCCCGAGACTGGTGCGCTGCTGGTGCAGGTCTTGGGTGATTTTGGCCAGTTGCGCCTGCAACTCCTGCCGCCGGGCCTCCTGCTGCAGGTAGGTTTTGCTCAGGTCCAGCTGCTTCTCCAGTTGGCTGCACACGCTGGGCAGGCGCTGGCAGAGTTGCTCCAGCGCCTCGGGCTCCTGGCCTTGCAGGGCAGCGGTGGCCTGTTCCTGTAACGCAGAAAGTTGCTGTTGCTGGGCTTGCAGTTGCCCTTCGGTGGCGGCTAATTGCTGTTTGGTAAGGGCTTCGTTTTCGGCCTCTTTTTCTGAAATTAAGCTAAAAACAGCCTGCTCTTTCTGGAGCTTCTCCTGCTGTTTCTGCACCTCCTGCAAGTTTCGATATTCAGCTCTGCCGTCATGCAGCATCTGCGAAAGTTCTTCGTCCAACCCGTGTTCTTTGAGCCAGTCGTTCAGTTGCTTGCCTTCCTGTACCAGTTGTTGCAGGGTATTCTGCTGTTGCATTTGTTGTTGGGAAAGCTGCTGCACCTGCTGCTGCTGTTGCGTGACGGCTTGTTGGTCTTTGGTGTATTGGGCCTGCTGTGCGCTAATATGCGAGTCTTGCTGCAGCACCTGGTCCAGGCGCGGTTCGGCCTCTATGAGGGTTTGCTGCGCCTGCGAGTGGGTGGTGCGGGCGATTTGGGTGGCCTGCGTTTGGGCGGCTACCTTCTGCTCCTGCACGGGCACCTGTTGTTGCAATGTAGAGACGGCTTGCGCTACGGTTTCACCCTGGCGCTGTACTTCCTGCAGGCGCGCCAGTTCGCTCTGGAACGGCTGGGCCTGCTCGTGCCGTTGCAGTTTCTCGCGGTTGAGCTGCCCGGCCTGCTGCTGGGTTTGCGCCTGCGCGAGTTGGCTGCTCAGCTGCGTCTCTTTCTGGGTGAGCTTCTGCAGGTTCTCCAGCCACGTCTGCTGTTGCAGGTGCTGCTGTACCTGCTGTTGGGCCAGGCGGGCCTCGGCTTTCAGCCGAAGGGTTTCCTGTTCCAGGGCGGTGCGGTCTTCTTCAGACAGCAGTTGGTCTAGTTGCAGCCGCTGCTCAATGTCCTGCAGTTTCTGTTTTTCGGCCTTGGCCTTTTCATAGGCGGCCATGGAAATCTGGGAGTAGATGCGGGTGTCGGTGAGTTTCTCCAGGAGTTCGCTGCGCTCGCTTTCGCTGGCCTTCAGGAAACGGGTGAAATCGCCTTGGCTGAGCATCACGGAGCGGAGGAACTGCTGGAAATCCAGTCCGCAGAGGTCAATGATGCGCTGGCGGGTCTCAGAGAGGCGGCTCTCCAGCACTTCCTGCGTGGCGGCATCAATGAGTTCCATGACGGGGCTCTGTAGCTTGCCGTCTGCCTTGCTGCGGCTGCGCCGAAGGCTCCAGCGGGCGCGGTACGCTTTCCCCTCGGCCTCAAACTCCACCTCGGCCCAGCACTCGCCGGTGTGGCGGGTCATGATTTCGGCCACGTCGCGGCCGTGGCGGGGCACCTGGCCGTACAGCGCCACCGTGATGGCGTCCAGAATGGTGGTCTTGCCCGCGCCCGTAGGCCCCGTAATGGCAAACAGCCCACTCTCGCTCAAAGGTGGCTGGTTGAACGGTATACAATGCTCGCCCTGCAGCGAGTTGAGGTTACAGAAACGGACGGAGGTTATCTTCACGGGAGGTACGCTTTGCGAGAAAGTAAAGATAACAGGTTTTGGGGAAGGGGAGGAGAAGTGGGGTTTCTGTTTTTGGCTTGTTTTGGGAAAAGTAGGCTGGAAACGGAAAGGCCAGCCTCTTAATTAAAGAAGCTGGCCTTTAGGATTGTCAAAGTTCTAGTACTTCTGGTTTTTCAATACTAAAGTTCAATAGTAATAAATCTTTTTTGTCTAATTCCCACTCTTGGAAACTTATATTCCATCTTCTTTCCATAAAGGTAAGCAATTCAAGCCCTCTTTTAATTATTTCTTCTGCTCCCCAGTTGTCATAACATGAAATTGCTATTTCACTATAAGACCCATTGTAAAAACCAACTTCATCTCCTTCTTTATTTAAATGTTTCTTTTTAAAGTTAAAAGACTTGTTTTGTAACTCAGAATTCTTCGACTGATTCAATAAAACAAGATTTCCTAGATTATGTAAAAGGATGTTTTTTTCTTTTTTATTAAAATTTTTAAACTGATTTCTCCAATAATCATCAGTAGGAGTTTGTGGATAGATATGTTCAATTGTATCTTCTTTCTTTCTTCTGTTGAAATCGCTCCATTTAACTTTTTTATTTCCTCGAGATTTTTCCTGAAGATTTAGTTCGTACTCATATAAAAAGTATCTTAATCCGTTCCAACTGTAAAAACCTTCTCCTTTTTTGTATTGATCCTGAATGTAGCTTCTGAATTTACCTAAGTCAAACCACCCCCATTCTTCATCTGATCCAAAGGTATTCCAATTGATATCATTAATTACTTTTTCTATGTCCGTTTCTCCGTAACCCCAATAGTCTTTTTCAAAATAGAACATATTTGCTAGCCTGTAAAAGTGGCTATTTTTAGTGTTAGAAGGTCTTTGTGAAAGCCTGAATACTAAAAATATGAATTTTTCAGCAGCTTTTAATAGTGGTAGAAACTCTTCTTCCTTGCATTTTGTTAATGCAGCCATAAAAAGGGGAGGAAAAGCGCTCATGCCTAACCTATTTAATTTTTGTATCCACTCCTTTGTTTCATCACTATAGTTTGAGTACTGTACATTAAACAAGTAAAACCACGATTTTATTGATTTAGATAAACTGTCAATATAATCCTTTATATCATTGAATTTCAAATTTTTTTGTAGTACATTTTTTGCAGTAAATCTTTTATTTAGAAGAAATTTAGCAAACGAATCTGATTCTTTTCTGTCATATGTATAATACATAATCCAATGATTCCTTAAAAAGTCGTCATCGTCAAGTGGGTTGTCTTTGTTTTTGCCTAAGAATTCATATATGGTTTTCCAAGTTTCATTGATATCACTTCTTAGCCGAGCTTTCAATGAAGAATCAATATCTAGTAAAGTTGATAGATATATTAATCTGTTCTTTAGTAATTCTAGGGTTGATAGAGGTTTTCCTCTGTTATTCATTGTTTCAAAAGTAACATATGTATCTAATTCATCATCTATTTCATAAAAATTAAACTTGATTTTGCTTGTAATTTTTTTAAAGATGTTTTCAATTTCGTTTGTTTCTAGTTTCTCGAGTTTTTTGTTGAAAAATTTTTTTGCAAAATTTAAGTTTGAAGTATATAGTGTTTGTTCAGGGACTTTGTCGGATGTTGAAGATTCTTGATTTAAAATCTTTGTCTTAAAAAACTCATCACTTGGATTGTCTTTTTCATAACCGAAAATATACGATTTGTATGAGTTTTTATAAGTTTGGAATAGAAACTTATTTCTCCAATGATCTTTTGTTTTAAAATTTATATCTTCTTCATCTTTATACTGTCCTAGTATTTCATTGAGTAATATGATTGAAGTTGTAAGCCTTTGCTGGCCATCAATTAAATAATATGCTTTTAATTCACGATCAAAGAACCACATGTCATCTTGCCATTTTTCTAAATTTTCAACTGAACTCCGAGGAATAGGTTCAACAGTCAGAAGTCCAGTATAGTGAACTCTGTCATCTTTTAGATTAATAATGTCTTCCCAAAAGTCTTCTAATTGTTTCTCCCCCCATGAATAGCCTCTTTGGTAGTCAGGAATTCTGAAAAATTTTTCATTGAATATCTCTGTCATTGACTGTAACTTGTTTTCTGCCATTGCTTTGAACTTTAAGTTGATTATTTAGTTTGTAATTTAATAATGTTAAGAAAGAAATAAGATTAATGGAGAATCTAACTGCTTCAATAAGTAAATGAACTTTTGAGGAAGTAGTTAAGCTAAGATATGATTAAATACATAAAACAAAAACTCACCTACCCGTACCCCAAACTGGAAGATGAAATAAGTGGCAAGCGCTACTTGAAAATACTTGGCGTACTTGTGTTGCAGGAGAGAAGTGAGTTTTAGCATGACCTTGGGCTTTGTCTATACAAGATAACGCAATTGCGTTAAATGCGCAAGGCTGGCGGATGAGGCGCAATTTCTGTTTTCAGCCTACTTTTCTCAAAACAGCCCCAAAACAGCCAAGCCTGCACCTTAGAAAGAGCAGGCATGGCTGTGAAAAAAATCAGGGCAAATAGTTACTTCACCTTCTTACTCAAATCACCCGGCGTGATCTGGTTGCTCAGCAATTCCCCAAACAGCTGCCAGCGTTTCTGGGTATTTTCAGGGGTGCCGCCCTGGGCTTCAATGTACTGCTGCACCAGGTCTTGCCCGTAGTTGTAGTTGATCACGTAGCTGCGGTATTTTTGAATAAAGCTCACCGACTTCTCTGCCGAGGCCTGTTCATAGAGACCTTCCTCCATCAACTGTTTGGCAGCCTGAGCTTCGGTGATGGCTCCTGCCAACAGTTTTCGGCCTACATCATTGCGCACGTAATTCAATTTACCCATAAGGGCTGAGGCTTGGTAATAAAGCGCCAGGTTAGTAGTGTCCATTCCCGTCAGCGGAAGCAAGACTTCACGGGCGTACCGCTGGTGCTCAGCAGGCGGAAAGGCCACCTGCACCCCGAAGTTGGCACTGCCCTCGGCGATGAACGACTGCGGACTGAACAGCGGGTACAGGGAGATTTCCACGTGGCCTTTGTCTTGGTAGAGGTGCTTTTCCAGCAGGGCGTTATAGACGTGGTGCCCGGGGTAGCCTTCGTGGCAGGCCAACAGGATGGCGTCATTGAGACTCTTGGGGAGGTCTGTGTTCACCTGAATGACACTCTGCAGGTTGCCTTTGTACCAGTTGTAACCCGACCACGGTTTTTGGGTGACATACTCAAGGGTGAAAGACTCCTGCGCGGGCAGTTGAAAATGCTGAAGCGTGCGGCGGCGGGCTTCGGCCACGGCCGTTTTGAAAACGGTGTCTAGTTTTTCCTTGGGAATATGGAACCGGCTGGCCAGTTTCTGGTACCGCTCCTGCACCGTGCCCTTACCGGGCAGAAGGCTGTCCAGTTGCCGCACCATGGCTGGGAAGGTGCCCGGGGCAAAGTGCGGCGCCTCTACGCCAAAAAGGTCTTTTGATTCCTCGTCAAAGGTGCCGTACTCGCCAGCGAAAATCCTGATGCGCCGCCCAAACGCCACCAGTTGCTGCGAGATCCAGTGCGCGCGGGTGCGCAGGCTGTCTGGCGTTTCTTGGGTCTCATATAGTTGGAACTGGGTGAGCAGCCGGTTCACCCGCGCCAGAAGTGTGTCTTTAGGAAACACGGGAAGCTTGGGCGCGGTTGGTTTGAGCGAGTCTGGCCCGTAATAGGCATCCACAAAATCTGGGTCATACTGGCCAATCTCCAGCCCCAGCCGCACGTACTGCGCGGCCAGCTGGTTCAGGTTTTCGGCCGAGGCCGTTTTTGGGCTGTTTTTCTCAGAACAGGCCAAAAACAGCAAAGGCAGCAATACGGGCAGGCAGAGTTTTCTGAGGTTCATCTGGTACAGGGGTGTGTAGAAAGGCAGCAGGGGAGGCCGTAACGGTTAGGAAATGCCCTTGCCGCCCACCACGGCCAGCTCAATCTTTTCGGGCTTGCCCGCCAGAAGCGGCATGGCTTGCATGATCAACTCTCTGCAACCCTCAATTTGCAGGGAATTATCATGGTCTTCTACGCTGTCCCAGATTTCGCTCACCCAGATCCAGTCTGGGTGCTGCGCGTCTTTGTAAACGATGTAGTGGTGGCAGCCCGGGGCAGTGGCGACCAGCTGGGCCGCTTGGGTTAAGAGGGTGAGGAGTTCTTCGCGCTTGCCGGGCTGCGCCATCATTTTCCCGAAGAGGGCATATTTTTCCATAGGTTTAAGAGCATGTTTAAATTTGTCTTTTCCGCTGCAAATGGTATCAAAAGAACCTGATATCGCATTTTTCTCCCACCATAGCGGGGCGTATGCTGCTCAAAAAACGCTTCGTCAGAACCTTTCGCTCCCCATTTTCGCTCGCAAAACCAAAATTTAGACAAGCTCTAAGAAGGGGGAAAGGGTTGATTACCTAAACATCTTAAAGACTCTAATGTAAAAGAAGCATCTAAAATAGACAAGTAACAGTATAAGGCTTTGAAAACCGGGTTCAGTACCTGCTTGAAAGTTTGGCACGGAACTTGGAATATCCTCTACAGCGACTAAAAGGGTTGCGGAACGAAATTTAAAAGTTGGCACGGTACTTGGGTTTAGTACGCCAACAGAGTAAAAAACTTCTCTCACTATAAAGAAACTGTTATGAAAAAGGTAAGTGTAATGTTAAGCCTGGTGCTGATGTTTGCAGTAGTGTTAAGCAGTTCTGTACAAGCACAAGAAAAGAAAAAGTGGAGTCCGCAAGCCAAAGGTGCCGTGATTGGTGCCGGTACTGGTGCTGCCGCCGGGGCCATTATCAATAAGAGAAACCGTGCCGTTGGGGGTGTTGTAGGCGGTGTGGTAGGTGCCGGTGCCGGGTACGGTATTGGTAAGATCATTGACAACAAGCAGAAGAAAAAAGCTGCTGAGGAACAGGCGGAGTTCAACAGAACCGTGGCGGCCAACAGAGCCTACGCCTATAGCTCTTCTAACCGTTCTGCCGGTACCGCTAAAAGAGCCGCCAGCTCATCAGCTAAAGCTGCCGCGCCGGCCGCCCCAGCTATGATGACGGGTTATACCGCCGGTCAGCCGCAGATCATGAGCATGAACAACCTGAGCTTCTTGCCCAATGAAGACTATGGTGACTATTCAAAACCATATTCCAACACGGAGTACAGAAGAAAAAGCTGGTAAGCCGGCTTTACTTCCAACCCCTGTCAAAAACGCCCAAGCTCCTTAACCTGGGCGTTTTTGATAAAAGACTGATAATATTTGAAACTCCTAATATTCAAAGGGAGTATGAGTGGTATCAAACTTAAAACCTATACTATGAAACCGTATTTGATCATAATCGCTTTGGTCGCCTTTCTTTCTTCCTGTTCCAAGACGGCAGAGAAGCAGGAGCCTGTAAATGTGCAGCAACTGAACCAGACCTTCATTGGTGCCTGGAACAGCCGAAACTCTGCCCAGTTAGACACTCTCTTAGCAGAAGATGTGCATTTTGTGCAGGGGGAGGTTCATTTCAACGGCAAATCAGAAGTTTCTCAGAAATGGGTGCGTGAAACCCTGGGCTCTATTGAAAACCTGAGAATCTCACCGGTGGCCACTGGGGTAGATGACAGCATTGCCTTTGAAGGCGGTACGTTCACCGTTGACGTGATCCCGACTGACCGGCAGCTGCCCCGCGGTGAAGGCGAAGGAAACTTTGTGCTGATCTGGAAAAAGAACGACAAAGGTGCCTGGAAACTCTTTTACGCCCAGCTGGAAGACCATCCGGTGCAGGTAAGATAAATTTCAGAGCATATTTGCCAAAGCCCCGGTGCCACGTTGAAAGAAGTGGTGCGGGGGCTTTTTTTGTGGCCCTTCAGGTGGTGCCAAACAGTTTTAGCTCCTCCTGCTGAGAAGGCAGTGTTACGGTGCCTTCATACTTTAAACCAATCTTTTCTAACAGCTGGATAGACCGCTGGTTATCCTGGGTGGTAATGGCCAGTACCCTTTGAAAGTTTAGGGTGGTCATGGCATATTCCAGCACGGCAGAGGCGGCTTCTACGGCGTATCCTTTGCCCGTGTGCGCCGGAAGGAAAGCATACCCCAGGTCTACATCTTCCAGCAACTCCCGCTTTACCAACCCGCAGATGCCAATGGGCAGGTCTTCTTTGGTCAGTTTCACCAGGTAAAAGCCGTATCCCTTCTGCTCATAGCTGTTCATAGGGCCGTTCTGGATGTAAGCCCGCGCATCTTCCACCGTTCTGATTCCACGGTCGCCAATGTATCTGATCCAGGAGGGGTCATTCATGAGCTCAAACATGAACGCGGCATCTTGCGGGTTCAGATGGCAAAGCGTAAGGCGGGAGGTTTGCAGCACATCCATACTTATTGGTTCAAGGAGCATAGGGTGGGGGTCAAAGGTGCCAGGGAAACGATTTCGTATTATAAAATCATTTAAGGAAGTTCTAATATAAAGATTCCTTTTAACTGTGCGAGCATGGGCCGCTGTTTTAGGCCTGTTTTTCAGAAAACAGGCCTAAAACAGCGGCCCATGCGAAGAGGGCTTCCCTAAGATCATACTTACTTTTTAGGGTTCGGCGCAGCCAGTCTTTACTTTGGCAAGCGCACACTGAGACCGCCGCCCACAAAGACCTCTGCAGCATGCGCAGAGAGGTCTGTGCCCACCAGTGCGTCTATTTGTAGACTGGGCAAAAGCAGGTATTGCACCCCTCCGTCTAGATAGTTTTGGGCGTGGTGGCCAGGTACTTTGTCCCCGAAAAACTCGTCAAACACGCTCAGTTTCTCACTGATCTTCCAGCTCAGGGAGGCCGAGTATTGGAATTGGTCTAGCATGGTGTTTTCTTCCTTTTCGCGCCGGAAGCCGGTATTGTACTGGAGTTTCACCTTCTTTGAGAGGTCATTGGTAAAGAGGAGCTTCAGGTCAGGTGCCAGATGCCTGGGTTTAAACGAACCATGCCCCAAAGGCAGTTCTGCCATTGCCAAAACAGATATTTCAGGGACAGCCCCCTTTGGCGCTACCACATTAACCTTGGTTCCCACCCGTACGGTGCTCAGCCCTTTCTCCTGTTCTTCCGGCTGCTCGGCCATGCGTTGGTCTTCCTGGCGGTAGGTGGCCTCCAGCCGGAGTTCTGCTGATTTTAGGAGCCCCACCCGCAGGAGCGCCTGCGGGTAGAGGCAACTCCTTTGCTCCGTGCCAGACTGCCGCTTTTTCTCATATTGATAGCCGGTTTCCAGCTGCAGATAGCCTCTGGCGACCCAAGTGGAGGCTTCGGTACGGTTGGGGCGGTCGGTTTCAAAGCCGGGGGCTGCTTCCTGCGCAAATGCGCCAAACGAGAAGAGGCTGGAGAGAACTGCCAGGAGAATGATTTTTTTCATAGGAGGAACGGTCTTCCCCCTCAGGTACGGGGAGGGAAACGGGAAGTTGATTACCGGTTGGTACTCCCATCTGTTTCCCCAACTGCAAACCGGAGAATATTGAGTATTTATTCGTGGCTGGGCACGGTAACCCCGCTAGGGCGAAACAGTAAAAGGAAGGTAACCAACCTCGCTTCCCCCATGCCTGTTCAACGCGACCGCCTATACCAAGATGTGCACTACCTCACCACCCTGCATCCGCCCCGCAGCATAGGGCACCCGGCCTCCCTCAGGAAAGCGGCCGCCTACGTGGAACAGGAGTTTTGCAAGCTGAGTGGGCGGGTGAGCAAGCAGGGGCTGCACCAGGGCTTTGAGAATATCATGCTTTCGGCGGGGCCGGAAAAAGGGGAGCGGGTGATTGTGGGGGCGCATTATGACGTGTGCGGTGACACCCCGGGGGCCGATGACAATGCCAGCGCGGTGGCCGGTTTGCTGGAACTGGCGCGGGTGTTGCATGAAGAGCAACCGGAGCTCAAACACCGTATTGACTTTGTGGCCTTCAACTTTGAGGAGCCGCCGTATTTTGCCACTGAGAAAATGGGCAGTGCCGTACACGCCGCTTCCCTGAAGCGGGACAAGGTGGACGTACGGCTGATGCTGTGCCTGGAAATGATAGGGTACTTCACAGACAAACCCAACTCGCAGGAGTTCCAGCATGCATCTATGAAAAAAATGTACCCCACCACCGGTAATTTTATTGTGGTGGTGGGCCGGCAGGGGCAGGAGAAGACAGTGCAGCGGGTACAGCAGTTCATGAAAGAACATTCACGCGTTGACGTGCAGTCTATTGCCGCCCCGCCCGACTTGCCCGGCGTTTCGCTGTCTGACCACCGCAACTACTGGGCGCATGGGTACCAGGCGGTCATGATCAATGACACCTCTTTCCTTAGAAACCCCCACTACCACCAGAAAACCGACACCATTGATACCCTTGACTTTAATAGAATGGCGGAAGTGGTGAAAGGCGTGTACGCCGCCATGTTGAACTTTTGAAGTCGGCGGTTTCTGGTTTTGACCTGTTTTGGGAAAAGTAGCCCGAAAACAGAAGTTGGCGCAGACGTTTGCTGGTCTCTGGACGCTCCGGAGGTTTAGAGGTTGTCCTGAGTCTTGAGTTCAGAGTCAAGCATGAGATTTGGCTTCGGTTGGGGAAATAACTTACCATGCGTGAGACCCAACCCAACCCCTCCCGGGAGGGGAGTTATCTAACCTGCGTGGACCGGCAGGTGTCAACATCCCCCTTCGCCCCCTTCAAAGGGGGAGTATTGAAGTGAGTCCTGAGTCCTGAGTTCTGAGTCCTTTCTTTTCGCCCTAGGCACTTTAGTACTAATGAAAAAGCTATGCCTGGTCTCGCCGCCGCGCCGCGAGGGCAGGCAGAGACCGCCCATCATCATTAGGCACGACTCCGGAGATTCGCGCCAGCGCGGGAGTATCAGCTGGCGTTAGAAGGCACGGAAGAAACTTCCGCGCCATAGAGAGGCCATAGAGGGCAGAGGTCATGTGAGGCTGCCGCCTCATGGAAGCTGAAAACTTCCGCCACCATAGGTCCAAGTTGGAAACTTGAACCAGAGAAAGCGACAAATAAGCAGCAATAAGTAAGCAAACAAGCAGCAATGAACAATCAACACTTCTGCCAGTGGCACCTCTGTTAAATTAGCACTTCTGCCCCTGGCTGATGTGCGCAGCACGGGCTCATCTCAGGCTAGCGGATAAGCAACAGTTATCTGCAGAAACAGACAGAGCAAGTAAGGAAGTAGCAGGAGAGGAACCCAAACCAGTCCTGGGGGTGAGCGCCTCTGTTAATACGGTGCCGCACCAGCGGCAAGGCCGGAGGGCCTAGTTTTAACAGCAGTGCTCACCGCCAGGACGGGGCCCCGCGGCCGTGAGCGCTTACCGGAGGCAATGCAACAGCAATGGGATTTCGCACCGGAGCAAACGGGAGAGCCAAGGGAGCCGCAAACTGCGCATTGCCGTGGCAGTGGCAACTGGCAGTCACCAAACTCAGCATCAAAAAGCCGCCGCCATGGGAACTTCAGCCTACACATAGCCCCTGCGGCGGCGGCAGATTCAAACTTCTCCTCAACCATTAGAAAACCTCCGCTACTATGCCCAAAAATCTAACCTGTTTTTGGCTTAGTTTCTGAAAAACAGGCCAAAAACAGCAGCGCCTGCTTCTTTATGAAGCAGGCGCTGCTGTAAAAAAATGAATTGATCAATTAAGCATTCACATGCTCCAAGGTAGCCATGTCAATGACAAACCGGTATTTCACATCGCCGGCCAGCATGCGGTCATAGGCGGTGTTGATCTGGTGCATGTCAATGACTTCTACATCAGACAGAATGCCGTGTTCGGCGCAGTAATCCAACATCTCCTGGGTCTCGGCTATGCCGCCAATGAGGGAGCCGGCAATGCTTCTCCGCCCGAAGATCATGGTGCCGGCATGCAGTTCCGGGGCCTCAGGCGGAACACCTAACAGGATCATGGTGCCGTCTCTTCGCAACAGGCTGGCATACATGTCCAGGCTCACTTTAGCTGAGACGGTGTTGATGATAAAGTCAAAGTAGCCGCGCACCTGCTTCAGAGCCTCCGGGTCTTTGGTAACCACAAATTTGTGGGCTCCCAGAGATTGGGCATCGGCTTCTTTCCCGGGCGAGGTGCTGAGTACGGTCACTTCAGCCCCCATAGAGGCCGCCAGTTTCACGGCCATATGGCCTAGTCCGCCCAGGCCTACCACGGCTACTTTGTGGCCCTGGCCCACATTCCAGTGTCGCAGCGGCGAATACGTGGTGATGCCGGCGCAAAGGAGCGGGGCTACCCGGGCAAGGTCCTGGTCTTCCCTTATCTTAAGGACGAAGTTCTCAGTAACCACCACCTGGTTGGAGTAACCGCCGTAGGTGGGGGTGTCCATGCCTTTCTCTGGGCTGTTGTAGGTGCCGGTGAAGCCTTGCTCGCAGTACTGCTCCAGCCCCTCATGGCAGCTGGGGCAGGTCTGGCAGGAGTCTACCATGCAGCCTACCCCGGCCAGGTCGCCCACTTTGAATTTCTGCACGTGGTCCCCCACTTTGGTGATGCGGCCTACAATCTCGTGGCCAGGTACTACCGGATATTGGGTACCGCCCCATTCGGCCTTGGCCGTGTGCAGGTCTGAGTGGCACACGCCACAGAACAGGATCTCAATGAGAACGTCATGCGGCCCTACTTCGCGGCGGTTGAAATTAAAGGGAGCCAGCGGCTGGTTTGGGTCATAAGCGGCGTATCCTTTGGTTTCTATCATAGTTTTGTGTTTTAGATTAGATCAAGGTTGAATTCAGTAGTACGAAAGATGCCTTCCTAAAGGGCAAAAAATGGTTTAAAAACAGCGGTGGGTGAACTGGGGTGGGGTCTTGTGTTGAGCATGGGGTTAGCTGTCTTTTTCACTCAGAATCAATTGACGAAGAACCTGTGGTTGCTCTTTGTGTCGCCATGGCGCTGCTGTTCTGCTCCAAAATTCTTTGCCAGAACCGCCCGCTGGTAAGTATGGCCCGCAAACTCAAAAGTGAAACGGGCGCTGAAAAGTGTTTTTTTGAAATCAGGCTCAAAACGGAAGATTCTTCAGGTCTACATTTCCGCCGGAGAGCAGCACGCCTATCTTCTGGCCCTTGAACTCATCTTTCTCCCGCAGCAGGGCCGCCAACGCCACGGCGCTGGAAGGTTCAATAATCACCTTCAGACGTTCCCAGAGCAGGCGCATGGCAGCGGTGATTTCGGCTTCCTCTACCCGAATGATTCTGGTGACATGTTCTTTGATCACGGGAAAGTTAATATCCCCCAACTGGGTGCGCAGGCCATCAGCTATGGTGTGAGTGGTATCGTTCGTTTCAAGCTGGCCACTGAGGAGCGAGCGGTATGCATCATCAGCGCCGAAGGGTTCACCCCCAATGACCTGGCAGTCCTTCCCAAAATAATGGGCCGCCAGGGCTGTGCCGGCAATGAGTCCGCCGCCGCCCACGGGGGAGAAGAGGTAGGCGAGGTCTGGCTGCTCCTCCAGCAGTTCCAGCGCCGCCGTTCCCTGCCCCAGAATCACCTCGCGGTCGTTTGACGGATGAAGGAAGTAGGCCCCTTTTTCCTGTTCCACCTGCGCCGCCCGCTCTTCCCGGGCAATGGGGGTAGAGGCGCATTCAATAATCTCCCCCCCGTAGCTACGCACGGCGTCTTTTTTCACCTGCGGTGCATTCTGAGGCATGACAATGTAAGCTTTCACGCCAATGCTCTGCGCGGCCAGGGCCAGTGCCTGCGCAAAGTTCCCTGAGGAATGGGTCACCACGCCCCGGGCTTTCTGCTCCTCAGATAGCTGCAGGACCGCGTTTACGGCTCCCCGCATTTTGAAGGCCCCCATGCGCTGGAAATTCTCACATTTAAAATACAGTTCTGCCCCGGCAATCTCATTGAGAAGCCGGGAGGTCAGTACCGGGGTGCGGTGGATGTAGGGTTTTATTCTGCGGTGGGTTGCGGTGAGGTCCTGTTTTTGCATGGGTGGAGCTGTTTCTTGTACAAAGGAAACGATTTTGCTTCATTTTTAGGAGCTTCTTTCTTGGAGGAAACTTGCTCTGTTGCCTTGGCCGTGCGGTGGAAAGCAGGGTTTCTAAAGCTTTTCTGTTTTATTGTTGTTGCAGCAGGTGTAGGAATGCGTGGTTTGCTGTTTCCCTTGCCTTTTCCGCTTGCTGCAGTGCCGTTATTTTAGGAATACGTGGTCTGCTGTTCCCTTGGCTGGGCTGCTGCCGTAGTCTGCTGTTTCCCCAGGCTTTGGCGTTTGCTCCGGTGCCTCCCGAGCTGTATTGTTTCATCTTTTCCGGTAAGCGCTCACGGCCGCGGGGCCCCGTCCTGGCGGTGAGCACTGCTGTTAAAACTAGGCCCTCCGGCCTTGCCGCTGGTGCGGCACCGTATTAACAGAGGCGCTCACCCCCAGGACTGGTTTAGGTTCCTCTCCTGCTACTTCCTTGCTTGCTCTGTCTGCCTCTGCAGGTAACCGTTGTTGTCCCGCTAGCCTGAGGCGAGCCCGTGCTGCGCACATCAGCCAGGGGCAGAAGTGCTAATTAACCCAGGTGCCACCAGTAGAAGTGTTGATTGTTCATTGCTGCTTGTTTGCCGCTTTCTCTGGTTCAAGTTTCCAACTTGGACCTATAATAGCGGAAGCTTCCAGCTTCCATGAGGCGGCAGCTTCACATTACCTCTGCCCTTCTATAGCTCTCTCTTCTGCCTCTCTATGGCGCGGAAGATACTTCCGTGCCTTCTATACTCACGCGCTGGCGTGAGTCTCCAGACTCGTGCCTACTGATGATGGGCGGTCTCTGGCTGCCCTCGCGGCGCGGCGGCGAGACCAGGCGTAGCTGCTTCATTCGTACTAAAGTGCCTAGGGCGAAAAGAAAGGACTCAGGACTCAAGACTCAGGACTCACTCCGATACTCCCCCTTTGAAGGGGGCGAAGGGGGATGTTGACACCTGCTGTTCCGCGCAGGCCAGATCACTCCCCTCCCGGGAGGGGCAGGGGTGGGCTCCATTACGCATGCCTGACTTTGACACAGGCTACTACTTTACCGCCTGCTCCAAAGACCTCGTTGCACCTAGAGGACCTGCAAACGTCTGCGCCAGTTTCTGTTTTGGAGCTGTTTTTAGAAAAACAGCTCCAAAACAGAAGTTTGATTATAAGTAAAGGAGGCTTCTTTTTTACAGCTTTATCTCACAAAAAAAGCCACCCCGGGAGGAGTGGCTTTTGAAGGGAACCAATAGAAATTAATAGGGTTTCGCAGAGTGGGAATTGTTTTTGGCGTCTTCCACTCCTTCTTTAGGGGAGGTGGCGCCGCTAGGGCCTTTGTCCTCCATAGACTTGGAGGTCTTGGCCAACCCTTCTCTAACCCGGCGGCCGTAGTCCTCATCAGCTAGGGTGAAGTGCTCAATCATCTTCTCCTGAATACGCTTATCAGCGGTAGCCAGGGTGTTGACCAGGTTGTTGATGAGGTCATCCCGCTCCCAGTCTTCAAAGTTGCGGTAGGTTTCACCGGCCTGCTTGAAGTCATTGGTGCGGTCAATCTTCTGGTGCACCAGGTTGGCGGCTTCGTAGCGGGGGGCGTAGTCTTTGCCTGCGGGCGTGGCCTCTTTCAAACCGCCCAGGAAAGTGGGCTCATAGTTGATGTGCGGGTTTTGGCCTTCGGCGAAGTCTGTGTGAAACGACATCTGGCCGCCTCTCTGGTTGGTGGCCACGTGCGTTTTAGGCGCGTTGATGGGCAACTGCAGATAGTTGGGGCCCACGCGGTAGCGCTGGGTGTCTGAGTAGGAGAAGGTACGGCCCTGCAGCATTTTGTCATCTGAGAACGCCAGCCCGTCAACTAAAACGCCGGTTCCAAAGGCAGACTGCTCTACTTCATTGAAGTAGTCAACCGGGTTGCGGTTCAGGGTCATCTTGCCCACCGGCAGGAACGGAAACTGATCTACCGGCCACAGTTTGGTGTCATCCAGCGGGTCAAAGTCCAGTTCAGGGTGATCATCATCGCTCATGATCTGCACGCACAGTTCCCATTCCGGATAGTTTCCTTCCTTGATGGCTTCAAACAGATCTTGGGTGGCGTGGTTGAAGTTTTTGCCCTGAATGGCCTCAGCCTCTGCCTGGGTCAGGTTTTTGATACCCTGTAACGGTTCCCAGTGGTATTTCACCAGCACAGACTCCCCGTCTTTGTTGTACCATTTATAGGTGTTCACGCCTGAACCCTGCATCTGGCGGTAGTTGGCCGGAATGCCCCACGGCGAAAACAGGAATGTGGCCATATGCGTGGCCTCTGGCGTGTTGGCAATGAAGTCAAAGATACGCTCGCCGCTCTGGATGTTGGTCACCGGGTCTGGCTTCTGCGAGTGGATCAGGTCCGGGAACTTCATGGCGTCTCTGATGAAGAAGATCTTCAGGTTGTTCCCTACCAGGTCCCAGTTACCGTCTTCGGTGTAGAATTTCACCGCAAACCCGCGCGGGTCTCGCAGGGTTTCAGGGGAGTGACCGCCGTGGCCAACTGTTGAGAAGCGCACAAACACAGGCGTCTGCTTTCCTTTCTCCTGGAACAGTTTGGCGCGGGTGTACTTGGCAATAGGCTCATCCCCAACTTTCCCGTAGGCTTCAAACACCCCATGTGCCCCGGCCCCGCGGGCGTGCACCACGCGCTCAGGAATCCGCTCACGGTCAAAATGAGAGATCTTCTCAATGAAGGAATAGTTTTCCAGCGTGGCCGGGCCCCGGTTCCCCAGGGTCCTGATGTTCTGGTTGTCGGTTACCGGGTGGCCCTGGCGGGTGGTAAGGGTATTGTTTCCCTCGCCGTTGCCGTTCTGCGACTGGCCGTTGTTAGGTTGGTTTTTGTCGTTCACCATACAATAGATGTGTTTGAGGATGAATGAAAGTGTATTTACGTACGCGACTTAAGCATTTGCAAAACCAAAGGCCGTGTCCTGAAAGGGGGCTCTGGCAAAGACGAATGGGGGGCGTTGCTGCCCCAGCTGCTCTTTCTTATACTCAAAGGTCTGGGGTTTGTTACTATCAATCAAATCAATAATGATTATATAGTTATTCATTTTGTCTATAATGTATTCTGATAGACTGACCTTCTAGGGTAAGATAGGGGAAACAACGGTAGAACGCAAAAGCAGGGAAGGGAAATTGAGGGGAAGTGGTGCGGTTCAACGTTCAGAGTTATACCAGTAATACTGTTTTGGGGCTGTTTTTTAAAAAATAGCTCTAAAACGTTACGCTACTTTAGCTGTCACCGTTTAGATTAGGACCCAACCCGCTCCAGTTCCTAAAGGAGCAAGTGCTGGAACTTTGATGACAACCTACCTATGAAAGAAACCAATCTGCTTAAAAACCAGGCATACATCAACGGCATCTGGACCGGTGCCGCCTCCGGGAAAACTTTTGAAGTCACCAATCCCGCCACCGGCGAAGTCATTGCCACGGTACCAGACCTGGACCGCTCTGATGTTCAAAAAGCCATTGATGCCGCTTCTGCCGCCTGGCCTGCCTACCGGGACCGGACGGCCAAAGAACGCGCTGCCCTGCTGCGGCGGTGGTATGACTTGATGGTAGAGCACAAGGAGGAACTGGCCTACCTGATGACCATTGAATCTGGCAAAGTGATGACTGAGAGCCTGGGTGAGGTACAGTACGGGGCCTCCTTTATTGAGTGGTTCTCTGAAGAGGCCAAACGCGCCTACGGCGATGTGATTCCGGCCCACTCCAAAGACCGCCGCCTGGTGGTGATCAAACAATCTATTGGGGTGGTGGCCGCCATTACGCCCTGGAACTTCCCGCTGGCCATGATCACCAGAAAGGTGGGGCCGGCCCTGGCCGCCGGCAGCCCGGTAGTGGTGAAGGTGCCGTCAGAAACCCCCCTGACCGGTTTGGCCATTGCGTACCTGGCTGAGCAAGCGGGCTTCCCCAAAGGCGTGTACAACACCGTGACCTCGGCTAACAGCAGCGAGGTGGGCAAGGAGCTGTGTGAGAACAAGAAGGTGCGGAAACTGTCGTTCACCGGCTCTACCCCCGTAGGCAAAATCCTGATGGAGCAGAGCGCCTCTTCGCTCAAGAAACTGTCTTTGGAGCTGGGCGGCAATGCCCCGTTTATTGTCTTTGAAGATGCTGACCTGGAGGCGGCGGTGCAGGGGGCGCTGGTGTCTAAGTTCCGGCACAACGGGCAAACCTGCGTCTGCGTGAACCGCATTCTGGTGCAGGAGGGCGTGTATGAGGCGTTTGTGGAGAAGTTTACGCAGGCGGTGCGGGGCTTAAAAACCGGGAACGTGCTAGACAAAGAGGTGCAGGTGGGGCCGCTGATTCACCAGAAGGCGCTGAAAAAGGTGCAGGAGCACATCCAGGATGCCGTTCAAAAAGGGGCCACCGTCACCACCGGCGGTGAAAAGATAGAGGGGCTGTTCTTCCAGCCCACCGTTCTGGCCAATGCCACCCCAGCTATGCTCATTGCGCGCGAAGAGGTGTTTGGGCCGGTGGCGCCTATCTTCCGGTTCAAAACCGAGGAGGAAGCCATCCAGATGGCCAATGACACCGAGTACGGACTGGCCTCCTATTTTTACAGCCGCGATGTGAACCGGTGCTGGCGCGTGGCCGAAGCCCTGGAATACGGCATGGTGGGCATCAATGAAGGGCTCATCTCTACTGAGCTGGCCCCGTTTGGGGGCATCAAGGAAAGCGGTTTTGGGCGCGAAGGCTCTAAATATGGCATGGACTACTTCATGGAAATTAAATACCTTTGCTTTGGAGGGGTAGCTAAACAATAAAGCCAATGAACTCAATTACATACATTCCCCAGGACAAAGACGCCTTTGCCCTGGAAGAAAACGGTGAGCGTATTGCTGAAATGATCGTGGATATCAAGAATGGCGTGCTGTCTGTTTACCACACCGGCGTTTTGGAAAGCGCCCAGGGCCGCGGCGTGGGAACCAGCCTCATTGATGCCATGGTGGCCCACGCCCGTGAGCACCAGCTCAAAGTCTTCACCTTTTGCCCCTTTGTAAAAAGGCATTTCCAGCGGCACGCCTTTGAGTATGCAGATGTGTGGCTGAAGGAAGAATAGCCATGTTATTCTCTTCTTTTCTGTTTTGGGGCTGTTTTCAGAAAAACAGCCCCAAAACAGAAAAGAAGAGAAAGGCAATCACCGCGCCCGTACTCCGTTTGGGCACACAATGATCTTCTGAGTGGAGGGATAAAACAGGTTACCAGGAGCTCTGGCAAATGGCGCACTGGCGCCGCACGCCCAGGTCTGGAAGACACTGAGAGGGCTTGTAAACGGGAAAGTTCTGGTGTCTTGAGGAAAGCCGTTTTTGACCTGTTTTCAGAAAAACAGCCCGAAAACAGGAATCCAGGGTGTCAGGCAAGCGCATGGCGCACGGGCTCCTCCTCTTCTTTCTGCGGCATAAGCTCCAGCAGTTCATCAAAGGTGCTCAGCAGATCTTGATACGTCTCCAGATCCAGCGCCTCTTCGCATTTCTTCAGGAAAACCTCTTTGGGCTTGAGGTCAGCCAAATCCTGCTCAGGCGCAATTTGCTGGTCAAGGCTTTGGGTGGAAATAGTACGCTGTGGGCGGTGAATGAGCAGCTGCACGTTGGGTTGCAGGGAAAACGCCTCCTGCAGCTTGGCCGTCTGTTCATGCAGGTTGTGTTCATACTGGAGCTGCACTTCGGCCCAGGCCGGGTAGGCCATGCCGCTGTTGTCAAAAGCCAGGATTTTGGGGAATACTTCTTCAATCGTACCCTTGAAACGCACCAGTTTACGCCAGCAGGGAACGGGTTTCTCATGAAGGCGGGCAAGTTTTCCGTCTTCAATATCAAGAATCACCACCTGCTTCTTATCTGTCACCTCTGAAAAACTCAATGGGATGGGGGAGCCGCTGTAGCGGATGTGCGGCAGCTTGTTTACCACCTGCGGGCGGTGCAGGTGCCCCAAGGCCACATAGTCAAACTCTGCCGGGAACTGGTCTCCCGCAATCTGGCCTAGGTTGCCCACATGAATCTCCTTCTCACTGTCTGAGGCGCTGCTGCCCGCGGCGAACAAATGCCCCGTGGCTAAGACAGGAATGCCTTGCTGCTTATACTCTTGTATGAGCGGCACCAGCTGGGCGTAGTGGTCGCAGATGCCCTGTTTGAGGCGGGCTTCGCGCTCCTCAGCTGTTTCACCCGGCACCGAGAGCCGCACATCCTTGTCGCGCAGGAACGGCACGGCACACACTACCAGCTGCGGTTGGCCGTCTGCCCCAGCAATGGCTATGACCTGGTCTTTGCAGTCAGCGGGGGCGCCGCCTACCACGTGCACCTTGTAGTGGCGCAGCAGGTCTGCGGGGGCGTTGAGGGTAGAGACAGAGTCATGGTTGCCCCCAATGATCACTACCTCCTGGCAGCAGGTGTCTTTGACCTCGCGCAGGAAATCATAGTAGAGCTTGAGGGCGGTGTTGGAGGGGAAGCCGGTGTCAAACACGTCTCCGGCCATGAGCAGCAGGTCAATTTTCTCGTCACAGATGGTCTGGCAGAGCCAGTTCAGGAAAAGCCGGTGCTCCTCGGTGCGTTCCTGGTTGGCCAACCGCTGCCCCAAATGCCAATCTGCCGTGTGTAATACCCTCATGCCGCTGCTGTCATGGTTTGTTTCCCCGAAGATACAAAAGCCCTCCCAATTGTGGTGCCTGGCCGTGCTGCGGAATTCTGTTTTTGGCTTATTTTTATAATAACAGGTTAAAAACAGGGGGGCGGGGGAGTTGGGCAGGTGCCAGAAAATAGCGGCCAAAAGCCGCCGCCTGCATGGCTTCTACCGAAAAGTACTTATATTAGCCCCTTCAAGCCTTCTTACAAACGAACTAAAAACAAACTATCCCTAACTTTTTCGCATTTATGGCAAACCAACTTTTCGCCAGGAAGTCCATAGACAAACTGAGCGCAGACGCCTTCCTTGAGGGGGAACATAACCTTAAACGCACACTTGGCCCCGGGAACCTGGTAGCGCTGGGAATTGGGGCTATCATTGGGACGGGAATCTTTGTGCTGACCGGTAGCGCCGCCGCCCAATACACCGGACCCGCTATCATTCTGGCGTTCATTTTAGCCGGTATTGGCTGTGCGTTTGCCGGTCTTTGCTACGCTGAGTTTGCCTCTATGATTCCTATTGCCGGCTCTGCCTACACCTACGGCTATGCCACACTGGGGGAGTTCATTGCCTGGATCATTGGCTGGGATCTGATTCTGGAATACCTTTTTGGGGCCGCCACGGTGGCGGTGGGGTGGTCTGGGTACGTGGTGTCCTTCCTTCGGGACCTAAATATTAACATTCCGCCAGAGTGGTCAAATGCGGCCGGGGTGGAGATGGTGCAGCTGCCGGGCACAAATTCCTGGGTGCGTATTACAGAACAGCTGTCTGCCTCTCTGCTGGAACAAGGCATTGACATTGCCACGTTGCCCCACGCCACCGGTGTGTTTAACCTGGTAGCGGCAGTGGCTATTGCTTTGGTAACCATTTTGCTGGTGCGCGGCATGAGTGAATCTGCCAGATTCAACAACGTTGCCGTTATCATTAAGGTAGGGGTGGTGATCCTGTTCATTCTGGCGGGTGCCAAATACCTGCTGGGGCACCCAGAGGAAGCTTCTGCCAACTGGACCCCGTTCCTGCCTGAGAACAAAGGTGGTTTTGGGGAGTATGGCTGGAGTGGGGTGATCAGAGCCGCCGGGGTGATTTTCTTCGCCTACATTGGCTTTGATGCCGTTTCTACCACTGCCCAGGAGGCGAAGAATCCGCAGAAAGACATGCCTATCGGTATTTTGGGTTCTTTGGTGGTGTGTACCATTCTCTACATTCTGGTGTCTGGTATCCTGACCGCCATGGTGCACTACAGCCAACTGAACGTGGCTGAGCCTATTGCCGTGGGTATTGAGAAAACTGGCTATACCTTTTTGCGGGATATGATCAAGATTGGCGCCATTGCCGGTCTGTCATCTGTCATGCTGGTGATGTTGATGAGCCAGCCGCGTATTTTCTTTACCATGGCCAATGACGGCCTGCTTCCTCCTATCTTCGGGAAACTGCACCCTAAGTTCAAAACCCCGCACGTAAGTACTATTCTTACCGGTATCATCTGTGCCATTGTAGCCGGGGCGTTCTCTGTAGATGAACTGGGGCACCTGGTGTCTATTGGAACCCTGCTGGCGTTTGTGATTGTGTGTGCCGGGGTTTGGTACCTGCGCGTAAAAGAGCCTAACCGTCCGCGTCCGTTCAAAACCCCGCTGGTGCCGTTGGTGCCTATTTTGGGTATTCTGGTATGTGTGGGCATGATGGCCGGTCTGCCGGCCGAAACCTGGTACCGTCTCCTGGGCTGGATGGCCATTGGTGTTGTGATTTACTTCACGTATGGCAAGAAGCACAGCGTGATCCGGAAGGAAAACAACCTGTAGTTTCTTCTCAACCTGTAATTTGAAAGCCCGCTGCCCCTTAGGCAGCGGGCTTTTTTTGTGTCATTCTACCGGGCTGTTTTTGGCCTGTTTTTCTGAAAACAGGCCAAAAACAGAGATTGTGGGGTAGGGTCTTTTTTTTAGGCGGTTGCTTTCGTACTTTCCGTGCTTCAAACTATCACCAGACCCTACAAACATTACTAAACCCATGAAGAAAATTGTTCTCTCCGTACTGGCGGTGGCGGCGCTGTCGCTGCAGGGCCGGGCGCAGGAGACGTACCCGCGCAATGGGGTGTATGATGAGCGCACCGGCCTGAGGGCGTTCACCAATGCCACCATCTATGTGGACTACCAAACCAAACTTGAAAACGCCACGCTGGTCATCAAAGACGGCAAAGTGGCGGCTGTAGGCACCAAAGTGTCTATTCCCAGGGGAGCCATGGTCACTGACCTGAAAGGCAAAACCATCTACCCCGGCTTTGTAGACCCGTACAGCAATTATGGCCTGCCTGCCGTGAGCCGTCAGGCGGTGAGCTACGGCAGTCCGCCGCAGGCCGAGTCTAAGAAAGAGGGAGCCTACAACTGGAACCAGGCCATTAGGCCAGAAACCAACGCGGTAGAGCTGTTCAAGGTAGACAACAAGGCCGCTGATGACCTGAGAAAGCTGGGCTACGGCGCGGTACTCTCTGTGCACCAAGACGGAATTGCCCGCGGAACGGCGGCTTTGGTCTCCTTGGCCAACAAGCGCGAAAACCAGGTGATACTGCTGGACAAAGCCGCCAGTGCCCTGTCTTTTGACCGCGGCTCCTCTACCCAGGAATACCCTAACTCCCTGATGGGGGCCATTGCCCTTTTGCGCCAGACGTATCTGGATGCGCAGTGGAATCTGCAGAACCCAGACAAGGAGCAGAACCTTTCCCTCAAAGCATTCACAGAGGCCAACCGCCTGCCGCAGATCTTTGAGGTGAGCAACAAGTTGAATGCGGTCAGGGCAGACAAGGTGGGTGATGAGTTCGGGTACCAGTACATCTTCAAAGGCAACGGAGATGAGTACCAGATGCTCCCGGAGATCAAGAACACCAAGGCCCCGTTCATTCTGAGTCTGAACTTCCCAGACCCTTACAATGTAGAAGACCCGTATGAAACCCGCCGCATTGAGCTGGATGACCTCAAACATTGGGAAATGGCCCCGGCCAACGCGGCTATTTTGGCCAAAGAAGGCGTGACCATTGCCTTTACCTCGGCTGACCTGCGGGATAAAAGTAAGTTTTTGGCGAACCTCCGCAAGGCGGTTCAGCACGGGCTGCCTGAGCCGGAGGCGCTAAAGGCATTGACCTTGACCCCGGCACGGCTGGTAAAGGCTGAGAAATATGTGGGCTCGCTGCAGGAAGGCAGGCAGGCAAACTTTGTGGTGACTTCTGGCTCACTGTTTGAGCCTACTACCTTGCTGCTCACCAACTGGGTGCAGGGGCAGGAGTACAGAATCAGCGAGACCCCGGCAGATTTCAGGGGCGTGTACACCTTGAAAATTGGTTCCCAACCAGACCGTAAACTGATTATTTCGGGCACGCCCGAAAAGCCAGACTTAAAAGTGGTAGCCCCAGACACCATCAAAGGCTCTCTGACCATGAGCGGCGAGATGCTCACCTTTGCATTTGCCCCGGCTAAGAACAGCAAAGAAAACATACGGCTGACCGGCTGGTACACGGGTAAGAGTTTTCAGGGGGAGGCGCAGCTGCCAGACGCCCAGATGGTGAAATGGACAGCGCTTTTGTCTGAGGCGGCCACCCAGCAGGCCAAACGTGACTCAGCCAGGACCAAAGCCAGTGACCCGGTGCAGCTGGGCAGCATGGTCTACCCATTTGCCGCCTTTGGGCGAACAGCACTGCCCAAAGCAGAAACCGTCCTCATCAAGAATGCCACCGTCTGGACAAATGAGAAGGAAGGCAAGCTGGAGAACGCAGACGTGCTGCTGCGCGATGGCAAGATTGCGCAGGTGGGGAAGAACCTGAACGCCAGCGGGGCCAAGGTGATTGACGGAACCGGTAAACATGTCACCCCTGGTATCATTGACGAGCACTCCCATATTGCCTTAGACGGCGTGAACGAAGGTACCCAGGCGGTGACCGCTGAGGTGCGCATGTCTGATGTGGTGAACCATGAGCAGGTGAACATCTACCGCCAGTTGGCTGGCGGCGTGACTACGTCGCAGTTATTACACGGTTCAGCCAACCCTATTGGCGGGCAGAGTGCCATTATTAAATTACGCTGGGGGCAGGCGCCGGAGAAACTCATGTTTGAGGGCGCAGATCCGTTCATCAAATTCGCCCTGGGCGAAAACGTGAAACACTCCAACCGGTCTCCCGTGTACAACGTGCGGTTTCCGCAGACCCGCATGGGCGTGGAGCAGGTGATGGTAGATGCCTTCCAACGGGCAAAGGAATACCAGAAAGCCTGGGGTGACTACCACCAGCTCTCCAAATCTAAGAAAGCCAAAACCGCCGCACCGCGCCGTGATCTGGAGCTGGAGGCGCTGGTGGAGATCCTGAATGACAAGCGCTTCATCACGTGCCACTCCTATGTGCAGTCTGAGATCAACATGCTCATGAAAGTGGCAGACCAGATGGGGTTCAGGGTGAACACCTTTACCCACATTCTGGAAGGTTACAAAGTGGCAGACAAGATGAAGGCCCGTAACATAGGCGCTTCTACCTTCTCTGACTGGTGGGCCTATAAAATGGAGGTGAAAGATGCCATTCCGTACAACGCGGCCATCATGCACAACGTGGGTGTGACCACGGCCATTAACTCAGATGACGCTGAGATGGCCCGCCGCCTGAACCAGGAAGCCGCCAAGACCATCAAGTACGGTGGTGTTTCTGAAGAGGACGCCTTGAAAATGGTGACCCTGAACCCGGCTAAACTGCTGCACCTGGACAACCGCGTAGGCAGCCTGAAACCCGGAAAAGACGCTGATGTGGTGATTTGGAACGAACACCCGCTCTCTATTTACGCGCGCCCTGAGAAGACCTTTGTAGACGGCATTGCCTACTTTGACCTGGAAACAGACAAAGCCTTGCAGGAGGCACAGGAGAAGGAGCGTCTGCGGTTGATCAACAAGATGCTGGCCGCCAAAGCCAAAGGGGAGAAGACGCAGTCGGCCCCATCCGGCCGCCGCTTTGGGCAGGTACTGCATTGTGAAGATGTAGACAATGGCGCTGAGGAAGTACTGTATGAGTCTGAGTACGGTCAGAAATAAGGAGGCAACCACATGAACTTGATATACAACTCCGTGGAGACAACATATAAAATGAGAAAGGCGGCGCTGCTCTTTGCTGCGCTGCTGACAGGGGCAACCGCCTGGGCGCAGGTTCCGGTGCCAGCAGCTAAGCAAACAAAGGCGGTGGCGGTAACCGGTGCCACCCTGCACGTTGGCAACGGGCAGGTGGTGGAGAAAGCTACCGTTGCTTTTGAAAACGGTAAAATCACCTACGCCGGCCCGGCGTCTGGTTTTAAAGCCGCAGGCACCGCCTATGAAACCATTAACGCAGCCGGTAAACATATCTATCCAGGCCTGATTCAGCCCAACAGCCAGATTGGCCTGGTAGAGATTGAGTCAGTGCGGGCTACCCTAGACCAGCAGGAGGTAGGGCTGCTGAACCCTAATGTGCGGTCAGTAGTGGCGTATAACACAGATTCAGACATTGTTCCTACGTTGCGCAACAACGGCGTGCTCCTGGCGCAGGTGACCCCGGTGGGAGGGTTGATCTCTGGTTCTTCTTCTGTGGTACAGCTAGATGCCTGGAACTGGGAAGACGCCGTGGTGAAAGCAGACGGAGGGCTGCATTTGCGCTGGCCGGCCATGTTGCAGAGCGGCGATACAAGCCCCGCGGCGGCACAACGCAAGCAGGCCCGGCAGCAAGGGTTGCAGGAGTTAGAGACGCTTCTGGCAGATGCCTCTGTGTACAAGCAGCAGGCGCGGGAGAAGGAGAACCTGAAACTGGCCTCTTTGACCGGCTTGTTTGACGGCAGCAAAAAACTCTTCCTTCATGTGAACTACGGCAAGGAGATGGTAGAAGCGGTACGGTTCGCCCAGAAGGCAGGCATCAAGAACATGGTGATAGTGGGCGGGGCAGATGCGCTGGTGGTGTCTGACTTCCTGAAGGAGAATAACATTCCGGTGATTTATTCTGGTGTGCATGCCTTGCCTGCCCGTGCCGGAGATGACGTCTACCTGCCGTACAAGATGCCGGGCCTTCTGCACCAAGCCGGCATTCTCTTCTGCCTGGACTATGACGCCAGCCTGCACGGGACCCGTAACCTTCCGTTCATTGCCGGAACCGCCGTGGCTTTTGGGCTGCCTAAGGAACAGGCGCTGGCCTCAGTGAGCTATAATGCCGCCAAGATTCTAGGGGTTGAGGACAAAGTGGGGTCCATAGAAGTGGGGAAAGAGGCTACCTTGGTCGTGTCTGAGGGAGACCTGCTGGACATGCGCACCAACAAAGTGAGCCACGCCTTTATTCAAGGCCGCCAATTGAACCTCACGGATAAGCAGCAGTACCTGTATCAGAAGTTTAACGGTAAATACAACCAAGGGGAGTAATTTCCTGCAACCCCTTATCTAAGGAAGAGCCACCTGCAAGCAGGTGGCTCTTCCTGTTTTAGGCCTGTTTTTCAGAAAACAGGCCTAAAACAGGGAACATGGTTTTTAAGGCGTAGCCTTTGAGTCGCTGATGGTGCCTGTGCCCTAACCAGAGGTTGCCCCCCCCTCTACCTTTTATTAATGAAAATTTAGTATATTGTATGCTCCCCCTTTTTGTATTTTTGCCTACAGAAGCATCTGATGGATACTGCCTTAGATCCTTAGTGGCGGAATGATTGGAGAAAGAGCACCTATATGGAGGAGACATTAGCCGCCGCTGCTGAAATTGCAGCCCCAGGCCTACAGAAGGAACCCTTGCCGTTATTGTATTTTCAGGAACTGCTAGAGCATAGCATGGAACCTATGCTTTTAATAGCCGGGGAGGGCGAACTGCTGTATGTGAATAAAGCCCTGGAAGAGTTGGCGGGAAAACCCCGGGCCACCCTTCTGCAGGAGGGGGTTTCTGCGGTGTTCCCGTTTTCTGGTGGCGGTTTCCCTTCCATAGCCACAGCCTTTGGTGCTGATGGTACTTTTTCAGACACACTCTCCCTTTTGCACCCGGTGGAAGGGGGAATCCCGGTAAAGGTGAACGCCAGAACCTTCTTTGGGCCAGGGGGCCAGGCGGTAGCCAGTGTGTATCTCAAAGATCTCAGGCCCTCGCTGGAGGCGCAGGAGAAGATAGTGGGCCAGCAGGAAACTTTAAAAGTTGCCCTCACTGACTTGCAGCAGGTACTGGAGAATTCAGTGGACATGATCTGTACGTTTGACCTGGATGGGAACCTTCTGCACATCAATAAAATATGTGAGAAAATTCTGGGGTACTCTTCAGAGGAATTGGTAGGCCGCCACTACCGGGAGTTTATCCATCCAGAAGACATCACCTCTACCCAGGGAGATACCCAGGAGTTACAGCAAACCCAAGTTACATACCATTTCAGAAACCGCTACCTGCATAAGAACGGGAGTATGGTTTACCTGTCCTGGACCTCCTCACTGGTGAAAGAAGCCGGTAAGGTCTATTGCATTGCCCGAGACATCACCTCTATGATTCCGGCAGAAGAGATCAGGTTAGAAAACGAGAGCCGTCTGCAGGCCCTTTTGCAGGAAGGCTTTGAGATGATTGCCGTGATTGATGAAAAAGGTGTGTTTAAATTTGTGAGCGGCAGTGTCAAGAATGTGTTAGGGTATGCGCCAGAAGAGTTGGTGGGTATGGATGCCTTTACCCAGGTGCACCCAGATGATGTAGCCCATCTGCTGGAGCAACACCGGCAGGTGTTAAACGGGCAAAACCTCCTGTTCAGTCCCTTCAGGTGTAAAAACCGGCGTGGCGCGTGGCGCTGGCTGGAGTCACGGGCGGTCAACTGCTTTCATAATCCCACTATCAACGGCATTATTGTCAACTCCCGTGATGTGACCGAGCGCCTGCAAACCCAACGGCAGCTGGAGCGGAGCGAAAAGATGTACAAGTCCCTCTTTGATTTCAACCCAGATGTGGCGTATTCCCTTGACACCAACGGCCGTTTTACCTCTGTGAACAAAGTGGCCGTAGAGCTCATGCAAATGCCGGAGGAGGAAATCCTGAACAGGCATTTCAACGAGTTTGCGCAGCTGGACTATGTGGAGCACAATGAGCGGCAATTCCAGAGAGTGCTCCGGGGGGAGGCCATCACCACAGAATCATCCCTGCTCAACGCTAACCAGGAGGAGGTTTTCTACACCTTTACGGAGATACCTATTTTGATTGATGGCGAAGTGGTGGGAGTGCACGGGCTGGCCAAAGACATCACGCATGTGAAACGGCAGCAGCTGCTCTTAGAGGAGACGGCAAAAAGGCTGAACAACATCTTGGAGAGTATCAAAGATGCTTTTTTCACCCTTGACCAGGAATGGCGCTTCACCTATGTGAACCCAGAGTTTGAAAAAACCATGAAAGCCCGCAAAGAGGATCTGGTAGGCCGTAAAATTACCGAGGTGTATGACCCTGCCATATTTGAGCCTTTTTACCGGCAGTTTCAGCGGGCAGTTGGTAAAAGAGCGCCTATTCATTTTGAGGAATATTCAACGTACCTGAACAGCTGGCTGAGCGTAACGGTGTATCCGTCAGAAGAAGGGTTCTCTGTCTACGTCAAAGGGATTAATTCGCGTAAGCGGGCAGAGGCAGAACTTAAAAAGCTCTCCCTGGTGGCCAGCAAAACGGTGAACTCGGTCTACATCACAGATGAGGAAGCCAGAATAGAATGGGTCAATGACGGCTTCACCCGCCTGACGGGCTATACCTTAGAAGAGGTGGTGGGGCGCAAGCCCGGTGATTTTTTAGCCAGCCCCGCAACCCGGGCCAATGTATTTTCTATCAGAGAGAAGCTAGCCATTGAAAAGCCTTTTGTGCAGGAGGTAGAGAATATGAGCAAATCAGGGGAGGTGTACTGGTCTAAACTGGACGTCACCCCCATTCTTGACGAGCACTCAGGCGGCGCCAAGAAATTCATAGTCATTGAAACGGAGATCACCGGCCAGAAAAAAGCCGAAGAGGAGCGTGTCAGGCTCACTGACGAGTTGCTGCGGCGTAACCGGCACCTGGAGCAGTTTACGTATATTGTGTCACACAACCTGCGGTCGCCGGTGGCGAACGTGCTGGGGTTGACTTCACTGCTCATGGGCACAGAAGACCGGGAGATGCAGTTGACCGTGACAGACAAGCTGCGCCATACGGCGAAGGGGTTAGATACCATTATCAGAGACCTCAACGACCTCTTGAGCCTCCAGGGAGGGTTGTTAGAGGCACGGGAGAAGATCAGTCTGCCAGAGATTGTAGAGCAAGCCCTGTTGAGTCTGCCCAATGAAAGCTACCAGCACGTGACCATAGATCTGAACGGAATCCAGGAGATCATCTCCGTGCGGAGCTTCATGAACAGTATATTGAGCAACCTGCTCACCAACGCCGTGAAATACAGGTCTCTGGAAAGGCCGCTAGACATCAAAGTGACGGCACGGCTTGAAGAAGCGTCAAACTTGCTCTGCCTCTCTGTCTCTGACAATGGTCTGGGAATTAACCTGGAGAAAGAAGAGAAAAACCTGTTTGGCCTTTACAAACGCTTCCACTTTCATGTAGCCGGCAGAGGGCTGGGGCTGTATCTGGTAAAAATGCAGGCCGAAGCCTTAGGAGGGGCCGTGAACGTGCAGAGTAAACCTGGGGTAGGTTCAACGTTCAACGTTTTTGTGAACGTAGCAGAAAGTTAGTTTCTGTTTCCGGGCTGTTTTCAGAAAAACAGCCCGGAAACAGAAACTGCCAGTTACTTGTCTTTTAGGGGAAGGGGAGGTGCTTTTTCCTCCTGCCACTCGTAGGGGGGGGCACTATCTGGGAGATATTTTCCAGAGTTCGCCGTTGCTTTGGTCAGTCACCACATACAAGGCGCCGTCTGGCCCTTGCCGCACATCCCGTATGCGCTGGCCACGGTCGGCCAACAGGTGCTCCTCACCGGTCACTTTCCCGTTTTCAATTTTCAGCCTCACCAACCGCTTGTCTTTCAGGCCTCCCACAAACAAGCTGCCGCGCCACTCCGGGAACGCGTCACCGGTGTAGAATTGCGCACCAGAAGGGGCAATCACAGGGTCCCAGTAGTAAACGGGCTGCTCAAACCCTTCTTTCTGGGTCACGGCATTGGGAACGGGTTTACCAGAGTACTCCTCACCGTAGGTGACCAAGGGCCAGCCGTAGTTCTTGCCTTTCTGGATGAGGTTCAGTTCATCTCCGCCCTGCGGCCCCATTTCTACCACCCAGAGTTTCCCTTCGGCATCAAAAGCTGCAGACTGCACATTTCTGTGCCCCACCGTCCAGATCTCTGGCAAGGCTCCTGCCTGCCCCACAAAAGGATTGTCTGGGGCCGGCGCCCCGGAAGGGGTGATTTTTAGGATTTTGCCCAAGTGGCTGTCCATGTGTTGCGCCTGGGGCCGGGTCATTAATTCAGAGCGTTCCCCCATAGTAACATACAAGTTCCCATCTGGGCCAAAAGCCAGACGTGACCCAAAGTGCTTATCACCGTTGAAGGTGGGCATTGTTCTGAGGATGACCTGCACCTGACTCAGACTCGTTCTGTCCTGAGACAGCACGCCGCGGGCTACACTGGTGCCGTTGCCTCCGTTGCGCGGCTCAGAATAGCTCCAGAAGATGGTTCGGTCTGTACTAAAGGAAGGGCTGAGCACCACATCTAACAGACCGCCTTGGCCGCGGGCGTCAACCGCCGGCACCCCCGTAATAGGCTGCCCCACTTGTCCGGTGGCGGAAATGATGCGCAGGCGGCCGGGTTTTTCGGTTACCAGCAAAGCACCGTCTGGGAGAGGTTCTACCGCCCAGGGTTTTTCCAGGCCGGTTGCCAACGTCTCTACCTGAAACGCCGTTGTGGAAGTAATGGCGCACGCGCGGGTTTGACCGGCAAAGGCGGGCTTCTGGTCTGGCGCGTTGGCCGTACGGGTTTCTAACGGCGTGCAGTTACCGGAAGACGGATTTTGGGCAGTAGACGCCTCCTGGCTACAGGCGGTGCCCAAACCTGCCGCCAGAGAGAGGGTTAAAACAGAAAAGCCAAAATTTTTCATAGTACTGGGTTAGGGGATGACATCTTTATATTAGAGCATGTTTAAATTTCCCTTTTGCGCTGCAAACGGATATCAAAAGAACCTGACTTTGCCATTTTCTCGCACCATAGCGGGGCGTATGCTGCTCCAAAATCGCTTCGCCAGAACCTTGTGCTCCCCATTTTCGCCTGCAAAATCAAAATGTAAACAAGCTCATTGACCGAAGCGCTTGCCTCATAGGGTTAGCCTGGTTGCAAAGGGCAAGGCATTTGTCTCCCTTACAGCACCCGCAAATCCATGAAGGGAATAAGAGCTGGTCACCTATAGATTAACCTTGTACGTGAAAGAAGGTTTTAGCTGTTACCAAAGGGAAGGGAGTCGTGAGTATAGCCAATGCTGTTTTTGACCTGTTTTCTGAAAAACAGGCCATAAACAGCCAGCCAGCATACTTAGAATTTAAAGGGGGGGAGGTGAAGGAGAATGGTTCTTGAGTAGCTTTTCACTGCCTTTCTTCAAGAATAATCTTGTATTCATTTTTCTACGCTTTCGCCTTCATTCTCTCTGGGTTTTTCTAAGAGCACGTTATGCTTTGAGCGTCTCAGGAAACCTGTACATGCATACTGCCCTTGACGTTTGCGATTGATTTCTTATCAAACCCAAGGCTAAGTAAACGCTTGCTGAGGAAACAGAAAGAGTGGTGGGGTAGCTTTTCTGTTTTTGAGCTGTTTTGGCCAAAACAGCTCAAAAACAGAAAAATGATCTGGTATCAGCAGAAGACAGGGGATCAATGGCTGTAGTCAGTACATTGAACAACTGTTAGAAAAGAAGCGGTTGCCTTTCTGCATTTTCTCTAGGTTCCAGCTACGGCAGGCCAGTCTTCTTTGGTCAAGATCAGGTGCTTTATAATTCTGTCCAGGTCCTCCGCAACCAAGGAGGGGGAATTGTTATTTCTGGAGTTGGCCATAACCACATAGCTGAATTCATTGTTCAGCCTGGTCATGACCGAGGTTGTGCCGGGCAGGGAGCCAAAGTGGCTCCAGTTAGGGTACCCAAAATAGGTGCTCTCCAGCAGTTGTGCGCTCAGGCGGCATTGGGGGCTGCGGGTGTCAACCAACACCATAAATTTTACCATGTCTTCGGCGGTGGCTATCCAGCCCCCGTTGGCATCCATTCGGGCCATTTTAAAGGAATAGGGGTTCTGTTCGTTTTGGTAATACCTTACCTCGTTCGCCACCTGCTGGCGCTTTGTGTCTCCGGCAATGCGCATGGTTGAGATGCCCAAAGGGTGCAGAAACGTTTCCTGCACATACTGGGAGTAGCTTTTGCCTGTGACTTTTTCAATCACCCTCCCTAGAATGCAGTAGCCTAAATTAAAGTAGCAGTAGGTTGTGCCCGGAAGATGCTCTAAAGGCCTGCCATTGATCTGGTTACTGATTATCTGTTTGGCTGACAGAGACTGGTCTGCAAAAATGGGGTCATTTGGGTTGTTTGTCCAGCCGGAGGTATGATCCAGCAAATGCCGCACGGTGATGAGGTCAATGTTAGAGCGGGCCGGTGGGGAGGGGTAGTCTCCCGTGAGTATCCCGTTTGGCCCAAACACCCTGTCTGAAAAAGAGAGCTTTCCCTCCTGCACTAACCGGAGGATGGCTGCACTGGTGATAGGTTTGGAAAGGCTTGCAATCCGGAAGAGGCTGCCGGTGGAGACTAATTCTGCAGATTCCCGGTTGGCATATCCGTAGCCTTTAGAAAAGATCAGTCTGTCGCCTCTGGCAATGGCAATTGACACCCCAGGCAGGTTGTGGCGTTTTATAGCCGCTTCCATGGCCTCATCTATTTCTGTGTGCAGGGAGTTAAACTCCACCCGGTACCGTGATATCCTTCCGTCTTCAGAAACCACTTTGTACACGACCTCCGCAGAAAAATCATTGGCTGTGGTGTTACTGGTTTGGAGGGTGTTGCCTATGTACACTTTACTGCCCGGTGTTCTGGGGGTGAAGGCGGCAATAAGGCTGTCTCTGGGAATGCCAGACGGCAAGTTGACAGAGATGCGGGTGCCTGTGAGGCTGGCCTTACTATCAACAGGTAGCCTTTGGTTATTCTCTTGCAGAAAACTAAAAGCAATGAGCCCCTCCTCCAGAGGATATGCGGGCATAATGTCATTATTCTCGCCTTGGCAGGAGAACATGAAAACAAGAAGCAAGGCCATGCACAGCCTTCCCATACTCACCATGGGTTAAAAAATAATAGTAAATAAAAGGGGTGAGCCAGAGAGTGGGGGCTTTCTAAGCTAGCTTATTTTCATAGTGTGGTGGTGCGGTAGCCAAAGAAATAAGCATCTTTGGCTGCCATAGGGAATGCAGCTGCAAATATATAATTATTCTGTATCTGGAGCAAAAGTTTTTTGTACATGCTCTGTAGGAAAAGTGATATATATCATTTGATGAAGCTGAGGGCTTGATAAGGGAAACAGTGTGCCTGAGTAATTCTAAGCATGGGGCATGAGTGAGCCTTTTTAGCAAAAAAGGCGGGGGTGTGAGGAAAAATACTTTACCCTCGTTCTGTTTTTAACTTGTTTTCCTGAAAACGGGCTATAAACAGGGTTTTGGAATGTTGATGTAGTAAAGTGGAGTAAGGGGATAACCCTGATAGTAAAAATGATAAGGAGGATGTGTTAACAGCCAATTATAACTTTTATCTGAAGAGTTAAAATGAACTTATCAGTTATATTTTTATCAGAACGAAAGGAGAAAAATATCTGCAACAAGTCTAAAGATTATACAAGTCAGATAGTGCGCATGCCGGTTTAAGAAAAACTAACCCTTCCAGTTTAATCTATAAATAGTAGGGGGTATGAACTGAAAAGTAATTGGCGTACAACGTTATGACGAGACAGCCACTGCTGAGCGGCAGGAGGAGTTCCTGGGAGCAGGAACAGTTTCTCTTATTTCATGTGCTCTAAAAATACCACAAGCAGTTTGAATGCTACTTCTTAAGATGTTGAAACCTCAGTAAAATATACTCTTTCATGTTTAATTGAAAAGAGGCAAAAAAAGTGGAAGAGTGACTAAGGGATTGTTCCATGTTAAGGTACTTATAATAAAAGGCAATAAATGAATTCCAAAAAAGGAAATAAGAGATACCAGGATCTGGCTGAGAAATGGTTGAATGGTACCATCACCCCTGAAGAGGAACAAGAATTCTCTACTTGGTATCATACTGATCAGGATGCTCCTGTAACAGTAACTTCTTATTATGCTGAGAGTGAGGCAGAGCATAAAGCTAAAATCTTTCATGCTATCAAAGAGTCTATCAACCAAGAGAAGGAAAGTAGAAGTAGTAGGAAAAAAACATTTCTGGCAACCTGGATAAGTGCGGCGGCAGTCATTGCTCTACTGCTGGTGTCAGTAGGGGCATACTTCTCGTTATTACAAGAGGGTGGCAGTAGTATAAAGGCCGTAACAAAGCCGCATTTGCGGTACAAGAACGATGTTCCCGCCGGTGGAGAGAAGGCTTTATTGACGCTAGCAGATGGTCAGGTTATTGTTCTTGAAGAATCCCGAGATGGAATGGAGCTGGAGCAGGGAATAGCAAAGGTTATAAAAATGAATGGCTCCTTGGCTTATAACCAAGGTGTAAAAGGAAACAACAACGAAGTAGTTTATAATACAGTGAGCACCCCTAGGGGGGGGCAATACCAGGTTGTGCTAGCAGATGGTAGCAAAGTGTGGCTGAATGCAGCCTCGTCTATTAGGTTCCCAACAGCTTTTACCGGTAAAGAGCGGAAAGTTCAACTCATAGGGGAGGCTTATTTTGAAATTGCCAGAAATACAGCCATGCCCTTTAAAGTAGAGGCCGGTGAGGTAGAAGTGAAGGTATTGGGGACTCACTTCAATGTGATGGCCTATCAAGATGAAAAGGTGCTGGAGACTACCCTGTTGGAAGGTTCTGTGCAGGTGACTCAGGCTGAAAAAGAACAAGTACTGGTGCCTGGACAGCAGGCTGTGCATCAGTATGGAGGCGCAGGATTCAAACTGAAGAAGGTAGACGTTGAAGATGTGACTGCCTGGAAGAATGGTGTTTTTCTGTTTGAGCAGTCTGACCTGAAACAGGTTATGCGGCAAGTGCAGCGTTGGTATGATGTGGAGGTGGTGTACGAGGGAACCGTTCCTGCTTTGGCGTTTACCGGAGTAATTCCCAGAAAAGAAAATGTGTCAAAATTACTGGAGGTTCTTGAAATGACGGGTGGTGTTGAGTTTGAAATTTCAGGCCGAACTGTTTTGGTGCACAAGAAAGGAAACTAGCAATTTACATATAGACATTGGCAGCTTTTTTTGAAAGCGAAACCCCACCGGGTGAAGGGGGAAGGGAAAGCTATGCCCGTACTTTGAAATTGTTCAGCTATTGACAACTACTATTTTTTGAAATTCTAACCCTTTACTAACAACAAATGAAAGCATTTTTACACTTCAAAAGCCCCAGAGCTTATTTGAATTATCTTAGGAATTCAAGGGCTTCCATAGGTAAAAAAACAATAAAGAAGCGAACCAGATTTATGGAGCTCACAGGCATGCTTCTATTGGTACTGGTCTTACAGGTAAAGGCAGCCTCCTTTGGGCAAAAAGTCACGCTTTCTAAGAAGAATGCAAGTTTCACCTCAATTCTAAAAGAAATTAGAAAGCAAACCGGCTACTTCTTTATTTACAATAGTGAAGTATTAGAAAAAGTAAGACCAGTTACTGTGAATTTCCAGAACAGAGAGCTGGAAGATGTTTTGCAGGAGCTTTTTAAGGGACAGCCATTTACGTATTCTATTCAGGATAAGATTATTGCGATCAAGTTAAAAGCAGCCTCAGCGGCGGTGGCAAGCCCTAAAGAAGTAGGTGCACAAGTACAGACCAGAACCATAACAGGTAAGGTGACCAGCAGTGAAGACAATCAACCTCTTCCTGGCATAACTGTTTTGGTAAAAGGTACTACTGTCGCCACCTCAACAGACATAGACGGCAAATATTCTTTAAACGTTCCTGCTTCAGCAGAAACCTTGGTTTTTAGCGCTGTGGGATATCAGAAGAAAGAAGTTTCAATTACCAGCGCCGCTACCATTGATATTGCTTTGGCAGCAGAAGCCACAGAGATAGAGCAAATTGTAGTGGCTTATGGTACTGCTCAAAAACGAACCCTGACCAACTCGGTTGCAAAAATCACCAGTGAAGATATTCAGGATAGATCCATCACCAACATCAATACAGCTTTAGCCGGGGCTGCCCCAGGTGTTCAAACCAATGCAGGAAGCGGTCAACCCGGAGAGGGGCCAGATGTGCGCATCAGGGGCTTTGGTTCTATGAACCTGGCCATGGATCCCTTATATGTTGTAGATGGGGCTCCTTATGAAGCTCCCATCAGTAACATCAATGCAGATGACATTGAGAGTATTTCTGTTTTGAAAGATGCTTCCTCTACTGCCTTGTATGGTTCCCGCGGTGCTAACGGAGTGATTATTATCACTACTAAGAAAGGAAGCAAAACGCGTAGCTCTCTTAATGTAAAACTGGCAGAAGGGGTGAGCGGCCGGGCGTTAGCTGACTATGAAACCGTAAACGCTGAACAATATTTTGTATTAATGTGGGAAGGGATCAGGAACGAGAACATGAAAGATAAAGAATGGACTCCAGATAACATGCTATTGGCTGGTACCATTGCATCTGAGAAGGTAGCATCAGAAGAGTATCTGCGGAATAATCCTTTTAATGTTCCTGCTAACCAAATCGTGTTTCCTGATGGCACCTTCAACCCGAATGCAAAATTGCTTTACCCAGATGATTTAGACTGGAAGAAAGCCCTGAAACAAACAGGTAGACGGCGAGACTATAATGTGAGTTACAGTGGCGGCAATACCAACAGTGACTATTTTGTTTCCTTGGGCTATCTAGATGAGGAAGGCGTGTTAATTGGGACTGATTTTGAACGTTTCTCTGGCCGCATTAATGTAAATATGAAACCAAATAAATGGCTGAAGTCTGGGGTAAATCTGTCCGCTAACATGTCCACACAGAATTACTCAAATGAATCTAGTGGCATTAATGAAAACCCGTTTCTGGTGGATTTAATGATGGGTCCCATTTATCCTGTTCATGAGCATGATCCGGTTACCGGAGAATACATTTTAGATGGAAATGGTAACAAAAAATACGACATGAGTGATACCCGTATTCTCTACCCTGGCAGGAATGTAGTGGCTGAAACTTTGCTGAACCAAAACAACCGAAAACGCTATTCTATCACAGGTAGAACATTTGTGGGAATTGACTTTCTTAAAAATTTCAACTTTACCTCTAATGTTTCGGTGACACTTAATAGCTTAAAGCAGAACGTGTTTGACAACCCAGAGGTGGGAGATGCTAAAGGAATGCAGGGGAGAGTCTCCAGGCTGAATACATTTTCTACCTATATTAACTTCAACCAATTGCTTACTTATAGTAAATCATTTGGCAAGCATGACATCAATGTGTTAGCCGGCCATGAAAGCTATAGCTACAATTATGACAACAACTCCATGGGGGCTTCCGGCATGATTGTAGAAGGTACCAACGTGCTTGATAATTTCACTACAATTACGGGTTTAAGATCTTATGAGACAGATTATAGAACAGAAGGATATCTGTCTAGGGTAGAATATAACTATGACGGGCGTTACTCTATTTCTGCCTCTTTAAGGCGTGATGCTTCCTCAAGATTTTTTGAAAAAAACAAATGGGGTAATTTCTGGTCAGCCGGGGTGGCCTGGAACATTGACCGAGAAGCCTTTTTTCGTATAGATTGGGTAAATTTCTTAAAGTTCAGAGCTGCTTACGGAGTTGCAGGGAATGATGCCATTGACACTTATTACGGGTGGCCGAGCTTATATGATTTAGGATGGAATAACGGGGCGGAACCAGGCATGCTCTATTCAAAGGTTGAAAAGAAAGACCTTACCTGGGAAACCACCAAAAGCCTTGACGCAGCTATTGAGTTTAGCCTGTTGAAAAGCAGGATAGGTGGTACTATTGAAGTGTACCAACGCCAGACAGATAATCTTCTCTTTGACCAGAATTTACCCTTTACTGCCGGTGTGCCTAGCTGGGTGATTAACGTGGGCAGCATCCGGAACCGCGGGGTTGAGTTGCAGCTTGATTTCGTGCCAGTGAAAACCAAGGATTTCAGATGGGATGCCACCTTGAACGTTAGTACGTTAGAAAATAGTATTCAGAAGTTACCCCCAGGTTATGATGGGTTTGTCAATGGAACTAAAAAGTGGGAAGTTGGCGGCTCCAGATATGATTTCTGGACCAGGGATTGGTACGGAATAGACCCAACTACGGGCTCAAATTTATATTGGGCTGATATGGACTTGATAAGGTCATCTGGTTCTACAAACTGGAAGCTAGCTGAAAACGGTGATACAGTAACAACTGCTTCTGGTAATGCCCGGTTTGGGTATTTTGGAAGTGCTATACCAGATTACTACGGTAGCATTAGAAACACCTTTACCTACAAAAACTTCTCTCTAAATTTCTTGATTCAATACCAGTTGGGAGGAGTGATCATTGACAGTGACTATCAGGATCTAATGACGACTGGTTTTTATGGCCGTGCTGTGCATGTAGACATGCTAAACCGTTGGCAAAAACCTGGGGATGTGACAGGTATACCTGCCAGATCTGTTGCTAACTCTACCATGTCTGCCAGTGATAGATTCCTGGATGATGCCACGTATCTGAACATTAAGACCGCCACACTTGCCTATAATGTGCCCAAAGCATTTGCTTCTAAGCTTAAAATGCAAAATGCCAAAGTGTATTTGAGTGGGGAGAATCTGTTTATAAAATCTATTAGACCAGGATTGGACCCAACCCAAACCTATACAGGTGCTCCTTCTTATACCTATGATCCTTCGCGTACCGTCACGTTGGGTTTGAATGTTTCCTTTTAATTAACGCAGTTATAACATGAAAAATTTAAAATATAGATTTTACCTTCTGTTGGCATTTGCAGTTATGCTTACGTCCTGCAGTGATGATTTCCTAGATACATTCCCAACTGATAAGGCCGCTGAATCAACCGCTTTTGAATCTACCAAAAATGCACGGGTAGCTTTAAATGGGATTTATTCTGCCCTTTACAAGCAGCAAGACGGTAGCCAAACAAGAGATGGCTACACTTCTATGATGATCTACATTGATTTTATGGGGGAAGACATTGTGCATTCTGCCTCTGGCACCACCTATTTCCGAAACGCGCACAGGTGGACAGACCACAGGAGTGAGACTGGGGTTGTAAATGAATGGGCCTACCGCTTCTATTACAGAATCATTGCCAACACGAACTTAATTATCAATAACATTGACGAGGTTCCTGGTGATATCAAAGATAAAAATGCCATTAAGGGAGAGGCGCTTGCGCTCAGAGCCTGGGCTCATTTTAATGTGGTGCAATTGTATGGTATTAGGTATGATAAGACCAATACCCCCAATGCTCAGCTTGGGGTACCTATTATGACACAGAACTCAGTTGAGCCCCAGGCCAGAGCTACGGTAGAAGAGGTTTATGCGCAAGTGAATACTGATCTTGACCAGGCGCTTTCCTTATTAGTCAGCACAAATGAACCTTCCAATAAAACACACCTGCATTTGAAATCTGTGAAAGGGATTAAGGCCCGTGTGGCATTGACTATGCAGGATTGGGACAATGCCGCTAAGTATGCCGCTGAAGCCCGTGAAGGCTATACATTAATGACAAATGCTGAATACCTGAGTGGGTTTAACAACATGGGCAGTGGGGTGGTACAGGGAGAATGGATGTGGGGGGCACGGCAATTAGATACCCAAGTCCCTACGTATGGTGGCTGGTTTGTGTACATGTCATCTAACGTAAGTTCTTCTCATACTAGGCCTAATCCTAAAAAAATCAATACGAAGTTGTATAATGCTTTGGCTTCTACAGATGTGCGTAAAAAGCTCTGGTGGAATGGTACTGCAGCTGATGCTGTGAATTTTCCGGGGGTTATTAATGCTGCCACTGGACAGACAGATGTATCAGCGGTAAGAAGGGCCTATATGCATAAGAAGTTTGTGACAGCTAATCCAGCGGTGGCATCTGGGGATATTCCCTTTATGCGCGCCGCAGAGATGTATTTAATTGAGGCAGAAGCGCATGCCCGTGCCGGAAGAAGTGAAGAAGCACAGACTGCTCTATTTCCTTTAGCTGTCAACCGCAATCCGTCTTATGTAAAATCAACCAAAACAGGAGCTGATCTTATTGAAGAAATCATGATACAGCGGCGCGTAGAATTATGGGGGGAGGGCTTTAGGTTTACAGACTTGAAACGAACCAACAGTGAACTCAACAGAAGCGGTACCGGGGCAACTTCCGCTTTAGCTACTACAGGTGTTACTACTCCCGTGCCGGCAGGTGATATCAGATGGCAGTTCCGTTTCCCAAGAGAAGAAATGAATGTGAACCCTAACTTGATCCAGAACCCTTAATCTAAACATGCCTCTCAGGGCAAATTGTTGAACTCTGAGAGGCATGTTTTAATCTTTACATGCATGATCTAAGATGAGAATGAAAAGATTTAATTGCTTGTTTGTGGTTTTGGGGATAAGTATCTCCTGTTGCTTTTCCTGTAAGAAAGAAGCAGATGATGTCACCAAGACTGATTCTGACAGCGGGTATGCTGAGGCTGATTATAAACCCGGAGCTGTCTTATCTGGGTATAAGAACTATACTAAAATTTATGTTGGGGATTTAAACTGCCCTATCATTCTTTCCTCTCCTCATGATGGTACTGTTGCGCCTGCCAATATTCCAGACAGACAAGACGGCGTAGTGGTCAGAGATATCTATGCTACTGATCTTACTTTAAGAATGGCTGATTCTATTAAAGCATTAACGGGCTTACGACCTCATGTGGTTATAAATGAACTGAGCCGTAAAAAATTAGACCCTAACAGATCTCTGGCTGAGGCCTATCTAACGCATGAAGACGCAAAGACTGCCTGGAATGATTACCATAACTTTATCATCATGGCTCGTACCCTTGTCACTAAACATGTGGGAAAGGGCTTGTATTTAGATATGCATGGGCACGGGCATGATATTGCAAGAATAGAAGTAGGATACCTGTTAACGTCTGCTGAGTTAAACAGTACAGACACTCAGATTAATCAACTGGCAAATAAGTCTAGCATCTTTTCCATCTCAAAAGAATCAGCTTATTCTTTCTCTCAGTTAATTAATGGTGACAACAGTTTTGGAGCTTTGCTCCAAAACAGAGGTTTGAGAGCCATTCCCAGCAATAGAGCGGGAGACCGTAGCCCCAATAGTGATCCATATTTCAATGGCGGATATTGTACTTCTGCCTACGGCTCCTCAAAGTTGGGAGGGCCTGTCTCGGCCATCCAGTTAGAGACCCCGGGGCCAAATGTTAGAAACACAGCCACCCTACGGCAATCTTCAGGTGGAAAAATCGCGAGGGCAATTCTGGAATACATGAAGCTGCACTACGCCATGGATTTGGCAAAATAGCAAAGTCTTAGTAAGTGTTTCCTTTTCATTTTCGGGGCCAGCGTCCGTTGGTATCTTGGGATAGGGGCTGTTTCTGGGCTGTTTTTCAAAAAGTAGCTCAAAAACACAAATACAGGCCTTGTTACCTGAAGAGGTTGAGAAAGGCCGGAAGCTGAAAACTCTCAACAGGGTGAGGCAACCAAGTTTAATCCTTTCTTTTAATCTATTTCTTTTGACCAGGCAGATAAATTTAATACTCTAAAAGTAGCTTGTTTTAAGGCATGAATAATCAAAAAAATATCATTTGGGTTCTTGTGCTGCTTTTATGGCAGCAAGTAGGCTGTACCTTCTCAGACAAAGCCAAAACCTCTATGCAATTAAACAGAGGGGCTATTGGTGCGAAAGGCATGGTAGTTAGTGCACACCCAGAAGCGTCTAAGATAGGCTTGGCCATTCTGCAAAAAGGAGGCAACGCCTATGACGCGGCTGTGGCCACAGAGTTTGCCCTGGCGGTGGCGTATCCAGTAGCTGGTAACATTGGCGGTGGAGGGTTTTTCGTCTATAGGAAAAACAACGGGGAAACAGGGGCTCTGGATTACCGAGAGAAAGCCCCTGGAGCCGCCTCAGCAGACATGTATTTAGATCCCCAGGGTAAAATTATTCCCGGAGCCAGCACTTTAGGCCATTTGGCAGTGGGTGTGCCGGGGGCGGTAGACGGCATGATTGAGGTGCATAAAAGGCTAGGCAAACTGCCTTTTGTCGATCTCATTCAGCCGGCAATTGATTTGGCCGCTAAAGGGGTTGTGCTTACTGAAAAAGAAGCAAAGGCTCTTAATGCAAGCCAGAAGGGATTTTTACTGGCAAATAAGTTTACTACCCATCTGGTGAGAGAATCCCCTTGGAAGGCTGGTGATGTATTGCCGTTGACAGACCTGGCCCGAACTTTAGAACGCATTAGGGATAAGGGAAGAGCTGGCTTTTATGAGGGAGAGACAGCCGATTTGATTATCAAAGAAATGAAACGTGGCGGCGGAATCATTACGCACCAGGATTTAAAGAATTACAAATCTGTCTGGCGTATCCCGGTATCCGGAATGTATAAAGGTTATAAGGTTATTTCCATGGCTCCGCCTTCCAGCGGGGGCATTGCCCTGCTCCAGTTATTGAACATGGTAGAACCTTATGATGTAAAAACTTGGGGCTGGCAGCAACCTAAAACCATACATGTGATGGTAGAAGCAGAACGGCGGGTATATGCAGATAGAGCCGCGTATCTTGGTGACCCTGACTTCTTCAAAGTACCAGTGGCTGATTTGTTAAACCCGGTATATCTGCGTTCCAGAATGGCATCAATGTCCATGGACAAAGCCACCCCTTCTGACGAGTTAAGTGCCGGAAAACTTTTAGCCATGGAGAGTGATCAAACTACCCATTACTCCATAGTGGACCAATGGGGAAATGCGGCATCTGTCACTACCACATTAAATGGACCCTACGGTTCAAAAGTAGTAGTAGAGGGGGCAGGGTTTCTGCTGAATAATGAAATGGATGACTTTAGCTCAAAACCGGGGGAGCCTAATCGTTATGGTTTGGTAGGTGGTGAAGCCAATGCCATAGCCCCAGGGAAGAGAATGCTTAGTTCCATGACTCCTACCATTATTGAGAAAGACGGTAAACTCTTCATGGTAGTGGGAACACCAGGAGGGTCAACTATCATTACCTCCGTTTTTCAAACCATACTTAATGTCATTGACCATTCCATGACCATGCAGCAGGCGGTAAGTGCACCAAGATTTCACCACCAGTGGTTACCGGATAAAGTGTCGCCGGAAGCCAATGCGTTTACCCCCGAAGTGAGGGAAGTATTGAAAAAAATGGGACATACGTTAGAAACAAGGGCGAATTACGGAAGGGTAGAGGGAATTCTTCGGCTGCCCAATGGTACATGGGAGGGAGGGGCAGACCCTCGTGGTGATGATACTGCCTTAGGCTATTAATTTGAATTTGCAGTTTGAGGTATATCTAATGAAGGCATCTAGAAATAGCTGAATTCTGTTTTTGGCCTGTTTTTAGAAAAACAGGCCAAAAACAGAGGGGAGGCTTTTCTGTACATTCCGTTTGGTCATTGTCATTTTAGAAGAAAAGGGTGAGGCAGCTAACAGTATTGATCATGCCTTTAGAGGTCAATTTAGTTATGAACCAGATGTGCTCTATTGAGTTGTAGAGCAATAGTACTTACGTTAGCCAGCGACTTTTACGCTTTTTGTGTTTTGGAGCTACTTTTTAAAAAACAGGCTCAAAACAGAAGCTTTAGATAAATGAACCCAATGCCCTTGGGCAGCCTACTGTATTGGGAACCAACATCAAGGAGAGCTTTCCCTTCTGGTGAAAAGATAAATTTTGAAACCCTAAAGTCTACGTTTAATTGAAAGGGCTCCTATTTCTGGCAGTTTCACCCAGCAAAAAAGAATGATGCTGTTGAGGTAAAGAAATTTGTCACAATCGCATTTCAGCATAAACAGAGGCAAGCGATGCACATTGGAGAAATCTTCTTTACATACCATTTTTAATTGGCAAAGGGCTTGCCCTTTGCCAATTAAAATGAAAGCGTTTTTGTGGTGGTAAAATTTTGTACAGAAGATATACCGGTAAATTCTTGGCCATGTTAAGCTTTCAAAGTTTGGTTTGCCAACGCAAAGCCTAAGCAAATTATTTATCTAGATTATCCTTTATTAGTGATGCAATGCAGAATATGAAAAACTTTATTCGTCCTACCTTCCTCACAGGATTTATTTGCTGCTGTCTGCTGCTTTGGCAACTAAGGGCTGTAGCTCAAATTCCTAAACCCGTAGATGTGTTTGGTTTTGAGCCAGGGGCCGATTACAAACTGGCAGATTATGCTCAGACATTAGACTTTTACAGCCGCTTAGACAACGCCAGTGACCGGGTAAAGATGGTAGAAATTGGCAGATCTGTACAGGGAAGGCCTTTAATGCTGATGTTCATTTCCTCTGAAAAAAATCTACAACAGTTGGAGCAATGGCGCTCAATTAGTGAACAATTATCCAAGGCAAAAATTGAGGAAGCAACTGCCAGACAACTGGCGGGCATTGGCAAAGCCATAGTTTGGGTAGACGCCGGGTTGCATGCTTCTGAGAAAGCCTGTGCCCAAATGATTCCTGAACTAGCTTACCGCATGGTGACTGAGGAAACTCTCGAAATGCAAAAGATTAGGGAAAATGTGGTGACGCTGGTTATGCCCAATATGAACCCAGACGGGCTGGACATAGTGACCAGTTGGTATAGATCTATGTTGGGAACTCCCCATGAAACTACCAATCCGCCGTGGTTGTACCACCCTTATGTGGGGCATGACAATAATCGGGATTGGTTCATGAACAATATGCCGGAAACGCAGGCGGTGTCTAAACAATTATATGAGCAATGGTTTCCGCAGATCGTTTACAATCATCATCAAACTGCCCCGGCCTGGACTAGGATTTTTATTCCGCCTTTTGCCAATCCGGTCAATCCTAACATTCACCCGGGTGTTACTACGGGAGTAAACCAGGTAGGAGTAGCCATGGCGAACCGTTTTGCCATGAATAAAATGCCAGGTGTTATCTCTCAGGTAAGCTTTGACATGTGGTGGAACGGTGGTATGCGCACAGTCCCCTACTTTCACAATCAGATAGGAATTCTTACTGAAACGGCACAACCTTCACCCACTCCCCAGACTTATAAAAAGGAATCTAAACCTAAAACCATCAGAGGTGTTCCTACAGATGGAACCAGTATTTTCTACGCTGACCCCTGGGAAGGAGGGGAGTCTCATTTTAGAGATGCGGTAGATTATATGTTAGTAAGTACCATGGCAGTGTTAGATCTGGCAGCCACTCGCAAAGAGCAGTATCTCTTTAACATTTACCAAATGGGGAAAGATGCGGTCCAAGGGAAAGAAGGGGGCTTTGCATATATAATTCCGGCGGAGCAATGGGACAAGGGAGAGGCTGTCAACTTGGTGAATATTCTTCGCATGGGGGGAGTTGAGGTGCAGAAAGCCTCCAAAGACTTCACTGCTAATGGAATCAAGTACACCGCAGGATCTTTCATTGTTTACTGCGCGCAGGCATTCAGGCCTTACGTGGTAGACTTACTGGAAAGACAGGTTTACCCTGATTTGAGACAGTACCCGGGTGGCCCGCCAGATGCGCCATATGATATAGCAGGCTGGACTCTGCCCCTGCAAATGGGGGTAAAGGTGGATAAAATTCCAAGTTCTTTCTCTGCTGTTACAGAAGAAATCAAAGGCAGGGCCGCCGTGACTCCTGGCCAGGTACTTGGGAAAGCTTCGTTTGGGTTTGCCCTTTCCCCCAATGAAAACGCTGCTGTAAAAGCAATAAATATTTTATTGAAGTCTGGTGCAACTGTAGGTATAGCAAAAGAAAGTTTTACAAGTGGAAAACAGAGATTTGGGGCAGGTACCTATCTCATAGAGAATACCTCTGGAGTTAGATCCAAAGTTTTGTCCCTGGCGCGGGAATTAGGGCTTCAATTCACTGGGCTGCAGGCTTCTCCCATGATTCCTCTTAAACAGCTGAAGCCCGGGCGCGTGGGTATCTATAAATCCTGGAGGGCCAGTATGGATGAAGGGTGGACACGATGGCTGCTGGAGCAATATGCTTTTGACGTTGATACCCTTCATGACAAAGACCTGGTTCAGAAGGATCTAAAGTTGTACCAGACTATTATTATTCCAGACCAGGAGAAGGCCGCTATCTTAAATGGGTATAAAGCAGGCGATATGCCTCAAGAATATGTAGGCGGTATGGGTAAGGCAGGTGTCACGGCCCTTAAAAACTATGTTGAGCAAGGTGGAAGCCTTATCACATTTGACGCAGCCAGTGACTTTGCCGTTGAACAATTTGAGTTACCGCTTAAGAACATTGTAGACAAAGTCCCTTCCAAAGACTTCTACATTCCTGGATCCCTTTTAAAAATTAATATTGATAAGAAGTCTGCTCTAACTTACGGCATGCCACAAACTGCGGCAGTTTCTTTTAATAAAAGCCGGGCTTATACATTGGATAAAAGTCAAACAGCTCCCCTGGGGAAAGGAGATATGCGGGAAAAGGTAAAACTGGAGGTTGAAGTGGTTGCTAGCTATGCCAACAAAGACCTGTTAATGAGCGGGTGGGCTTTAGGAGAGGAGAAAATAACCGGTCAAGCTGCCGTAGTACAAGTAAAAAGAGGGCAAGGCAAAATAGTCTTGTTTGCTTTCCCTCCCCAGTTCAGAGGGCAGCCTCGGGGCACCTATAAGCTCTTCTTCAATGCAATTTATGACAGTTCAGAAATATATGCGCTAAACTAGTTGTTTTCTGTTTGTTAACAGTGAGAAGAAGCTGTCTCATAAATGGTTCAAAATAAGTTTACTTTTTCTGTTTTTGGCCTGTTTTTATGGAAACAGGCCAAAAACAGAAGACTTTGTTTGTCATGTAAAATACTGAAAGCAAAACATAGGTATTTATAAGGTGACTTCAAGCCAGAAGATAAACATATGTTCTAGTTGAAAATGACTGAAAGTAGGTATATAGACAATTTAAACTGAAAGAGGTGAGAGCAGGCACTGCATAACAGGCAATAAAAGACCCAGGACTTATCCTATCTCCCCACCATTGCGCTGCTCAGCCCATAAAAGCTACTGCGCCAGAACCATTCACTCCCGTTATTCCTGCAAAACAGAAGTTTAAACAAGCTCTGAGTCTCTTTCAGCCTGAATTAAATATTTGCGCTTAGGCTGGAAAAAAGCTGAGGATCAAAAAAAAGATATTTATGAGGTTCTGAAATTATTTTATAGGTGTTTCTAATCCTTTTTGTGCTTTGAGGCTTCATTTTTACAAAAATAATGATGGGCGAAAGACCAATCTTTAAAAAACAGGAAAGCTAGTATTGGCTTAGTTTGATACTGGTTAAAAAATATATGTTGTGTTTTAGTTAAATAATTATTAATTTAAAAATGAAAAATGAAGATTTCAATTAATCTAATTTAAGTTTGATCTGCTATTCCCCTACTAGTAGATCTTAGGATTACCAGTGATGGAGATAACAAACTACAGCCTACTCACAGATGAAGAATTGGTTGAGTTATTGAAAACGCAACATGAGGGGGCTTTTGCCGAGTTATATAACCGGTACTGGCAAAAATTATTATTACTAGCTGTGAACAAGCTCCATGACATGGAGGAGGCAGAAGGGGTGGTGCAGGATATTTTTGTGACACTTTGGAAGAGACGGGAAGATCTTATTATAACATCTTCTGTGAATAGCTATCTTGCTGTGTCTGCCAAGTATCAAGTAATAAAGGTTTTAGCTAAAAGAAAGCAGGAGCGCCAATATTCCCATCTTACATCAATTTCTTTAAGTATAGAAGATAATTCTACCCAGGAGTGGCTGGAATTTGAAGAATTGCAAGCCCGGCTTCAGAAGTTAGTAGCTGGCTTGCCTGAAAAATGCCAGATGGTCTATCGGTTAAGTAGGGAGCTTGGATATTCTCAAAAACAAGTGGCTGAAGCGCTGCTCATATCTGAGAAAACGGTTGAAGCTCATTTAGGCAAAGCACTTAAATACCTTAGAACCAGTTTGGGAATCTTCCTTTCAATAGTTCTTTTACTATTCAAAGTCCATTAAATGTTACTGCTGCTAGATTTAATAGCTTGAATAGAGAGTAGAATTAATTATAAGATTAAATATCAGGAATAAGGTTTTATCAATCAATATTGGTAGCTTATCAAGCCTATGATTCCACTTTGATTTTTAAAGCCACTCCTGCAGAACTATTTGTAATTAAGAGTTGATCAAGGAGAATCCTTTAAAATTATTTTGGCTGGTATGCGTGTATGGGCTGTACTTTTTTCCAAAATAGCTTTGGCCGCCTCTTCTCCAATCTTCGCAAAATCTGTACTGATCACTATGATTCCATTCTCGAGAACCTCTTTGACGGCAGTATCATTATAAGAGACCAAACCAATCTCTTGACCTAAAGACCAATGCCGCTCACGGCAAAGTTTAATTATCTTAGGGCACGTTGACAATTAATGGAGCAGGATCATGGCTGATGCCAGGTAGATGAAAGCGGCGAAGCAGTCGGCGGTTTTTTCATAGCGGGTAGCCACGCGCCTGTATGCCTTGAGTTTGTTGAAGAAGCACTCCACCTTGTTTCGGTCCCTGTACAGGTTTTCGTCGATTTCGCGCTGCTGCAGGCGGTTTCTTTTGGAGGGGACCACGGCCTCTGCGCCCAATTCCCGCACATAGCCCAGGAAGGTGTCCGAGTCGTAGCCGCGGTCTGCGAGCACGGCCCCGGGCCGGTTGCCATCCACCAGCCCCTGCGCCTGGGTGGCGTCGCCTCGCTGCCCCGCCGTGAGTACGATCCGCAGCGGGTTGCCCAGCGCGTCCACCGCCGCGTCTGAGAAAAATATTTCACTATTTGTCAACGCGCCCTAGAATTGAACAGGTAACTAAATGTTAATTTCCAAAATGGGATTTATATCTATTGAAATCCCTTCAGAATTTTGTAAAAAGCCTCAGCATACGTATCACTGATGGGAATCATCTGATCTCTAATGGTTATTCTGTTTTTCTCAATGTGGTCAATCTTGTCAATGGCTACCATAAAAGACCGGTGCACGCGGGCGAAATTCTGAGGGGGCAGCAACTCCTCCAGTTTGGCGAAGCTGGTGAGGGTCATGATCTTCTCCTGGGCGGTATGCACCCGAAGGTAGTCTTTCATACCTTCAATGAAAAGGATGTCCTTTGTGGCGACTTTCTGAATGCGGTGGCCCACCTTCAGGAAAAGGTACTCGGGGTCGTTTTTAGGCTCAGCTGCTGCTTCTTTTTTAGCAGGTACCTGGCTGGCGCTATGCTCCTGGTACAGCCGTAGCACCCCTTTGTAGAAGCGCTCAAAGGAGAAAGGCTTCACCAGGTAGTCTTTCACCTCCAATTCAAAGGCTTTAAGTGCATACTGGTCGTAAGCCGTAGTCAGGATAATCATGGGTTTGGGGTTCAGCAAGGGAATGAAGCTGAGGCCGTCCAGGTCCGGCATGTTGATGTCCAGGAAAAGCAGGTCAGGTTTGTCCCTTTTCAGGTTTTCCGCCGCCTCCATAGGACTCATAAAGGAGCCCTTCAGCTCCAGGAAAGGTACTTTGGCTACGTACTCTTCCAGAATCTCTTGGGCCAAGGGCTCGTCATCAATGATGTAGCAGCTGAGTTTCACTTTCATGGACATGCGTGTGGGTACCGTTAATTTCTAAACTGACCGTAAAAGTTTCACCAGAGTTGACAATTTCCAGGCGGTGCTGCCCTGGGTATTGTATTTGCAGCCTCTTCTGGACATTGGCCAATCCTATACCACCGGGTTCCTCCACTTCCATCTTTTTCTGGTTACTCCCTATTGGGTTCTGAATCTGAAAGGTAAGCGTATTGGCTTTTATTTCCATTCTCACCTTTATAGCCCCGGGTTCCAGCCGCGCGGGGCTGTGTTTGTATGCGTTTTCCAGGAGGTGAATGAACAGCAGGGGGGCAATCTCACAGGTTTCCGGCACGCCGTGTATGGTCAGGTCCACCACTGCTGAGTTTTTGTACCGGAGCTGCTGCAAGCCTATATAATCCTGCAGGTAGTTTATCTCCCTAGGTAGCGGCACTGTGATCGCGTTGGACTCATAAATCATGTAGCGCATCAGGGAGGCAAGACGCAAAACGGCTTCGGGGGCAGTGGGGGCTTGCTTGTAAACCAGCGTATGGATGTTGTTGAGGGTGTTGAACAGAAAGTGGGGGTTTATCTGCGATTTCAGGTAGTGCAATTCTGTCTCTGCCGCCTGTTTCTCCAGCTGCTCTTTTCTGATGGTATTCAGCACCAGCGTCTCGGTAACCCGGGCCAGCCAGCTGAGAAAGAGAAAAATGGGTACTATCGTAATGACAACTATGGGGTAGTATCCAAGGAAAAAATCCCATGTGCCAGAATTTTTAGGATGTAGAATTACGAAAGGTAAAGGACTGGTCAATACAATACCTGCCAGCTTTAGAAAATATTCCCTTCTCTTTTTCTTACCTAAGTATTTGGTCAGGAGATGGAAGTGGCTGTAAAAAACAAACAAAGCCGTCAGAATAAACCCTGTAGTTAAGGGAAGCCAGTAAGAAAGCCCATCAGCGTACAATTGCAGGCCCACCAAAAAGGTGAAAAGAAGCCAGACGAAGAGGTGAACCAGCCGGAAGATTTTTTTGACTCTCTGCATAAAACAAAGATACCTTTTCCCCGCAGCCCCTGCACTTCTACTCGACCAGTTCCTTTTCTCAATCTACTAAAAGCTACCCCCAACCTGCCAGTGCTCTCACAGAGGAAAAGACGCCCTTCGTCGATTGTTTTCTAGTTGCTGCATATCAGTTTTTGTGCTCTGTTAGGAAGACGGTTCTTTTACCCAAGAAAGGAGCGGGAAAGGATTCTCATTCCATCTCTTCCCCCAATAAAATGGAAGGTAATACATAGTACACCTCACCTTTTGTCATCCTGAAAGGATCTTGTGGGCGAACTAGGATAGCTTTCAAAATAAGATACTACCGTCCGCAACCAAGATCCTTCCAGGATGACACAGAAGGTAGATTTATCGAAGCCGACTTCTAATGACAACGATACGTCTGTTTTAGGGCTGTTTTGAGAAAACAGGCCAAAAACAGAAAGCTAGAAGAAAATCAACCATTGGTGAAATTCAACTGCCCAAGCATGAAAAATATGGAAAACCACACCGAGAGCCTGCTGATAAGGAACGTCTCTAAAACCTATGCCAACGGCGTTCAGGCATTGACGAACATTTCTCTGACTATTCCGCCCGGCATGTACGGTTTGCTGGGGCCCAACGGGGCGGGGAAATCAACACTTATGCGCACCCTGGTTACGCTGCAGGAGCCCGACCAGGGGCAGATATTTTTAGGAGAACTGGATGTGGTGAACCAGAAGGAGGAAGTGCGCCAGAGCCTCGGTTATCTGCCGCAGGATTTCGGGGTATATCCCAAAGCCACCGCCGAGGAATTGCTGAATTACTTTGCCGTGCTGAAAGGCTTTACCAGCCGGGCCTCCCGCAGAGAAGTGACAGAGGGCCTGCTGAAACAAACCAACCTCTGGGACAAGCGCAAACAGAAACTGGGCGGCTACTCGGGCGGCATGCGGCAGCGTTTCGGGGTGGCAGTGGCGCTGCTGGGCAACCCCAGGCTCCTGATTGTGGACGAACCCACGGCCGGACTGGACCCTGCCGAGCGCATCCGGTTTTTGAACCTTCTGAGTGAGTTGGGCGAAAACAGTGTGGTGATTCTCTCCACCCACATCGTGGAAGATGTGTCTGAACTCTGCACCAACCTGGCCATCATCAACAAAGGCAGAATTCTGCTGGAGGCGCAGACGCAGGAGGCGGTGACTTCTCTGAGAGGGAAGATATGGCGCTCGTTGATTGTGAAAAACAAGCTATCTGCTGTAACGCAGGAGCACCAGGTTATTTCTGCCAAGTCCCTGGGTGGGCGCACCCAGGTGCATGTGTATAGCCAAGTGGAGCCCGGCAGCGGTTTTGAACCCGTATCCCCAGACCTGGAAGATGTGTACTTCAGCGCCATGACTGGCGTGTTTGGGCAACACGCAACGCTGAAAGAAGTGGAGGTGGTACAGCCATGAAGTTTCGGAAGATTTTTCACCTGGAGTTTACGTACCAACTAAGGCAGGTTTCTACCTGGGGGTACTGTGCGGTCGTGTTCGTGCTGGCGTACCTGTTTCTTACGGCCAATTACGCTTCTGATGCGCGGGAAGGGTATGTCTTGCTCAATGCGCCCATTGTTATTGCGGCCGTTACCGTGTTATGCTGCGTTTTCTGGCTGTTGATGAGCGGGGCGGTAGCGGGCGATGCGGCGGCCAGGGATGTGCAGACGCGCATGTTCTCCCTCACGTACACCTCGCCCGCCAGCAAAAGAGACTACCTGGGTGGGCGTTTCCTGGCAGCCCTTCTGCTCAACGTACTCGTGCTGCTGGCTATTCCGGCTAGTATCTTCCTGACCATTTATTGCACGGGGATAGAGCCAGAAATTTTGGGTCCGTTCCGGCTATCGGCCTACCTCAGTTCCTATTTCTTTCTGGTATTGCCCAACGCTTTTATTGCCACGGCAATCCAGTTCTCACTGGCGGCACTTACCCGAAAAGCCATGGCCAGCTACCTGGGTGGCGTTCTTCTTTTTGTGGCAGCCTACGGGGTGGGGCAGGGATTGGGCGTGATAAAAGGCCCAGTAGATTGGGGGACACTTGTTGACCCCATGGGTTTTACGCCGGTGCTAAGCCATTTAAGCCTTGAATGGAGCCCCCTGGAAATGAATACGCGACTTCTGAAACTGGAGGGGGCATTTTTGGCAAATCGTATCCTTTGGTTGGGCCTGGCGATGGGCATGCTCGCGCTTACCTATTTCCGTTTTCAGTTCATTTTACCAGAAACAGGTCAGAAACGGAAGAAGGCCTTCCAGCCCACTACCACAGAAGCTGCGTTGTCGTGGTTAACCTGGCAAAAAGCCGAATCGTTGCCGAAGGGTCGGGGGAACTTCGGTTTTAAAACCCACCTGCATCAGTTAAAGCTTATCACGCTTAACTCCTTCTGGGCCCTGGCAAAAGGCAAATCGGGGCTGCTGCTGTTGGGCTTTATTGCCTTGGTGATAGGTCTGGCGATGCCCGGAAATCTAAAGAACAAGGGCGTTCCTATGCTGCCCAGAACTGACCAGGTGCTAACCATTCTGGCTGCCCCTTTCACCGGGCCCGGAAAGTTCTGGATGGTGATTTTCCTGCTCGTTATTTTCTACGCCGGGGAGCTGGTCTGGCGCGAACGGGAAAGCGGCCTCCACCAGCTTTCTAACGCGGCCCCGGTGCCCGAATGGGTGCTTTTCCTGAGCAAGTATTTAGCGGTGGGTCTCCTGCTGGTGGTCTGCCTCGTTTTCCTGCTGTTTTCCGGAATTCTGGCCCAAACTGGCATAGGCGGAGCCGAGGTAGAGGTAGGTCTATACCTGAAAGTGCTTTTCGGGTTTCAGTTGGTAGAATGTCTGCTCTTTGCCCTGCTGGCGCTGGTGGTGCACGTGGTGGTGAATCAAAAGTACCTGGGGCATTTAGTGATGCTGCTTATTTTCGGCTGCCTCATGTTTGCCTCTAACTTAGGTCTGGAGCACAAGCTCCTAATTTTCGGGGAAAGCCCGAAGTGGACCAACACTACCATGGGTGGCTTTGCCAATTCTGTGGCGCCGTGGCTGTGGTTTAAAGCTTATTGGTTGGCGTGGGCGCTGCTGCTGGCGGTGGTGGCAAGGCTGCTTTGGGTCCGGAGCCGGGAACAGAGTCTGAAAGCGCGACTTCAGTTGGCTCGCCATCGCTTTACCCGGTCAACGGCGGTGACGACGGCTGTAGCGGTGGGTGGCATTCTCCTGTTGGGAGGCTATATCTTCTATAACACCAACATGCGGCATGACTACGTCAACTCTTCCAGCTTAGCAGCGCAACGGGCAGCTTATGAGTTACGCTATAAACAGTTCCAGAACGTGCCCCAGCCTTTGCTGACCGGTGTAAACTTGCAGGTAGAAATGTATCCTTCCCGGCGGAAGGTGGAAATTACAGGCACTTACCTGCTGGTGAATAAGAGCCAGGTGCCCATTGACTCAGTGCATCTGGCACCGGGGGCGGGCGTTGAAACAAATGTGCTTCACTTTGACAGGCCGGCCAGGCAAGTGCTCCTGGATGAGAAGCCTGGTTTCCGTATGTACGCCCTGGCTAAGCCTCTGCCCCCCGGGGATTCGCTGCACCTCCGTTTTCAGGTAAACTATAAAGTGCAGGGCTTCACTAATAGCGGAGCCGATGCGGAGGTAACAGAGAACCAAATTTATTTCCGGAATCTGGAGTGGCTCCCCGTCATAGGCTATCAACCGTACCGCGAATTAGATGAGGCTGCCGCCCGAAAAGCTAATGGCCTGGCACCCCGGCCCGCCACTGCCTCGCTCTACGATGTGACTGCCCGTCGGTACGCTCCGTTTCCAGAGCAAATCAGCTTTGAAGCCATTGTGGGTACCGAGGCCAACCAACAGGTGGTGGCGCCGGGCACGTTGCGCCGGACCTGGACCAAAGGCGGCCGCCGCTACTTCCATTACGCCACAGAGTCACCCATCCGGAATGAATACGCCTTTTTCTCGGCTATCTACGCAATGCAGGAAGGGAAATGGCAAAGCCCATTAACTGGTAAGGGGCAGGAGGCCTCCATCCAGATTTTCTACCCGCCGGGGCGTACCGAGAACCCGGCACGAATGGTAAAGAGCGCAATTGCTTCGCTGGACTATTATACGAAGGAATTCGGCCCTTACCCGCACCGCCAGCTCCGGTTTGTGGCGCATGCTGGGTACGGCTTCGGGAACCACGCCGCGCCCATCAACATCACGGCGGAGGAAGGCTTTTTCCTGATGAACCCGGAAGCGGATGAGCGGGGCTTTGATTTGGTGACGGCCGTTGTGGCGCACGAGGTTGCGCACCAGTGGTGGGGGAACCAGCTGAAGCAAGCGTATGTGGAAGGCGCGGGCCTGATTACCGAAAGCCTTGCCTGGTACTCTGCCATGGGTATGCTGGAGGAAAAATACGGGCCTGCGCACCAGAAGAAGCTGATAAGCTTTTTGACGGAGGAGTACGAAAATCCCAAAACGAAAGCAGCCTTACCTTTGCTGCAGGCTGATAATTGGTACCAAAATTACCGCAAAGGTCCTATGGCGCTGTATGCGCTGAGCCAGTACATCGGCAAAGACCGGGTAAACGGCGCGCTCCGAAGCTTGCTCCAAAAGCACCCGCCAGGCAAAGTTCCGTTCGCCACTTCCCTTGACCTTTACCAGGAATTGGAAGCGGCCACCCCAGATTCGCTCCAGTACCTGCTCCACGACCTCTTCAAAGCCAACACCTTCTGGGACCTTAAGGCGAACCAGGCTACTGTGAAACAGACGAAAGAAGGTGCTTGGGAAGTGACAATCAACGTGCAAGCGAATAAGACGTTAGTAAATGAGAAAGGGTTGGAGAAGGCACTTCCTGTAAAGGATTGGGTAGAAATAGGAATTTTTGGACCCGCCAAAGCAGGAGAGGAGTTGGGCAAACCGCTTTACCTACAGAAGCACCTCATCCGTTCTAAAAAGCAGACCATAACGGTCACGGTACCAAGGAAACCCGCGCAGGTGGGCATTGACCCTAATCACCTGCTGATTGATTGGAACCTCAATGATAATGTAGCAGAGGTGAAGAAGTCATCTTTATGAAAGATTGATAGGCCCATTACGTGCGTCCTAAGTAAGCGGATTTAAATATACCATTACTTTTGCCATGTTTGATCATAGTAGCGAAAAGCAAAGAAGGCCAGATATTGCTTTCCTGGTATTCGCACAAGATTCTTTCAGGCGGAGATAGGAAACATTGCACCTGTTTAGTAAAGCAGCATCATTGATAAGCCAGCCGCCATTGTTGGTGTTCCTAAGGGTCAACCATCCAGACGTAACCTAATTTCCGCTTGCTGGTGAAAACACGCAGCAAGGGCAATGATAATCCACATTGGTCTTACTAAAGTTTTATCCTAAGAATTAGTTGAAGTGAATCTCTTGGCTTAAGCTTGTGCGCGAAGAATTTGGACCGTTTTCTCGTCTTTCCCTCCGTTAAAAAATTTCTCCAACACTTCACTGAAAACAGGGTTTGCAGCTGGTAAAGAGGCGAACAACGTCATGGACGATTTGAGTTTCAGGTCATCAGGGCTCCCGAAGATGCGGTGGGCGTCTTTGCTTTCCAGTTTCAGAAGGGCCTCGCAAATCTGCACTAGCCGACTGCCTAAAACCGGGTGCTGCAAAAATGTCTCGGCTTCGGGTAGGTCTTTGATGGCGTAGAATCTGGACATCTCGCTAAAGCCCAACCCCTGTATCTGCGGAAAAATATACCACATCCAGTGGCTTTGTTTCCGTCCTTTCCTGATCTCAGCCAGCGCCACCTCGTAGTCTCTTTCCTGAGCGCTCAGGTATCTTTGCAAGCCGTTCTCTTTCATGGGAGGGGTGTATGGTTTATTGCTTTATACGGCAATATTCTATATGGATAATAATTCTACAAGTGCCCTTCCCATAAATGTAGCGTCGTTACCCTGTAACGACGTGGTTCCATGAAACAAACCCATCTCTTTTTGAACATTGCTTTATCATGGGAAAAAATACGTTTTCAATCTCAAAGAATGGTTAATGAAATATAACAGTCAGCGCTGCGTAGAACCACGTCGTTACAGGGTAACGACGCTACATTTTTGTTTTTGAGCCCCTTTTAGAAAAGGCGGCTGAAAACGGTTGGTTGCCCTTTTCGTTTATCCTTTTATGGCCAAATTTGATATGTTCAGCAAAAGCGCCCGCCGTTTAAAGGGCTATGACTATCGGTTGGAAGGACTATATTTCATCACGATTTGCACGCAAGACCGTTATCCATATTTTGGCGAAGTAGTAAACGGGGAAATGGTTTTGTCAGATGAGGGACAGATTGCCCATGATTATTGGCTTGATCTGCCAAAGCATATGCCTCATCTATTTCTGGGTGATTTTGTAGTGATGCCAAACCATGTGCATGGAATAGTGGGACTAGAGGGAATTCTACGTGATGGTTCCACCTTAGAGGACAATAAGGCCTTGCCGTATAATGGCATTACCGGTAAAAACGAGTTTATGGCCAACTTAGCACCTAAAGCAGGTTCTATCTCCCATGTTATAGGCTTTTACAAATCCATCTGCACTAAAATGATCAGGAGTGTGAGTACCGAGCCGTTCGGGTGGCAGCCTCGTTTTCATGACCGCATCATTAGAAATCAACGAGAGCTACTTCTCATTGAAAATTATATTTTGAATAACCCTTCTAAATGGCAGGAAGACCGGTTCTATAAACCTAATACCGAATAGAAACTGCAATGTAGCGTCGTTACCCTGTAACCACGTGTCTCCATGCAACAAAATCGGTTATCCAAAAATAGGCCCATATCCAAAGCAAAAAAGGGGCAAAAATGTATGGTACGGTTCAATGAAGCAGATCCAGTTACTGCTGTGTAGAACCACGTCGTTACAGGGTAACGACGCTACAATCAAATCATCTGAAAACAAAAAAGCCTTGCAAACTTTCGTTTACAAGGCTTCTGAGTACCCAGGGCCGGAGTCGAACCGGCACATCCGTGAAGATATTGGTGTTTGAGACCAACGCGTCTACCGATTCCGCCACCTGGGCAAATGCTACTTTTCGGTAGATTCTGAAAAATGAGGCGCTAAACGCTTTATTCGTCAGAAGAGGATGCAAACTTATTCAATGATTCCTTTATACGCAAGAGGTAGCGCTGTTTTAGGTAGTAATTTTTTACCTGCTTCAATGCTTCTGCCTGTGCCTCAGGAGATAATGTTGAGTAAGATTCCAGCACCGGCCAGATTTCAGCCTTCAGCTCGCCTTCTATCTGCTCGGTTTGGTCCCGCACCACTTTGTAGGTCATGGAGTCATAGTCCATCTCCAGCTCCATCAACTGCTCGTTCAGCTCCATTACCTCCATCAGGAAATCCTGCGGCAGGTCGTTCTGGCCGCCTTCCTCCAGCAGGCCGTGCTGCTCCAGAATGTACTGCATGCGGCGGTCAAAATTGGAGAGCGTGCGGTAGGCGTTGGTGTTGAGCGTGGACTTCTCCAGAATCTCCTGCTGCTTTTCCTGCGGTTCCAGCGTGTAGAAGTCGGGATGATATTCGCGGCTCAGGGCGTAGTATTTGGTTTGGATGGCTTTCTCGTCGGGCAGAAAGCTTTCCGGCAGGTCATAGAAGTGGAAGTAGTTCATGGGCTACTCAGTTTTGGTACAGGTTGTGAAAGACAGGTGACACTGGGGCGGCACCGGGTAAAATTACTCCATTCCCGCCAATTTGTTCCAGTTTTGGCCTGATTCTGAAAAAACAGGCCAAAAACGGAAAATCACTTCCTCTGATGACAGATGAACAACAAATGCCGGGCATAAGCCGCGGCATTCTGTTGAAGCTTTATTAAGTGGTCTAAGCTTATCTCTTCAGCAAAGCGGCCGCTTCTACGTTGCCTTGTTGCTCAGCTAAGGCCAGGGCGGTCAGGCCCCGCTGGTCTTTGAGGGAAGCATCGGCGCCTTTTTGCAGGAACAGCTTGACCAGCTCATTGCGCCCGAACATGGACGCAAACATGAGGGCGGTGCCGCCGTTGCCGTTCTGCAGGTTCAGGTTGGCTTTGTGCTCCAGCAAGAGTTGGGCAATAGCCAGTTCGCCTTTGAAAGCGGCTCCCATTAAAGCGGTATTGCCGGTCAGATCCTGGTGGTTGACGTTGGCCCCGGCTTTAAGCAGCGCAGCGGCGGCCTCGGCATGGCCATTATAGACGGCAATAATCAAAGGAGTAAAGCCTTTGGGATCGGTGGCGTTCACATCGGCTTTGTTCTGGAGCAGTTGCTGAATAGCTGCTACGTCGCCGGTTCTGGCGGCAGAGATCAAATCTGTGTTCTGGGCGAAGACGGCCGCGGGTAATAAGAAGAAGCAAAGTTTTAAAATGAGCGTTTTCACGGTGTTTTTCTAAAAATAGGTTAAAAACAGAAATCAAGTGGCGAAGATGGAGGCTTGGGCAAACCGCCTTCTGTTGAGTTAAAGATGAACTGCGCTTTAAGCAAGTTGAAACAAGGTTTGCAATGATTCCAGCAGCAATTTTCTGTCAGAGCCTTGGGTGCTCTTCAGGATACCGGCAGGTCTGCGGAGCAACTGGTTCAAGGTGGTGCTCGCCAGCGCAGGGGAAGGAGTTTTGTCGCCTGAGCTGTTGATTCGGTGCTGCACTTCGGTTTCCACCACGTGGGCCAACAGGCGTTTCAGCTCCTGCAGGGTATGGGCCACGGGTATATCCTGCAGCCAGGCTTCAAATTCCTGCGCCTCTTCTTCTATGATCCGCTGCACATCGGCAATGGAGATTTCACGCAGTTTCTGCACGGCCTGGGTTCGGCGGGTGATGTCGTCCATGTTCACCAGGGAGATGCCGGGTACCAGTTCCGCTTCGGCGGGAATGCTGAGCGGTACGGCCAAATCCAGCAGCACGCGTTTTTTCTGCGGAAGGTTTTGCAGCGTAGGCAGGGAAATCACCTGACCGCCGCTCACGCAGGAGATCATCACCTCAAACCGGGCCAACTCCGTTTCCAATGACTCAAAGGGCAGCACCTGACCATTGACGGTGGCGGCCAGAGCCTCGGCTTTCTCTTGGCTGCGGTTGGTAAGCGTGATGTGGGTAAACCCGAAGGAGGCGGCATACTTGGCTACATCGGTGCCCAACTGGCCGGAGCCTATGATAAGCAGGTTCTTCTGGGCAAGGCTCTGGCGCGGGAAGAAATCGGTGACCCGTTCCAGGGCCGCGTAGCCCACCGAGGAAGCGCCCGCTCTGAAAGACGTTTCATTGTGCACGCGTTTGTGCGTTTTGAACAGCGACTGGAAAGCATGGTGCAGCAAGGGGCTGGTGGCCTTCAGTTCATTGGCTCGCCCGTAGCTTTCTTTGAGCTGGCCAATAATCTGGCGGTCGCCTAGTACCTGCGAGCGCAAACCTATGCCCACTTCCAGCAGGTACCGGAACGTCTCCTGGCTTTGAGTGAAGTGCTGGAACAGGGGTAGATAAACCTCTGAGTTGCCAATCTTTTTGAACGCCAACAGTTCCTCCAACACCTGCGCGGTAGAGGGGCCTTCTGCCTCAAAATAAACCTCGGTGCGGTTGCAGGTAGTCACCAGGACAGCTCCCGCCACCAACGCTTTTTCCTGTAGGCTTTGCAGAAAGGCAGCCGCTTCTGCGTCAGTAAACTGGAGCGCCTCTCTGTACTGGACAGCAGCCGTCTGGTGCGAAAGGGAAAGGGCCTGCAGTGTGTTCACGTGTGTTGCATCTTAGGTGAAAAGCGTGGAACAGGCCGGGCAGAAACCACCCGGCTTGTTCTGTATGGTAAAGTAGATTATTTGGAAGTAAGCGCCTGTACCTGGGTTTTGTCCAGTTTCAAGGCCTTGATGAGGCGCGTGCCATAATCGGCATCGGCTTGGTAAAAATAGCTCACCATTTTGTTCAGCACTTCTTTGCTTCTGATCTGGCTCATGTCGCCGGCCAAGTTGCTGATGAGGTGCTCTTTCTCGGTTTTAGACAGGGAACGGTACAGGTCACCGGCTTGCTGGAAGTTGTTCTGCTTGCTGATGGCGCGCTGCATGGTCTCGGCGTTTATCTTCTGGGTAGAGTAGTGGAACTGGGCATTATCTGTGAAAGACGGGTGCGCCGTGCTGGGCTGGTAGTTCACGTCTGATGCCGTGGTGCGGTTGCTCAACACGCCGTTCTGGTTGTAGCTGTTCACTTCTACTTTAGGGGCGTTCACCGGAATACGCTGGAAGTTGCCGCCCAAACGGTAGCGCTGCGTGTCAAAATACGAGAACACGCGGCCCTGCAACAGACGGTCTTCTGACGGTTCAATGCCGGGTACCAGGGTGCCGGGCGCAAACGCAGCCTGTTCCACCGACTCAAAGAAGTTGTCTGGTACTTTGTTCAGGGTCATCTTGCCAATCTTTTTGCTCGGCGCGATGTTCTCTGGCCAGATCTTGGTAGGGTCCAGCGGGTTGAAGTCAAACTTGTCCAGGTCCTCGGGCTTGATCATCTGCACCGACAGCTCCCAGGCGGGGAAATTGCCTTTGTTGATCTCAGCGTACAGGTCTTGGGTGGCGTGGCTGTGGTTTGTGGCTTGCACCTGGGCGGCTTGCGCCGAAGTCAGGGTTTTTACGCCTTGCTGCGAGGTCCACTTGTATTTCACATAGGTCACTTCGCCTTTGGCGTTCACCCATTTGAAGGCGTGTACCCCAAAACCATCCATCTGCCGGAAGTTGGCCGGAATACCCAAATCCTGGTACAGGTAAGTGAGCATGTTGGTGCTTTCGGGCTGGTTAGACAGGAAGTCGAACACGCGGTGGTTGTCCTGGCGGTTGTAGATTGGCGACGGCTTGAACGAGTGCACCATGTCTGGGAACTTGATGGCGTCTCTAATGAAGAACACCGGCAGGTTGTTGCCCACCAGGTCATAGTTGCCTTGGTCTGTATAGAACTTAACGGCAAAACCCCGTGGGTCACGCAGAGTTTCCGGAGAACCGGCTTCGTGCACCACGGTAGAGAAGCGCACAAATACCGGTGTCTTTTTGCCCGGCGTGTTGAACAGAGAAGCTTTGGTGAAGGCAGAGTTATCGGCGTAGTTCTCAAACTCCCCGAAGGCACCGGCCCCGCGGGCATGTACTACGCGCTCGGGAATCCGCTCGCGGTCAAAAGAGGCCAGTTTCTCAATCAGATGCACATCGTCCAGCAGCACCGGACCATTCTCACCAGCCGTTCTGGAGTTCTGGTTGTTCCCCACCGGAGCGCCGGTATTGGTAGTAAGGGGTTTCTGCGCAAAAACCAGCTGGCTACCAGCCAGGAAGGTTAATAAGAGTAAGGGTTTTCTAAGCATTTTGGGTTTAGTAAAATAAATCATGGCCCAAAATTGCCGGGTTAAAGCTTATTGTTCAAATCGATAATAAAGATGATATGATAGATAAAAACGATGATGCGTTTTAATTAGTTCTTTACTATATAGATGCAGAACCTTGAGGCTGGTTGAAAATCTTGCGGCGGAGCAAAGGAGGCGCTGGTTGACTTGTGATATAAGGGACCATTAGCTATGTTTTCGCCAGAGGTTCTTAAAGAGTTGGTTCTGGGGCAGGCATCTGCTTGTGCTGCCGTTTTCGGCCTGTTTTTCTTAAATCAGGACTATACTAGGGAAACACCAGCTACTGCAGGCGCAACCATCCGCTTGCGGAAGATAACCAACCCTCTGATCCAATGTGGTTGGCGGCCTACCCACTACCCCAATGGCACAGAAAGACTTAAAGGAAAAAGAGTCGCCGTCCTGCTGGCTGTGCATTAACAGGCAGCCATTTGCTCTCTTTATTTGCGTAATTTTACCTTGGGCTTGCTACAGGTTTGCAGGGGAGTGGGATAAGGGGGAAAGAACAAGCGTATCAGAAAACATGAAAATACTGGTCATTGAAGATGAGCCCAACGTGGCCGCATTTATCAAACGCGGCTTACAGGAGCAGACGTTTGAGGTGGAGGTGGCCTATGACGGCAACACGGGTAAAAAGCTGGCGCTGCAGAACGAGTACCAGGTCATTGTCATGGACGTGATCTTGCCCCACCTCAGCGGGCTGGACCTGTGCCGGCAGCTGCGCCAGGAACAGCTGCGCACGCCCATTCTGCTGCTCACGGCATTGGGCACCACAGATGATGTGGTAGACGGTCTGGAAGCCGGGGCCGATGATTATTTACCCAAGCCCTTCAAGTTCAGAGAGCTGGTGGCGCGGGTGCGGGCATTGGCGCGGCGGGCAGAACCAGTGACTACCAGTCATCTGCTGCACGCCGGAGATTTGACCATGAACCTGGATACCAAAGAAGTGACCCGGGCCGGAAAACCCATCCACCTCACCGCCCGTGAGTTCGCCCTGCTGGAGTTTTTCCTGAAAAAGCAGGGCAAGGTGCTTTCCCGCGTAGACCTGCTGGAAAACGTCTGGGACCTTAACTTTGACCTGGGCTCTAACGTGGTAGATGTGTACGTGAACTACCTCCGCAACAAGATAGACAAAGACTTTCCCGCTAAGCTGCTGCACACGGTGGTGGGCATGGGCTATATGCTGAAGGAGCCGGAGAACGTATGACTTTCAGAAACCAACTCACCCTCACGTTTGCCGGCCTCACCACGGTCATTCTCGTGGTCATCATCAGTGTGATTTATCTGGTGGCAGAGCAGTTTACCCGCCGGCAGTATTTCCAGCGGTTAATGGACCGGGGCATTGTGGCGGCGCAGATGTACCTGGAGCAGGACGAATTCAGTGCGCAGCGGCTCCAGAAAACCCGCCGCAAGTTCTTCCAAAGCCTCTCAGAGGAGCGGTTCGCCATTTATGACCATAACCGGCAGTTGCACGTGGCCTCAGATAGCGCCGGTCTGGCGGTTCCGCCTAAGGTCTTTGAGCAGATAAAAACCAAGGGCGAAACCGAATTCTGGCAGCAGGGGCAGCAGGGGGTGGGGCTCTGGTATGAAGACAATGAAGGTGATTTCTATGTCATTGTCATTGCCCAGGACATCACCGGTGCCGGTAAACTGCAGAACCTGCGCGAGGTGTTAATCATCAGTGTGCTGCTGGGTTGCCTGGTGATGGTGGCAGCCGGTCATTTCTTCGCCCGAAGGGTGCTGCAACCCATTGTTGCCATTGTGCAGGAGGTGAACAAAATAAGGGCGTCTAACCTGCACCTGCGGGTGAAGGAGCGGCCCGCCCGTGATGAAATTGGTGAACTGGTCCATACCTTCAACCAGATGCTGGAACGCCTGGATACGTCTTTTTACATGCAGAAAAGTTTTATCGCCAACGCCTCCCATGAGCTCCGTAACCCGTTAACCGCCATCAGCGGCGAGCTGGAAGTTACCCTGATGCAGGACCGAACGCCCGCTGACTACAAAGCGTCTCTGCAAACGCTCCAGAAAGAGACAGACCGGCTGGAAAAACTCACCACTGATTTGATTCTCCTGGCCCAGACCGGCTTTGATGAACAGGAGATTAGAAAAGAGCGCGTTCGGGTAGATGAAGTCCTGCTGGAAGTAAAAGTGGAGCTGACCTATTCCCTGCCGCAGAACCAGATTCAGGTTGACCTCTCCACGTTACCGCCAGACGCAGACCGGTTGACGGTGTTAGGCAGCCGGAGTCTTCTGCAGATAGCCTTCAAAAACGTACTGGAGAACGCCTCAAAATTCTCAGACCACCAGCCGGTTCAGGTGTCACTGTCCTGGCGGGGAACGCTGCTAACGGTAACCGTGCAGGACCAGGGGATCGGGATTCCGGAAGCCGAAATAGACCGGGTAAAGGAGCCTTTCTACCGTGCTAAGAATGCCCGTGACCGAATGGGTACCGGCATAGGACTGACCATGGTAGAAAAGGTGCTGCGGCTGCATGGCGGGGAAGTGAAAGTGTCTTCCACTTTAGGTAAAGGAACAACCGTTATTTTACTGTTGCCATCAATGTAACAGCTTCTTCTTTCGGTGAATATAATGGTGCTGCCGTTTTCGGACTGTTTTTAGAAAAACAAGCTGAAAACGGCAGCTAACTGTAGAACAGAAGCCTTTGGCTCCCACTTTTACAGTTCTCAGGTTTATTCCAAATTTATTCCGTAAGAAAGGCCTCTAATTCCCGTTGCTGTTCCAATTTCAGATTTCCTGGAATCTCTCTGGTGCGGAAGTTACTTCCTTGCCTTTTTTAAAAATTCCTTAATAAGGCTATACTATCACTAAGTGGCCATTGCAGGGTTAATAGGCTTCGTTTTTCTTTCTCATAACTTCGGAGAAGTTAAGGATGAGAGTTTCCTGTTTTCGGTCTGTTTTCTTAAAAACAGGCCGAAAACAGGAGTTGGCTGAAAACAAAAGAGGTGGCCAAAAACCACCTCCTTTCACTCAAAACAAACGCGCTGAAACACAATGGAACTGTTCAACCTGTTAAAACTAGGCAGGAACGGCTTCTTCTAACCGAACCCTGCGGTACTTGGTTTGTTTCTGTCTGAGTGTTCTCTTGTACACGCTGTCAAAGAGCAGCGGGAAAATAAGCAGGGTCAGAATGGTAGCGCTAATAAGGCCGCCAATCACCACTATGGCCAACGGTTTCTGGGTTTCTGAACCAATACCCGTGGAAAGGGCGGCGGGCACCAACCCGATGGCGGCCATCATGGCAGTCATGACTACGGGACGGGTACGTTCGGCTACGCCTTCTTTAATGGCCTGCATCAGGGGCATCTGTTCCTCCAGGTTCTTCTTGAACACTGAAATCAGAATCACGCCGTTCTGCACGCAAATCCCGAAGAGGGCGATAAACCCAACCCCCGCCGAAATACTGAAATTAGTATTGGTGAGCAGCAGGGCCAGAATACCGCCAATGAGGGCAAACGGCACGTTCAGAATCACCAGGGCAGCGTCACGGCCATTGCCGAACAGCGCGAAGAGAATCAGGAAGATGAGTACCAGACTCACCGGTACCACCTGCATCAACCGGTCAGTGGCGCGTATCTGGTTTTCAAACTCGCCTTTCCACTCCAGGTGCATGCCTTTGTCCAGCTGAATGGCCTGGTTTACTTTCTCCTGCGCCTCTTTGATGGTGCTACCCAGGTCACGGCCACGTACCGAGAATTTAACGGCAATAAAGCGGGCGTTGTCTTCGCGGTACACAAAAGCGGGGCCGGTGACGGTGCTGATTTTGGCAATCTCGTTGAGCGAGATATTGCCGCCGTGGCTGGTGGGCACCCGCAGGTTCGCCAGCTGTGCTTCATTGTTCCGGAACTCCTGCTGGTACCTGATTCTGATGTCAAACTTGCGCTCGCCCTCATAGAGGCTGCTGGCGCCTTTCCCGCCAATGGCCATCTCAATCACCGCCTGGGCATCTGCCGGGGAGACTCCGTAAGAAGCCATGCGCTGCTGGTCCAGCTCTACCCGCATTTCGGGCTGGCCGATGAGGCTAATCACGCCCAGGTCGTCAATTCCCTCAATCTTATTGAGCACGCTGTACACGCTGTCGCCCAGCACCTCCAACCGCTGCAGGTTATCCCCGAAGACTTTCACGGCCATGGAGCCTTTCACCCCAGACACGGCCTCCTCCACGTTGTCCATAATGGGCTGGGAGAAGTTGAAGCTGATGCCCTGGTATGAAGCCAGCCTTTGCTGCATCTCGTCAATGAGCTGCTCCTTAGAAATCTTGCGCTGCCAGTCATTCTTGGGCTTGAGGTCTACGTGCAGCTCAATGTTGAAGAAGCCGGTAGGGTCGGTGCCGTCATTCGGCCGACCGGTCTGCGACATCACCTGTTTCACCTCGTCAAAGGCGCCGATGGTTTTGCGTATCTTCTCCGTCATCTCCACCGACTGCTGCAGACTGGTACTCATAGGCATGCTGGCCCGCACGTACACCGCGCCCTCGTTCAACTGCGGCAAAAATTCTGAGCCCAGAAACTTGAACAGGTGCAGTCCCACACCCATCACCACCATGGCCACTACCAGACTGGCTTTTTTATTCCGGTAGGTGAACGAGAAGCCTTTGAACACATACTTGTTGATGAAGTTCACAAACGGGTTGTGCTTCTCCCGCACATTCTTGTTCAACAGCATGCTGCTCAGCACCGGCACCAACGTAAGGGTGAAAAGCAGTGCACCCAGCAAGGCAAAGCCCAGCGTGTACGCCAGTGGCGAAAACATTTTCCCCTCAACTTTCTGGAACGCGAAGATGGGCAGCAAGGCGGTGATTATGATAAGCTTGGAGAAGAAGATGGACTTACCCAGGTCAACGGCGGTTTTCTTGATGATGCCGCGTTTTGACAAGGCGTTGAAACGGGGCATTCCCAGCTCATGCGCTTTCTTGTCCAGCACCACAAACAGTCCTTCCACCATCACCACCGCCCCGTCAATGATAATCCCGAAGTCAATGGCCCCCATAGAAAGCAGGTTGGCCGACATACCTTTGAGGCGCATACACACAAACGCGAAGAGCAGCGCCAGCGGTATAATGATGGCTACGGTGAGCGTAGTGCGCCAATCGGCCATGAAGAGGAACACAATCACGGTCACCAGCACAATGCCCTCCAGCAGGTTGTGGGTCACCGTGGTGGTGGTGAAACCAATGAGGTCAGAGCGGTCATAGAACGGCACAATCTTCACGTCATCGGGCAGTACCACATCGTTCAGTTCAGTGATTTTGCTTTTGAGGGCCGCCAGCACCTCGCTAGGGTTCTCGTTCTTGCGCATCACCACAATGCCTTCCACCAGATTGGTTTGCTCGTCACGGCCCACGTTGCCCAGGTTGGGCAGGTGTGATTCTGCCACCGTGGCCACGTTCTTGATGAGCACCGGCACGCCCTGCCGGTCTGTGACCATCACGTTCTCAATCTCATTAATGTTGTTGAGCTGCCCAATGCCGCGCACCACGTAGGCCTGGCCGTTTTTCTCAATCACATCACCACCCACGTTGAGGTTGCTTTTGGCAATGGCCTCATACACGTCTGGGGCGGTGATGTTATATTTCCCAATCAGGCTGGGGTCTACGCTCACCTCGTAGGTTTTTATTTCTCCCCCAAAACTCACTACGTCGGCAATGCCTGGCACGCCCTTCAGTTTGCGGTCGATCACCCAGTCCTGAATGGTTTTTAGTTCGCGTACATCCTTGGTCTTGCTTTCAAGGGTGTAGCGGAATATCTCGCCGGTGGGCCCCGCAGAGGGTTGCATCTCGGCGTCTACACCTTCCGGTAGGTTTACCGTGGCCAATTGGTTGGCCACCAGCTGACGGGCATGGAAATCGTCTACCTCGTCTTCAAAAATCATGGTCACCACCGACAGCCCGAAGAGGGAGATGGAGCGCAGGCTGGTCTTTTTTGGCACCACGTTCATTTCCACCTCAATAGGAATGGTCACAAACTTCTCCACTTCCTCGGCACTGCGGCCGGGCCATTGGGTAATAATTTGCACACGGGTGTTGGTCACATCCGGGAACGCCTCAATGGGCGTGTGCATAAAACTTATCACCCCCGCCACCACAATGCCAATGGTCATAAAAAAGACCAGGAACCGGTTCTTAAGCGAGAATGCAATGATATTTTTGATAAAAGAATTCATCTGGAAAATGTCTTTACAGATTGTATGAGTGCCTTGAGTCCAGCTGAAAAGAAGTCAAGGTCACAAGCATTATTTTATTCTGTTTTCGGGCTGTTTTTCAGAAAACAGCCCGAAAACGCTCCCACCAATTGGCGCAGGAAAAGTTATTTTGCTTTGGAGGCATTGTAGACCAGCAGCGGGTATTTGCTCACCACCTGCTCGCCTGCCTCAATGCCGCTGGTGAGGTAGGCCGTTTGCCCCATGGTCTGGTATAGTTTCACCTCTCGCTGCTCCACGTCACAGCGCTTACGGTACACCATCACGTAGTTTTTGCTTTGGTCAAACACCAACGCATGGGCAGGAATGGCCATAAGCTGTTTGTCTTCGGGGTACTCAATTCTGATGTTGGCGAACATCTCGGGTTTAAGTGAGAAATCAGGATTATCCAAGCGTACCCGCACTTTCATGGTGCGGCTCTCGGGGTCTAGTACATTGAAGATTTTGTCAATTTTGCCCCGGAAGACTTTGTCAGGATAACTTAAGGTAGTCACCTCGGCGGCGTAGCCCTCTTTCACCTTGGCAATGTCAGACTCAAAAACGTTGGCCATGACCCAGATTTCATTCATGCTGGAAATGGTGAACAGGTTGGTGTCATTGTCTGAGCGAATCTGCATGTCGGCGTTCACGTTCTTCTCCACCACAAACCCGGCAGAGGGCGCCTTTACCACGTACTCAGACCCTTTGCCAATGCTGTAAATGCTGAAGACCTGTTTCATGCGCTGGGCCTCGGCCTGGGCGATGTCTCTTTCCCGCTGCGCCGCCAGCACATCCTGCTCAGAGACTAACCCAGACTTGGCCATGTCTTTGGCCACCTCCAGGTTCTTCTGGGCCACCTGCAACGCAGACTGCGCCGCAATACGCTGTTGCTCAAACTCGGCTATCTCACTGCTTCTAATCACGGCCAGTGTCTGTCCTTTCTGCACGTAATCGCCTAACTCTACCTTTACACTCTGCACATGGCCGCCCACCAGCGGGAAAATCTTGAAGACCTTCTTCTCATCTAAGGCAATCTTGCCTACCAGCTGCAGCTGGTTGTTCACGTTCTGCATCCGGGCCGAATCCAGCTTAATCAATTGGGAAAGGGTATCAGTGAGGCAAAGCTCTTTATCTGCCAACGCAGCACTGGGAATTTGATTTTTTTCCTCAGAGCAGGCAAAGAAGAAGGTGCAGCCCGTGAGCAGAGAGAACAGAAGCGGCGTGGTTATCTTATTTTTCATGGTATTCACAGAGGATAGGTTTAATAGGTGATGACAGGGGTGCCCACGGCAAAGTTTATTTCCTCCAGGGCGCGCAGGCGGTTGGTGCTGAGCTCCAGCAGTTGGGTCATGCTCTCGGTGTAGGTCTCGTAGTAATCCAGAAACTCAATGAGGCTGAGGTTGCGTCGCATGAAGTTGGAGGTAACGCCATCTAAGAGCCGGTCAAAATCACTTCTGAAGTTGGGGTCAAAGGAGTTGTAGAATTGCTGAGCCTCCTGTGCTTTTTTGAACGCCTGCATCACCTCGGTCTCCACGGTCAGTTGCTGCTGTGCCAGTAGGTGCTGGCTTTGGTCTATCTGGTGCTGCGCCATTCTGATGTTACCCTGGTTGCGGTTAAAGAGGGGCAGCGGCAGCGAAAAACCTACGCCGGTATAGTTCCTGATGAAGTTACTCTGGCGGTCATAGTTGGCGCTGATGGTGATGTCGGGCACAGCCATGGCTTTCTGTAGTTTCAGGTTCGCCTCCTGTAACTGCACCACGGTCTGGGCGGCTTTCAGGTCATAGCGGTTCTCCTGCGCCGTCTCCAGCAATTTGCTGAACGTAAGCTGAGTGGGTGTGGCTGCGTTTAAGGTGTTCTCTTCCAGCGTTGGGACCAGCACCGTAGTGGCGGGGGTGCGGGTCAGCAGCCTTAGTTCAGATTGCGTTTCCTCTATCTCATTGAGCAGGCTCAGCTGCTGGTTGCCCAACTGGAACAGCAGGGCTTTCAGGCGGGTGATTTCCTTGAGCGGAATATTGCCTTTTTGGTACTGTTCCTCCAGCGCCGTGACCAGTTGCTGCACGGTTTGCGTTCTTTCCCGCAGTATTTTCAGGCCCTGCTGCTGGTAATACAGCTCCACCATGTTGGTGCGCAACGTGAACCTGAGCGTACGCAGCAAATCAAAGAAATCCTGCTCGGTGAGTTGCGTCTCCAGTTGTTCTACCTGCACCCGCTTGTTGCGTTTGCCCGCCAGGTACACCAGCTGCTCCAACTGCAGGAACGTCTGTCCGTTGCGGCTCACATCAAAGTATTTGCCGTTCTCCGGGTTGTACACGCTCTGGTCAACCGTCAGCACCGGGTTCTCAAACAGCTTGGCCTGCAGAATAGCCGCCCGGGAAGCCTCAATCGCCGATTTCTGCGCCAGCAGCGGCAGGTTGCGCTCCTGAAACAGCTGCTCGGCCTGCGCCAGGGTAAGGCGCAAGGAGTCAGCAGGGGCGGTGGCGGGAACGGTACGTCCTGCAGTTGAATGCGCTGAAACTGGCTGGAGCAGACACTTCAGCAAAACCAGCGCAAATAGAAAAATGGGTACTCTCATGGGTAATTCTTTTTTTGAAGAATGCCCAAAACTAGAGTACCCGTATTATAGGTTGATTAGAGCCAGATTAGAGAATGATTAGAGAGGGGAAAAGCGGCCAGCAAAAGCCGGAAACCCATATTTGCTGACGGTGTTATTGAAAAATAAATAACTAGACGGCTGCGGGCTTGAAAGAAAAAGCCTGGGCGGGCTCAGAGAACAAAGCCTTGGTGGGTTTCCAGACAGAGCCGAACAATTCTGATTTGCGGTAGTTGTTCAGGGCTTCTTCAGAGTCCCAGAGGCTGTAGGTGCTGTACACGTGGGGCAGGTGGTAATCCTGGAGCAGGTCCACCCGTTGACAACCGGGAAAAGCGGCAATCTTCTCTCTGGACGCTTTGAAGATTTCCAGAAACGCCGGCACCCTGTCTTCCAGAAACGTCATTCTGACTATTCGTATCAACATTTTTTAATTAGGAATTAGTTTTTCCTTGAACGTCTGTTTCCGGGCTGTTTTGGCCAAAACAGCCCGGAAACGCAAAAGCAGTGTTCCCTCTCCCTGGAGGAGAGGGCTAGGGTGAGGGGGCCGCAGGAGCTATGAAACAAAAACTATTCCCATCCTCCCCAAACCTAAAATATCATTCTGCTTCGGCGTAGCCGTAGTCTTTACAACGGGAGCCGTGATTTCCCTCATCCTACCCTTCTCCCAGAGGGAGAAGGAACTCCGCAGTTTGCGTTTTCGGCCTGTTTTGGCCAAATCAGGCCGAAAACGTGAATTGAAATGCAAGAAAAAATTCTCAATTCCTATTTCCCAATTCTTAATTACTCCACCGGGTCTGGGGCAAAGCGTACTTCTACGGGTGAGTCAAAGTACATGCCCAACAGTTCAGAGGCGTGGCCTTTGTTGATGCCAATAGTCAGGAAGCCCTGACGGTTGAACAGGGCCACGCAGTCGCCTTCGTTGGGTTGGTTATAGCGGGTACTGATCCGGTCAATGACCTCCCGGTTAAAATGGATAGAAGATTTTCGGCCGTGGCCAATGGCGTCAACGCTGTCTCGGGTAATGTCGGTGATGAGGTTGCCGTAATGGTCTACGTGCACCACGTGGCCAATAATGTTGTGGTCGTTGAGGCGCAGCTGGCGGTTAATGCGTTGGAGCATGCCATCGGCGAGTTCGCCCACCTCGGCCATGCTGGCGCCGTTGGCCAGCGCTACGGCAGCAGGCGCCATGATATCCCGCGCGGGCGAAGAAGACTCCGGCTGCTCCGGCAGGTCCACCAGCTGCTCCGGGTCGCCGTCGGTTAACAGAGACAGCAGGCCGTTGTCTGCGCAGACAAAGTAGTGCCCGTTGTAGCGGGCCACCTGGTAGCGGCCGTTCTTGCTGCCATGGGTGTCTACGGCCAGCAGGTGCACCGTACCCTCGGGGAAGTCTCTGTACACTGAGTTGATCACGTGCAGCCCGTGGGCAATGTTGAACGGATCTATGTGGTGCGAGATGTCAACAATGACCTGGGTAGGGTTGAGCGTCAGAATTTTAGCTTTAACAGCTGCCACGTAATGGTCAATGGTCCCGAAGTCAGATAAAAAGGTGAGAAATCCCATGGGGAACGGTCAGTCAAAAGAACTTTAGTTTTTCTATATTTGTCTTAGAGGTAGAGCAAATTCTGATTTTGCAGACGCAAAACGGCAAAGGAAGGTTCTGCGCATAAGGTTTTTAAAGCATCGTAGACGCGCTACGGTGCCAGAAAAGCGTGAACGCAGGTTCTTGCTGAGAGCTTGTTTACATTTTGATTTTGCAAGCGAAAACGGGGAGCGAAAGGTTCTTCTATAGCGATTTTCTCGCAGCATAGCAGCGCTATGGTGCGAGGAAAAGGCGAAGACAGGTTCTTTAGATACCCGTTTGCAGCGCAAAAGACAAATTTAAACATGCTTTGAGACGTTTTGCAGCGCAAAAGGCAAATTTGGATTAACTCGCATAACAAAACTACTACAATTTCAGTAGAAGCACGCACAAACTGATTTAAACAACTTCGCCTTTGGTAGAAAAAACAATAACCCTAGAGAACATCTCCCTGATAGATTTCCTGGGTCTGGAGAACCAGAACATAAAACAACTGGCCGCCGCTTTCCCCAGCAGCAAGATTATATCTCGCGGCAATGAGATTAAAATCCAGGGCCAGACGCCTGAGATTACCAAAATACATGAGATCCTTTCTTCGCTGATTGAGCACTACCACCAGTACGGCAAAATCACCGATAAGAGCGTCCATAAATTCCTGACCGCCGACAACGACTTTGAGGACGATGTGGTCATCACCAGCCCAGACGTGATTGTGTACGGCAGCAAAGGAGGCGTGATCAAAGCCAAAACCCCCAGCCAGCACAAACTGGTGGAGGCCGTGGCTAAGAACGATCTGGTGTTCGCCCTGGGGCCGGCCGGTACCGGTAAAACCTTTATCTCGGTGGCCATGGCCGTACGCGCGCTCAAGAACAAAGAGGTGAAGAAAATCATCATTTCCCGCCCCGTGGTGGAAGCCGGTGAAAGCCTCGGATTCCTGCCCGGCGACATGAAGGACAAAGTAGACCCGTACCTGCGGCCAATCTATGACGCGCTGGAGGAGATGATCCCCGTGGAGAAACTCAAGTACTACTATGAGAACAAAATCATAGAGATCGCGCCCCTGGCGTACATGCGCGGACGTACCCTGAACAACGCTTTTGTGCTGCTGGATGAGGCACAGAATACCACGCCCATGCAGATCAAGATGTTCATGACCCGTATGGGCCCTACGTCTAAAGTGATGATCAACGGTGACCGCACCCAGATTGACTTGCCGCGCAACCAGCGCTCAGGTCTGATTGAGGCCATGACTGTATTGAAAGACATCAAAGGCATTGGCTTTGTAGAGATGCAGGCCGAGGACGTAGTGCGTCACCGCCTGGTGAAAAGCATTGTGGAAGCCTACACCAAGTTTGACGACAAGCGCCAGAAAGAACGCGAGGAGCGGGAGAAGAACGGTGACTTTGACAACCAGGACGCCCCGCGCCGCCGCCAGAACTTCAGACGCCATGAAGATTAATCAGTAAGCGAATCTGCCTCAGAACAGAAAGTGTGTTTTCAGCCTGTTTTTCAGAAAACAGGCTGAAAACACACTTTTTCTTTTGGGGGAAGGCTTTCCCAATCCAAAAGACGAAGCACTTGTAGAAACTGTCTGCTCTTCTGTTGTTATGACTAACAAACCTATTAAAAGTGGCTATTCTGCTTGTTTATGAGAACACCTACAAGGGCGAGGGTGCATGAGTACCTGTTAAGTTCTACCAAATGGGAAGTCGCTCTCCCGGATTTGCAATCCGGAAACACGTATGTGGGAATTTGTAATCCCCATTATGTATCCTTTGGGTCACCACCGCTGCGGATTACAAGTCCGCGAGATACTTCCGTTCAGGATTACAAATCCTGAACAGCGGAAATTATACACATTCCGTCCCCCTTTGAAGGGGAACGGAATGCGTACAAAAAACTCCTTTCACGCAAAATCTATAAAGCACAAACCCGCTCCCAAACCAAATTTCATTATCCCAATTCGGCACAGCACGTACACCGCAGAGAATGCAACAACGCTGCAGAGACATGAAACATACTGGTACTAAGTCTAATGCCTAGAATTGCTGTCACCGGAACTATGCGCCCATTGGGGGCCTTTCTTCTGGGCATTCTCCTGTACCAGGCCACAGGTCCCCATGTTCCCTTTGCGGGGATAGGGGCAGCTTTTTTCGTGCTCCTGTTCTTGGGGGCCTGGTGGTATGCGAAGAAGAAACCACTGACAAGGCGCCGCCGGGTGGCAGGGGTGGCGGGCCTGCTAATGGTAACGGCGCTTTCATTTTGGAGCTGTTTTCTCAAAAACAGGCCAGAAACGCTACCTGTTGCTCCTGAGGCTGTTTCGCACGCTCAGGTAACCTTGGTAGAAGGAGTGGCGGTAAAGCCCAATACCGTGAGTACCGTTGGCCGCCTGTCGGCAATTAAGGTTAACGGGAAGTGGGAGCCCGCCCACGGGAAAGTGGCGTTGTTTTTTGCCCGCTCCCCCCAGACAGACTCACTGCGGTACGGGCACCAGCTGCTGGTGAAAGGCTCCTTAGCTGAGCCGGCACCCCCCGCCAATCCGTTCCAGTTTGACAATCAGCAGTTCCTGGCCCGAAAGCACATTCAATGGCAGGTGTATGTGACGCCAGACCGGCTGCTCATTACGGGTTCTGATCCCCCATCTGCCCTCAAAGCACTCAGCTACCGTTTACGCAGAACCATGGAAGAGGCGTTTGCTACTTACCTTCCCCAGAAACGGGAACTGGCCATTGCCCAGGCCCTGGTCTTAGGGGTAAAAGATAACCTGGACCCCTCCTTGCGCAATACCTACTCCCGCACGGGTACCATGCACGTACTGGCCGTTAGCGGGCTGCACGTGGGTACCTTCTATGCGTTGCTGTTCTTCCTGCTGAAGCCCCTGCGCACACGCCGGAAGGGGAGGGTGGTGGTAGGGCTTGCGCTCATCCTGTTTCTGTGGTTTTACGCCTATCTTACCGGGCTGGCCCCCTCTGTGCTGCGGGCGGTCACCATGTTCACCATTGTAGAAGCCGGGATGCTTCTCAACCGAAAAGCCAGCGTCTTGAATTCCCTGAGTGTGGCAGCCATGGTTCTGCTGGCGCTGGAGCCAAACTTGCTTTTTGATGTAGGGTTTCAATTGTCCTTTTCGGCGGTGGCCGGAATTGTACTTCTGCAACCTCTCCTCACCAGGGTCTGGGAGCCGGGGAACAGGGTGGTGCGGTTTTTCTGGCAGTTGGGTACGGTGTCAGTGGCGGCGCAGGTGGCAACGGCACCGTTAGGCTTCTATTATTTTCACCAGTTCCCGCTGTACTTTGGGGTCACTAATCTGTTTGCGGTTCCCCTGGCCACCGGGGCATTGTGGGTGGGAATCTTTTTGCTGCTGCTTTCGCCTGTGCCTGGCCTGGCAACATGGGTGGCAAAGGTGTTGCAGGGAATCCTGTGGCTCATGAACGAAGGGCTGCATCTGGTGGAACAGTGGCCCACGGCTGTGCTGGATGGATTTGTCATTACCCCCGGCCAGGTGCTGGCCCTCTACCTCCTGGTTCTAGCGGTGGTGTTATTTATTCTGCGCAGGCAGTTGTCTTGGCTCACAGCAGCAACCCTCTGCCTGGCGTTCCTCTCCGGTACAGAATTGGCAGAGGCCCATCGGCTGCGCCGAAAGAAGGAGTTGGTGATCCATAGCGTGAGAAAGAGCAGTGCCACCTCTATTCTGCAAGGCAGGCAGGTGACGTTCTTGGCAGATTCGGGCTTCTATGCCCAGCCCCAGAATTTTGCGTACCAGGTGCAGCCGCTGTGGTGGGCGCGGGACGTGCGGGAAGAGGTGCGTTTTGGGCCTGATTTCCAGAAAACAGGTCAAAAACAGCAAGTGCCGGTACACGTGACCCCACCCGGAAACCGGCTGGTGGTGTGGCAGGGGAAACGTCTGCTCTGGCTGAATAAATTACCTAAAGCGCTGGCCCAACCGGTTAACGTAGAGGCTGTGGTGCTGCAGCACAACGTCTGGGCCCCGGTAGAGAAACTGGCGGCTGTGATGACTACCAGGGTAGTGGTGCTGGATCAGACCAACTCCAGAAACTATGTGCAACGCAGAAGACAGGAGCTGACGGAGGCGGGGTACCGGGTGCACGTGCTGGAGCAGGATGGGGCATGGTGCATCAGGCTGCCATAGCGCCCGTACGGGTGGGTTGGCCGGGCGGTTTGGGAGAAATTTTGTACTTTTATGGTTAGGCAGGCCGTTTTGGCTCATTCACTAACCCAACACCAGCATGCCCAACGTAAAAGAAACATTCTCCCTGCACTCCATCAGGGGCAAAATAATTGCGGCGGTGCTATTGGGTGCGGTGGCCGTGCTCATGTCCTGGACCATTACGCAAAAGGGCTTTCAGGAAATTCTACTGACCGTTGAAGAAGTATCAGCCCCCAATGAGAAGCTGCGCACGGTCAACTCCCTCTTTCAAAGCCTTACCCAGTTAGACCAGTTACAGCGCACGCACGCCAACCGCAGCCCAGAAAAGCCGCAGGAGGTGTTCAGGAAGAAAGTAGACCAGATTCAGCGCACGCTGGATTCCCTGAGAGACTACCGGACCGGCAACCCCCAGCAGCTGCAACTCCTGGACTCCCTGCAGGCCAAACTGCTGGAACGGGAGCGCCTGTACGGCAAGTACCTGCAACTCCGGGCCGAGATGATTCAGAACGAGGCCCTCTCCCGGCGCATCAGGTCTATTGCCAAGGTCATTGCCACTAGCCAGCCACAGATTGACAGCACGGTGGTCACCGCCAGCAAGAAAATCACCACCACCACCCTGGTGCCTACTGAAGAAGGGCAGGCGGCGCCCAAAAAACAGAAACCGTCATTTTTCAGCCGGTTGTTTGGCGGGCGTAAAGGCGAGGGGCTGCCCCCGGCGTTAAAGCAGGTAGAAGAGGAACTGCAGGTGCAGGTAGATACGCTGTCTATAGCCCGGCAAGACGGCGCCCTCTGGAAGGTGGAGAAAATGATGCGCAAGGTGGAGCAGGAGCACCATCAGCGCACCACCCAACTGTTGAACCGGGAAATGGAATGGCTCACCGCCAACAGTCAGCTGCATACCCAGCTGTTAGGGATGCTGCGCGCCCTGGAAGAAGAGGAGCTGGCCGCGGTGCGCCGTACCAACCAGGCCGCCATGGGCGTGGTCAATCAAAGTATTGCCCGAATTGACAATATTATGATAGTCTTCTCGCTGGGGGCTATGCTGCTGGTCTTTCTCATCTTCCTGGACATCTCGCGCAGCAACAGATACCGCAAACAACTCATTGCCGCCAAAGAAGAAGCCGAGCAGCTGGGGCAGGTGAAGCAGCGCTTCCTGGCCAATATGAGCCATGAGATCAGGACCCCGCTCCAGGCCATCTTAGGGTTTTCAGAACAGATCAAAGCGCAGCAAACACCTTCTAAGCTGGCCGTGGAGGCAATTCATCAGTCTTCAGAGCACCTGCTGCACATTGTGAACGAGGTACTGGACTACAGCCGCATCTCGTCTGGGAAATTCTCTTTTGAGCAGCGGGAGTTCAACCTGCACCAGCTGGTAACAGAAGTGATAGAAGCCATGCAGTTGCCGGCGCGTAAAAAGCTTCTAAAACTTGTGCTGGTGTATGAACTGGAGGGCCAAAGGCAGTTGGTGGGAGACCCCTTCCGCCTGCGGCAAATCCTGTTTAACCTGTTGGGGAACGCCATAAAATTCACAGAGGCTGGCCAGGTGACACTCACCGTGTCCGGCACCCATCCCGGTGATGCGGCTATGGTGTGCTTTGAAGTCAGAGATACCGGCATCGGGATTCCGGCCCATAAGCTAGAGACCATTTTTGATGCCTTCAGGCAGGCAGATGCCGCCGTTGCCCGCACCCACGGCGGCACCGGCCTGGGCTTAAGCATTGTCAAAGCGTTAACCGAAGGGCAGGGGGGCACCGTGCAGGTGCAGAGCGTAGCGGGCGAAGGCACCGCTTTTAGGGTGCAGCTGCCACTGGTTGGGGTACCGGCGGGGGCCGCGGTAGCAGAGGCCGCACCCGTTCAGGAAGTAAAGCAATTGGCAAAAGCGGGCAAAGTGCTGGTGGTAGATGATGATCTGTTCATTCTGCAACTGTGTGGCGCCATCTTGCAGAAGCACCACTTCCCGCATTTTTGTACCTCCCAGTCCAAGGCACTGCTGGAACAGAAATGGGAGGAAGACGTGAAACTGGTTTTGCTTGACATCAGAATGCCCCACCTGAACGGAATAGACCTGTGCCGGAGCCTGAGGGCGAGAATACCAGCAGACGTGCAGATTTTCGCGCTTACGGCGCAGGCGCTGCCAGAGGAGCGGGCCTCCATTCTGGCGCAGGGCTTTGACGGGTTGCTGATGAAACCGTTCAGGGAGCAGGAGCTGGTGGCGCTGGTGAGCAGTAAAATCCTTCCGCTTTCCCTTGATTTTAAACGAGAGGCGGCGTCTGTGGGCGAAACCGCCCTTAACCTGGAGGCGCTGCGCAACATGCTGGGCCCGGAGGAGGCGCTCCTGCGGGCGGTCTTGCAGCAGTTTGTCTCTGAGACGGAACAGGATGTGCAGCTACTGGTTTCGGCGCTGGCCGCCCAGGAGCGGGAGCCGGTGCGGGAGCAGCTGCACCGGCTGGCCGGGCGGGCCGGTCAACTGGGAGGCGAAGAACTGGCCCGGCAGCTCAGGGAGCTGGAAGGGGCGCTCCAGCAACAGGAGCCATTGCCCCTGTTGCAGCCCCGCATTCATGCACTGGTGCAGAAGGTGTTAGGCCTGAAAGACGCCGCCCGGCGGCAACTGGGGGCGACACAAGAAGCGGTTTCCTGATAGATGACGTCTCTGGGCGTGCACCTTACATTGGCTACAGGAGGTGAGGGGCGTTTTTGACCTGTTTTTCTGAAAACAGGCCAAAAACGCACTACCCCAGCAGGTGGTACTTTTCCAGCTTATGGTAAAGGGTTTTGCGGTCAATGTTCAGGAGGCGGGCGGCTTTTGACTTGTTATAGCGTACCTCCTGCAGGGTTTTCAGAATCAGTTCCCGCTCATTGGCCTCCTGTAAGGCTTTCAGGTCCGGGCCTTCTGGCTTGGGAGCAGACTGGGGGTAGAGCAGGTGCATCTCATCTGGCAAAGCCTGTTTGTGAATGACCTCATCTGGTGAGAGCAGCACTGCCCGCCTGACCACGTTTTTAAGCTCCCTTAGGTTTCCCAGCCAAGGGTATTGGCTGAAAATAGCCGTCACGCCCTCAGACAGGGTTTGTACGTTTCGGTCCAGCTCCCGGTTTGCCTGCTCAATAAAGTAGTTCACAAACAAAAACAGGTCCTCGCCGCGGTGGCGGAGGGCCGGTACTTTCAAGCTGAACTCATTAAGCCGGTGAAAAAGGTCCTCCCTGAAATCGCCGTTTCTGACGCTGGTCTGCAAGTCATCATTGGTGGCGGCAATCACGCGTACATTCACCGGCACAGACACGGTAGAGCCCAGGGGCTGCACCACCCGCTCCTGCAGCGCCCGCAGAAGCTTCATCTGGATCTCATAGCTCAGGTTGCCTATCTCGTCCAGGAAAAGCGTGCCGCCTTGCGCGGCCTCAAAGAGGCCCTGCTTGTCTTGCAGCGCCCCGGTAAACGCGCCCTTCACGTGCCCGAAAAGCTCACTGTTGGCAATGTCACCTGAGATGGCGCCGCAGTCAATGGCCACAAAAGGCGCGTCTGCCCTCTTGCTGTACTGGTGGGTGGTTCTGGCCACGTACTCTTTCCCGGTGCCGCTTTCCCCCTGTATCAGCACTGACATATCTGTGGGGGCCACCAGTTGTATCATCTCTTGCAGGCGTTGGGCGGCCTCACTGGTGCCTGTGATGAAAGAAGGGGCTGGCGTGACAGGAGAAGGGGAGGAAGGGGCCGTTGACGTTTTAGCCTGCAGCGCCTCCTGGAGCACCATCAACAGCTCATCTGGGTTCACCGGTTTGGTGATGTAGTCAAAGGCACCCAGCCGCATAGCCCGCACGGCAGTGCCCACATCCTGAAAACTGGTCATCATGATCACCGGCAGGGAGGGGGCGGTGGCTTTGCATTCTTTCAGGAGGTCAAGGCCAATGCCGTCTGGCAGCCGGTAATCAACCAGCAGCAGGTCATAGGGCTGTTCTTGCAGGGCTTTGAGTCCATCCTTGAGCCGGTGCGTAACCTTTACCTGAAAGTTCTGTTTCTTCAGGAACCCTTCCAGAATGAGGGAGAACGTAAGATCATCTTCTACCAGTAGAATGTGCGCCATGCCTGCTTCTTGTCCTAAAACAGCAAAAATAAAGAAAGCCGGACATTTACCGGCTTTCTTTATTTCATAGTTTTATCTGTCTAACGTAAGCAAGGGCAGGTTATTTTACCTGGTTTCCTTCCTTGTCAAGTTTAATGGCTCCTTTCTCCTGGCCTTTTTGCATCTCAATGGCATAATACTCTTTGCCTTCGCCTTCTTTCACCAGGAAAGCGGTGGTAGGGGTCCACTCTTTGAGGGATGCGTCTGAGGAAAGCACCGTTTTAACCGCCTCAGGCAGCTCTTCTACTTTTACCGGGGTCTTGTTGTCCTGGGCTGCAGTAGTAGTTTGCGCGGCTGCAGCGGTTTGGGCGGTCTGGGCATTGGCAGATACAGTGGCAAAAACAAAAAGTCCGAAGGCTGATAAGATAACTTTTTTCATAATCGTGGTTAAGTAAGGTTTGATGAATGATCTTGCCTCCTTTGTTGCCATTGCCGTGCCAAAACAGCAAGGTGTGATGTAAGATATTGTTTATGAGGTGGTTATGAAGGGGGTTGAGGTGAGCTTCTGTTTTTGAATCTGTGGATAAATTCCCCAATTTGGGGAGGAAAATTGAGGAATGTGGGGCAGTTTTCCAGGCACGGAGGGTCCAATAAGATTGAGGTTTCCTGTGGCAATGACCATTTATGTATAGTTTTGTCTCGCTTGAAGATAGCCAGCAGGGCAGAGAAGTATAAGTACAACCTGAGCTTGCTTTTCCCGGCACTTAGAACCAGAGGGAATATGGCGTACCTGCCGGTTTACTGGCTCCAGATGAAACCGTTGCCCTACCCGTTTTGGGTCTGTTTTTGAAAAAACAGGCCCAAAACAGAAATTTGGTGCCGTCTCCCAGGTAAAGCAGAACCTGCGTGTGTGCCATACCTGCTGTGACTTTTAATTTCCCTGGCGGTTGGTATGAACCAAATGCGGGGATCTTTTTCTATCTTTCAATGCTACCCAGACGTACAAAGAACTATGACAGCCACAACCACCACCACTGCCCAAATGCTCCCGCTCCGGTACATCACCTATGAATGCACAGACCGGATTGCCTATATCTCCCTGAACCGACCTGAGAAACGGAACGCCTTGAATGACGAGGTGGTCACCGAGCTGAAGAAGGCGTTTGACCATGCAGAGAATGATGAGGAATGCAAGGTTATCATTCTGAAGGCGGTGGGGCCGGTCTTTTGTGCGGGCGCAGATCTGGAGTACCTGCAGCAACTGCAGAAGAATACCTTTCAGGAGAACCTGGAAGACTCTACGCACCTCATGCAGCTGTTTTACCAGATTTACACGCTCAAGAAAGTAGTCATTGCGCAGGTGCACGGGCATGCCATTGCCGGCGGTTGCGGCCTGGCCACCGTCTGTGATTTCACCTATACCGTGCCCGGGGCCAAATTTGGCTACACAGAGGTGAAGATTGGGTTTCTGCCCGCCATTGTCAAGGTTTTTCTGCTCCGGAAAATAGGCGAGGCCCGCGCGAAGGAACTGCTCCTGACCGGCGACCTCATTTCTGCGGAGCGGGCACGGGAGTTTGGGTTGGTGAATGCGGTGGTGCCAGAAGAGGAACTGGCGCAGACGGTGAAAGACCTGGCCCACAAGCTGTGCGTGCAGAACTCGGGGCAGTCTATGGAAGTCACCAAGGAAATGATAGCCCGCGTGCAGGAGTTGCCGCTGAAAGACGCCCTCAGTTACGCCGCTGAACGCAACGCCTTTGCCCGGGCCACAGATGACTGCCAGCGGGGCATTCAGTCGTTCCTGGACAAGCAGCCGTTAACGTGGTGAAACTGGAATATTGCTCCCCCTGAAGCAGGTATAACCCCCGCTGCCTTTATGCTGTGATAGAAACCGGCAGGAACTTAAAGTTCCTGCTACCGGTGTAGCCACCCGCACGTGTTTAGGCGCAGCTGCCGTGTACTTGCCCGGTGCCGCAGTAGACCGTGGCCCGGGCAAAGGCGTTGCGTTTTCGGCCTGTTTTTCCGAAAACAGGCCGAAAACAGAAATGCGCCCTGCCGAGCATGCGTGAGGGATAGCAGCGGAAAGCCCGCAGCGTGAGCGAGGACTTGCAGCGCATAGCCCGACCCGCAGGGGCACGCCCCACCTGCAAGAGGAAGTAAGAATTGGGAAGTAAGGATAGAAAGACGACCTGTTGCTCAGTTGCCGTTTTGGAGCTGTTTTGCAGAAAACAGGCCGGAAACAGAAACTGTGAGGCGTACGTTAATCTCTTCTGGGGAGTTTTTGCCTGTAGGCCGATGAAAAATAGGCAAACCGTTTAAACATTACCGTAACCTGTTGGTTGAATGAGTATGCTGACGAACACGGCGATTGTATTAGGGACTTTTGTAACCATGGAACTGGTGGCGTGGGCGGTGCACAAATATGTGTTGCACGGCTTCTTGTGGAGCATTCACGAGTCGCACCACAAACCGCACAACCATGTGTTTGAACTCAATGACCTGTCTTTCTGCTTTTATGGGGTGATTGCGGCGCTCTGCTTTATCTACGGTTCAGAGACGTTTGATTACCGGTTCTGGATTGGGGTGGGCATCTCGATGTACGGGGCGGCGTATTTTCTGGTGCATGACCTGCTGATTCACCGCAGGGTCAAGATTTTCAGAAAGGCCTCCAACACGTACCTGCGCGCCCTGGACATAGCGCACAAGGTGCACCATAAAACAAAGGGGAAAGATGGCTCAGAATCCTTCGGGATGCTGTGGGTTCACCCCAAGTTCTTTCACATTGCCCGCCGGAAGCGTTAACTTTACATTCTCTTTCTAACCATTCTCCTGTGGCGCACTACTCCATCAAAGAGTTGGAACATCTTTCGGGCATCAAAGCCCACACATTACGCATCTGGGAACAGCGCTACCAACTGTTGCAGCCTAAACGCACGGCCACCAACATACGCTACTATGATGACGCTGACCTGAAGAACCTGCTCAACGTGGCGCTGCTGTACCAGGAAGGCTATAAAATCTCTAAAATTGCGCAGCTGCCGCCCACGCAGGTAGCCGAGGAGGTATTGAAGCTCACGGAGAACGAGCTGGGGCAGGAGCAGTTCATCAACCAGCTCATTGTGGCCATGGTGGAGTTGAACGAGGTGCTGTTTGAGCGCGTGCTGAGCCGGGCCATTCTGCAGTTGGGGTTTCAACAGTCAGTGCGGCTGGTGGTGTACCCGTTCCTGAGTAAGATTGGCCTGCTCTGGCAGACCGCTAACATTACGCCCGCCCATGAGCATTTTATGAGCCAGTTGATCAGGCAGAAGATGCTGGTGGCCATAGATGCCTTGCCGGTTCAGCAGGACAAGTCGGCGCCCAGAATTGTGCTGTACCTGCCGGAGGGGGAACTGCATGAGGTGGCGCTCCTCTTTGGGCATTACCTGTTCAGGTCTGCGGGTTTCTCTACGCTGTACCTGGGGCAGCACCTGCCGTTCTGTGACCTGCTGGGGGCGGTGAAGCAGTTTAAGCCCGACTACGTGTTTTCAGTCTTCACCACGCCTGTGTTTAAAGTGCCCATTTCAGAATACCTGGAGGAGCTGGTGGAGAAAACAACCTTGCGCCAGGTTCTGGTCTGCGGGGCCATGCTGCAATATTTCCCGGCAGACGCGCTCCCAGAGAAGGTGACCTGTTTCAAGTCTATTGATGAGATGGAACAGTGGCTGCAGTGCCATACTGCCGAGGAGGCGGCTAAAAAGTAAGCCCCGCCTCACCTTATGGTAAGAACGGGGCTCAAGCAACTAAGGAGAGTCTTGTAGTGCCAGTCTCTGGGCACTAGTTTTTCTAAAACAGCTGGTACTTTGACAGTTCTTTAGACGGAAGTTCAGAATCCCCCATCAGATAGACATCAATGGCACGGGCGGCTTCGCGGCCATCAGAGATAGCCCAAACCACCAGTGACTGACCGCGGCAGGCGTCACCCGCCGAGAAGATACCGGGCACATTGGTTTGCCAGTCATTCAGCTTAAAGTTACCGCGGCGGTCCAGGTCAAACCTGAAATTGGCGGTAAACGCATCATGCTCCGGGCGCTCGTAGCCAATGGCGATCAAGGCCAGATCACACGGCAGTATTTTCTCGCTGTTAGGTTTCTCAGTGTACTCAGACTGGTTTTTCCACTCCAGTTCCACCACGCGCAGCCCTTTTACGTTCCCGTTTTCATCCGCTATAAATTCTTTGTTCAGCCAGCCCCAGCTACGCTCGCAGCCTTCCTCATGCGAGGAGGAGGAAGAGAGGGTAGTAGCTACCTCAGGCCACGGATTGGTAGGGTGCCGCTCTGTGCTGGGCATGTACCGGTACTGCAGCTGTGTAATAGATTTGGCGAACTGACGGTTGGCGGTACCCACGCAGTCAGAACCGGTGTCACCGCCGCCAATCACCAGTACGTGCTTGCCAAAGGCGTTAATGTCTGTTTCTGGGGCAATGGGCGTGCCGTCTACCCGGCGGTTGTGCAGACCCAAATAATCCATGGCGAAATGGATGCCTTTCAAATGGTTACCCGGAATGGCAATGGCGCGCGGTTTAGAAGAGCCAATACACAGCAGCACCGCGTCATACTTGCGGTACAGTTTCTTTAAGGTAGTATCTTCGCCAATACGGCGGTTCAGCTTGAACTTGATGCCTTCCTCTTCCAGAATAGCCAAACGGCGGTCAATGGTCCATTTCTCCAGCTTGAAATCAGGAATGCCGTAGCGCAGCAAGCCCCCCGCTTTCTCGTCTTTCTCATAGACGGTTACCTTATGGCCGGCTCTGTTTAATTGGGCTGCGGCGGCCAGTCCGGCGGGGCCGGAACCCACTACGGCTACTTTCTTACCTGTCCGGTAGGCTGGTGGCTGCGGTTTCACCAAGCCCAATTCAAACGACTTCTCTGCAATAGACTTTTCTATGTGTTCAATGGCCACGGCCGGTTTGTTGATAGACAGTACGCAGCTGCTTTCGCAGGGCGCGGGGCAGACCCGGCCGGTAAACTCCGGGAAGTTGTTGGTGCTGTACAGTACGCGTACCGCCCGTTCCCAATCCCCCTCTGTCACCGCATCATTAAAATCCGGAATCAGGTTACCCAGCGGGCAGCCGTTGTGGCAGAACGGAATGCCGCAGTCCATGCAGCGGCTAGCCTGTTGTTTGGTCTTGTCTTCCGGAAACGGAAGGTAAATCTCGTTTGAGTCGTTGATGCGTGCTTTCGGGTCGCGGGTGCCAGGCACCTCACGGTTATATTTTAAGAATCCATCTGGCTTTCCCATTATACCAAGGCTTTTTCGGTTTCAGCTTCTTTTACTTGCAGGGCCTTCTTGAGGTCATGCGGCATTACTTTCACAAAGTGGTGGCGGTGGGTTTCCCAGTTATCCAGGAACTCTCTGGCCAGCACACTGCCGGTGTAGGACACATGCTCCTGCAGTTTCTGCACAATCCAGAGCAGATCATCAGTGTCTGGTTCTTCCAGTGCCACCATGTCCAGGTTGCATTGCTCCACGTGGCTAGGTTCAGGCGCGTAGAGGTAGGCTTGTCCGCCGCTCATACCGGCCGCAAAGTTCTTCCCAATCTCACCCAGCACCAGCACCTTGCCGCCGGTCATGTATTCACAGCCATGGTCGCCAATGCCTTCCACCACCGCCTCAGCGCCGGAGTTGCGCACGCAGAAGCGCTCTCCCGCCATGCCGTTAATGTAGACTTTGCCTGAGGTGGCGCCATACAAGGCCACGTTGCCGGTGATGATGTGCTCGTGCGCCAGGTACTCACTTTCTTTGAACGGCTGCAGGATCAGTTTTCCGCCAGAAAGTCCTTTGCCTAAGTAGTCATTGGCTTCGCCGAATAATCTGAACGTGACACCCGGAGCCAGGAACGCCCCAAAGCTCTGCCCGGCAGAACCATAGAACGTGGTTTTGAAAGAATCTTCAGGCAAGCCATGTTTCCCGAAGTTTCTGGAGATCTCATACGACAGCATGGTGCCCACCGAGCGGTCCACGTTGATGATGCGGTACTCTGTCTCAGTGTTGCCCTTCTTGAGGTCCCTGATCAATTTCTTGTCCAGTACCTTGGCAATCTCGTGGTCCTGCTCAATCTGCTTGTAGGTACCCACATTTCTGGGGATGTACTCCTGGTGCAGAATAGGCGACAGGTCCAGATTTTTGAGTTTCCAGTGGTTCAGATCGGTTCTGATTTTCAGCACCTGTGACTGACCCACCATCTCATTAATGGTTCTGAAGCCCAGAGAGGCCATGATCTGGCGCAGCTCCATGGCCAGGAAGGTAAACAGGTTCACCACGTGGTCTGGGTCTCCGGTAAAGAGGTTGCGCAGCTCGGGGTTTTGGGTGGCAATGCCTACGGGGCAGGTATTCAGATGGCATTTGCGCATCATAATACAGCCTTCCACAATCAGGGCCGCCGTGGCTACGCCGTATTCCTCGGCGCCTAAAAGCGTGGCAACCGCCAGATCATAGCCGGTGAGAATCTTACCATCGGTTTGCAAGACCACGCGGCTACGGAGGTTGTTTTTAAGCAAGGTCTGGTGCGCCTCCGCCAAGCCAATCTCCCAGGGCAACCCGGTGTGCCGGATGGAGCTCAACGGACTGGCGCCCGTTCCGCCGTCTGCACCTGAGATCATGATGGCATCTGCCTTGGCTTTGGCTACGCCCGAGGCGATGGTTCCCACCCCAGCCTCCGCCACCAGCTTCACGTTGATGCGCGCCTTTGGGTTGGCATTCTTCAGATCAAAGATCAGCTGCTTGAGGTCTTCAATGGAGTAGATGTCATGGTGCGGCGGCGGCGAAATCAAGCCTACGCCGGGTGTAGAGCAGCGCACACGGGCAATCCAGTGGTCTACCTTGTGGCCGGGCAACTGTCCGCCCTCACCAGGTTTCGCCCCTTGGGCGATTTTGATCTGTATTTCATCGGCATTGGCCAAATAATGGCTGGTGACGCCAAATCGGCCGGAGGCCACCTGTTTCACCCGTGAAATCTCAGAGTCACCGTTGGCTTTTCTGATGTAACGGGCCTCGTCTTCGCCGCCCTCGCCGCTGTTGCTCTTGCCTCCAATGCGGTTCATGGCAATGGCCAGCGTGCTGTGTGCCTCATACGAGATGGACCCGAACGACATGGCACCCGTAGCAAACCGCTTCAAGATGGCCGAAACCGGTTCCACCTCCTCCAGCGGCACTGACTGCCGTTTACGGAACTCAAACAGGTTACGCAGAGTGATGGTGGTCTGCTGCTGGTGCTCCCGTATGGACTTGGAATACTCCTTATATAAGAGGTAATCATTGAGACGGGTAGACTTCTGCAGGAGGTGAATCACCTTGGGCGTAAGCAAATGCTCTTCGCCGTCACGGCGCCACTGGTAATAACCGCCAGATTCCAGCAGGTTCTCCAGGTCTGGGTACGCGCTTTGGTGTTTGGTCAGAGCCTCACGCTCCAGGTCCTCAAAGTTCAAGCCTTCTAAGCGGTTGGTGGTGCCTTTGAAGCATTTCTCAATCACCTCCTGACCTAACCCCAGAATCTCAAAAATCTGAGAGCTTTGGTAAGACTGCAGCGTACTGATTCCCATTTTAGAAAGGATTTTCAGCAAGCCGTTGTCTACCGCGTAGATAAAGTTCTGGAAGTAGTGGGTGTACGGCTGCGTGTTGTCCAGCTTCTGCTGGTCATGCAGGCTCTTGATGGTGTCATACACCAAAAACGGATACACCGCGCTGGCCCCGTAGCCAATGATGGTGGCAAAGTGGTGGGTTTCCCAGGCGTCACCGGCCTCTACCACCAGACCCGCCTTGGTTCTGATGCGCTTCTCAATGAGGTGGTGGTGTACGGCACCCACGGCCAATAGTGAAGGGATAGCCGCGCGCTGCTCCTGCACATTGCGGTTGGAGATGATCAGGATTTTCTTGCCCGCCCGTACGGCGGCCTCAGCCTCAGCACAGATGCGGTCAATATCCCGCTGCAGGTTGCCGGTTTCTCTTGTAGAAAAGGTGGCGTCTATGGTCTGGTGCTCAAAGCCTTCCTCTTTCAGGAACACCAGCTTTTGGAACTCTACCGGGTCCAGCACGGGCTGGGAGATATGGATCTGGTGGGTGTGCGCCTCGCTTTCATCTAAGATGTTCAGAGACTCGCCCACGCGGGTGAACAGAGACATGACCAACCGCTCCCGTATAGAGTCAATAGGCGGGTTGCTCACCTGCGCGAAGAACTGCTTGAAATAGCTGGAAACGTGCTGGCTCTGCTGCGAGAGAACCGCCAGCGGTGTGTCTGATCCCATACTGCCTACCGGTTCATACCCGGTGGCGGCCATGGGCTCCACAATCATTTTGAGGTCTTCCCGGGTGTAGCCATAGGCTTTCTGGCGCTGGCGCAGTTCTTCTGGGGAACAGGGCTCCAACAACACCTTGGGCTCTGGCCGAAGACGCAGTTTGACCCGGTTCTTCTGAATCCAGTCAAAGTAGGGTTTGTCATTACAGACTTTGGCTTTGATTTCCTCGTCCTCATAGATACGCCCTTCAGAAATGTCTGCCAACAGCATCTTGCCCGGTTGCAGACGGCCGCGTTTGACTACATCTTTGGGGTCAACACTCAGCGCACCCGCCTCTGAGGCCATAATCAGGCGGCCTTGCTTGGTGAGGCAGTAGCGCACTGGGCGCAGGCCGTTACGGTCAAGGGTGGCGCCAATCTGGGTGCCGTCTGTGAAGAAAAGAGCGGCGGGGCCATCCCAGGGCTCCATCAACGACGCATGAAATTTATAGAACGCCTTTTTATAGGTGTCCATGTGGGAATTGTTCTGCCAGGCCTCTGGCACCAGCATCATCATCACATGCGGCAACGGCCTTCCAGACAAGGTCAGCAGTTCTACCAAGGCGTCTAGATTGGCCGAGTCAGAGTCTTCGGGGTTGGTGATAGGGATGAGCCACTGCATCTCCTCCTGGGTGAAGAGGGGGGAAGACATAAGCGCTTCCTTTGACTTCATCTTGTTCACGTTCCCGCGTATGGTGTTGATCTCGCCGTTGTGGGCAATAAACCGGAACGGCTGGGCCAGTCGCCAGTTAGGGAAGGTGTTGGTAGAGAAGCGTGAGTGCACCACCGCTATCGCCGATTTAAACTCCGGGTGGCGCAGGTCGTGGTAATATTTCTCTAACTGATCAGTCTTGAGCTGGCCTTTATAGATAATGGTGCGGCTGGAGAAAGAGGCAATGTAAAACAGGCCGTTTTCACCGCGCACGTTTTTCTTGGTTTCATTGCTGATGAGGTTGCGCAGCACAAACAATTTGCGCTCCAGGTCTTCGCCTTTGATGGTAGGGTCTACCGGCTGCACAAACACCTGCTCAATATACGGCTCCACGGCTTTGGCCCCGTGGCCGGGCACCTGGCCGTTTACCGGCACCAGACGATACCCCAGCAAACTCAGGCCAAGCTTGCGGAGGCAGTTGTTCAGGATCTTCCTTGATTTCTCGCGTACCTCATACACCGCCGGAAAGAAAACCATGCCCACACCGTAGCTGCCCTCAGCCGGAAGGGTAATGGCAAACTCCGCCAGTTCCTTTCTGAAAAACTCATGCGGTAACTGCACCAGAATTCCGGCGCCGTCTCCCGTCTCAGGGTCGCTGCCGGTGGCACCGCGGTGCTCCATGTTTTTGAGCATGGTGAGCGCATCTTTCACGGTGGCGTGAGACTTCTGCCCATCCAGGTTTACCACACATCCAACCCCGCATGCGTCGTGCTCTAATTCGGGCGTATACAGCCCTTTTTTCAACTCATCAGCCTGATTCATTTACTCTTTCTTGTCTTGTTTGTAGTCGGGTGAAAGAGTAATTTGAAAATAAATTCCTAAAGAAACAAGTTTAAATTTTTAATAATGATACCAAAACGCTTGTTAGGTTGATAATATATTATAGTCAGAAGGGTTGTGCTGTTACATTAATAAAATATTGATCTTTTTGAATGCTTAAATTTTGAATTTGTGAAAAAGCAGGGCGAAAAAATCTTAGCTCCCCAGAGGCCATTTTTTAACGGTCTGGAGAAAAAGGAGCCTTTTTTCAGCAGAACCAGCCAAAAATTCAACATTTAGGTTTTAAAAAGCTGACTTTCTGTGCACTAAGTCAGATAAATTGCTTCTACGGGATTCCTGTATCATATTCTGCTGAAGGGCAGAGACAGCAATTGTTACAGAACAGTTTGGGTATAAAAGCGAAGCCACTTAAATAAAATCCCCTGTTTTGGGGCTGTTTTATGAAAAACAGCCCCAAAACAGGGGAAGGTAAAAAAAGGCTGTATTTAAGCAACGGCTACTGTGGCCTCTGGTCTTGCAAGCGCTCCAGCAGGTACAGGATCACCAGTGCCAACAGGTTTACCGAGACAAAGGAAAGGCCTGTGCCCGCATTAAAACTGAAGCTGAAGGAAGACAGTGAAAACCGGAACTTGAAAAGCCAGCTTTCCAGAAAGTCAATGCCCACCCCAATCTTTACCCCCGCCACATAATTGTACGCCACCCCCGCTATCCCGAAGCTGAAGATCTGCAGTATCTGATTGGCCAGGGACAGGTTAAACGCCAGCCGGGTTCCTTTTAGGAGCAGAAAGCCACAGACAATAGAGAAGAAATAGAGGATTGCCGCCACCGCTATTCCCACCCAGGTAGAAGAAGAAGGATTCTGCAGCTGCGGTAGCAACTTCAGGAACAGGCCCAGTCCAATAAAACCCCCAATGAGTTGGTAAAGGGCAATGCCGGTGAGCAGCGGGCGCTTTTTTAAGGTTGGTGTAGCATTCATAAGGTTCATTGATAAGGAAAGTCAACGCAGTGTGGGGCAGGCTGCCAATGAAGTTGCTGATCACAGAAGCAGGGCTCTCTCGGTTTCTGTTTTCGGCCTGTTTTTACAAAAGTAGCTCAAAAACACAGGCGGGCTGATAAACGGGTTGGTAAGAAAAAGCCCTGGCTCCCAGAGCCAAGGCTTTAGTAAAACACGCACTACTATACATAGAGCGGGTGGTTCCTGTTTTGGGGCTGTTTTCTGAAAAACAGCCCCAAAACAGGAATGGGGTTAATTATGGTCAAAGTCAATGCCTTTGTGACGCTCCCGCAGTTCGGCCAGGCCTTTCTTGCCGTAGGCCAGGCGCGTAATCACCACGTAAAGCACCGGCACAATGAAGATAGCCAGAAACGTAGCCGCTAACATACCGCCAATCACTACCCAACCAATGGTCTGCCGTGACACGGCGCCCGCCCCGGAGGCCAGCACCAGCGGCACCACGCCCAGGATAAAGGCCAACGAGGTCATGATAATGGGCCGGAGGCGGAGTTTTACGGCTTCAATGGTGGCTTCTATCAGTTCCATGCCGCGGTCTACACGTTCCTTGGCAAACTCCACAATCAGGATGGCATTCTTGGCCGCCAGACCAATCAGGGTGATCATACCAATCTGGGCATACACGTTGTTGTCCAGTTTAGGCAGGAAAGTCAACGCCAGAATGGCCCCAAACATACCCAACGGAATGGCAAACAGGATGGAGAACGGCACTGACCAGCTTTCATACAGGGCGGCCAGCAACAGTAACACCAGCACAATGGAAAGGGCGAAGATGTAGATGGTGCTGTTTCCGGCGGCTAGCTCCTCGCGGCTGAGGCCGGAGAAGTCATACCCGTAGCCTGCTGGCAACACCTGCTGGGCCACTTCCTCTAACGCCTGCAGGGCCTGCCCGCTACTGTAGCCCGGCGCGGCGCTGCCTGAAATCTCAACCGACCTAAACAGGTTGTAGTGCGAAATCACCGCCGGGTTCTCTACCACCTTACTAGACACCACCGCACTCAGCGGCACTGATTCTCCGGTGCGGTTCAAAACGTAGTATTGGCCCAGGTCTTTGATGTCCATGCGGTACGCGGTGTCTGCCTGCGCTACCACGCGGTAGTTACGGCCGTAACGGGTGAAGTCATTGATGTACCGGCTTCCCATGTACGAGGACATGGTGGCAAAGACATCAGTGAGGTTCAGACCCAGCTTTTTCACCTTCTCGCGGTCCACCTCAACGTGGTAACCGGGGGTGCGGGTGTTGAAGAAGCTGTAGGCCATGGCAATTTCAGGCCGTTGGTTGGCCGCGCCCAGGAACTGGCCCATCACGCGCTCCATCTCCTTGATGTCACCCGCGGTGCGCTGCTCCAGCATGAAACTGAAACCTCCTGACTGGCCCAGACCCGGAATAGCCGGCGGCGCCACCACAATAATGTTCGCTTCCTTGATCGCTGAGAAACGCTGGTTAAGCTCACCAATCACACCCTGCAGGCGCATAGATTCCTCCTGGCGCTGGTCCCACGGGTGCATCTGAATGAAGAACGTACCGCTGTTAGACTTGAACGAGAAGTTAATGGCGTTCAGACCCGAGATGGAAGTAGCGTTTTTAATGGCTTTCACTTCGCCAATGATGCCTGCCATCTGCTCCAGAATCGCTTGCGTTCTGTTAGCCGAGGAGCCTTCTGGCAACTCTACCGAGATAAAGAGACGTCCCTCATCTTCGGTAGGGATGAAGCCGGTTGGCTTCTTGGCGAACAAGCCCACCGTACCCACATACAAGCACACCAGCAGAATCAACGCCAGCGGGGCCGCCTTGATGCTCTTGCGCACCCCCACCGAATAAGACTCAGTGGTACGGGCGAACCAGTTGTTGAACTTGTAGAAGAACTTGTTCAAGCCCCGTGATTCACGGTTCACGTTCATAGGGCGCAGCATGAGCGAGCAAAGTGCCGGGGTCAAAGTCAAGGCCACAAAGGCCGAAATCAGGACCGAGATGGCAATAGTGATAGCGAACTGCTGGTACAGACGGCCCACAATTCCCGGAATAAAACCTACCGGAATGAACACCGCCGCCAGAATCAAGGCAATGGCAATTACCGGTGCCGTAATGTCTTTCATGGCCCGGCGCGTAGCCTCCCTTGGCGAAAGCCGCTCATGGTCAATATAGTGCTGCACGGCCTCTACCACCACAATGGCGTCATCTACCACAATACCAATGGCCAACACAAACCCAAACAAGGTAAGGGTGTTAATGGTAAAGCCCAGCGGAATGAAGAAGATGAACGTACCAATGATAGATACCGGAATAGCCAGGATAGGCACCAGCGTGGCACGCCAGCTCTGCAGGAACAGGAACACCACAATAATTACCAGCACCAGCGCCTCTAACAAGGTATGTACCACCTCATTGATAGACACCTCTACCACCGTTACTGACTCAAACGATACAATGTAGTCCACATCTGCCGGGAAAGTTTTCTTCATCTCCGCCAGGGTGGCGTAGATTCCTTCTGCGGTTTCAACGGCGTTAGAGCCCGGGGCCTGGTAAATCAGCATCATGGCGGCCGGGTTCCCGTTAATGGTAGATTGGCGGCCGTAGTCAAACTGCCCAAACTCCACGCGGGCCACGTCTCTCAGGTACACCAAAGAGCCGTCTTCCGGATTGGTACGGATGATGATGTTCTCAAACTCCTCCTGGGTAGCCAAACGTCCGCTTACCGTGATGGGGTACTGGAACGCCTGGGTGCTGTACTGCGGGCGGGCACCTACTGTACCGGCGGCCACCTGCATGTTCTGCTCCTGAATGGAGGCCACCACCTGGTTTGGGCTCAGGTTGTACTGGGCCATTTTGTCTGGCTGCAGCCACAGACGCATACTGAAATCCTGCCCAATGGCGGTCACGTCACCCACGCCTTTTACGCGCAGCAAGGCGTCTTTCACGTAGATGTTGGTGTAGTTGTCCAGGTACTGGATGTCATGGCTTTTCTTGGGCGAATAAATACCCACCACCATCAGGATACTCGGGTTCCGCTTACGCACGGTCACCCCTAAACGGCGCACCTCTTCAGGCAGGCTGGGTTCAGCCACGCTGGCGCGGTTCTGCACGTCCAGGGTGGCAATGTTAATGTCAGTACCCACCTCAAAAGTCACGGTCATGTTCATTTGGCCGGTACTGGTGTTGGTAGAGGTGAGGTAGGCCATGCCCGGCGTACCGTTGATCTGGGTCTCAATGGGGGTAGCCACCGTCTGCTCTACCGTCTGGGCATCTGCCCCCGTATAGTTCGCTGATACAGATACCGTAGGCGGCGAAATGTCTGGGTACTGCGTGACGGGCAAGTTCATCATGGCCAGCGTTCCCACCAACACTATCACTATGGAAATGACAATGGAGGTGACGGGCCGTCTTATAAATACATCAGATATCATGTCTCTTCTGAAAAAGCTACTGTAAACGATTGTTGATTATCTGGCCCCGGCCGGAGCCCCAGCACCAGGTGCCGCAGGGGCTCCCACTTGGATCTTGGCCCCCTGGCGGAGTTTCTGAATGCCTTCCACCACAATGGTCTGTCCGGCTTCTAAGCCTTCACGGGCCACAATCTTGTCCTGGAAGCGGGTACCCAGCTGAATGTTCTGCTGGACCACAGAATCTCCCTGCACCCGGTACACAAAGTATTCGCCTAACTGCTCAGTCACCGCTTTGAAAGGAAGGGTGATTTGCTGGCCTATATCCTGGTTCAGCACGTTGACGGTTACCGTCATGCCGGCTACCAGCTGCCGGTTGGGGTTAGGGAAACTCACCCGCACGGTGATGGTACCGGTTTGCAGACCCACCGCCCGGTCAATGGCGCTTAATTTACCGGTATGAGCATATTGGCTACCGTCTGCCAGGGTGAGCGTGAACAGCGAATCTGGCTGCTTGCCCTGCTGCAACCGGTTAAAGCGAGGCAATTCCTGCTCATTGATCACAAAATCAACCCCCGTGGGGCCTTCAGACGAAATGGTGTTCAGCAAGGTCTGGCCCGGGCTCACCTGTGACCCCACCCTAACCTGAGAAATGCCAATGGTGCCGGAGAAAGGCGCTGTAATAATGGAGTAGCCTAAATCTGTAGCGGCGCTGGCTACCTGGGCGCGGGCAACAGCTACCTGAGAGCGGGCGGTTTCAACATCAGCGCGGGCGTAATCTACCCGCTGGCGGGCAATGGCGTCTTGCTTGGCCAGGTTCTCATAGCGCTCCAGGTCTTTTTGTACCCGGTTCAGGTTGGCCTGGGCGCTGCGTACGTTGGCCTGTGCCTGGTTGTACGCCGCCTGGTATTTGGTACGGTCAATTTCATACAGCTTCTGACCCTTGGTCACGCGCTGACCGTCTTTTACAAATATCTGGCTGATGTAGCCGCTCACCTGCGGACGCAACTCCACTTCATTCAAGGGAACCACGGTGCCGGGATAGCTGTCAGTGCCTACTACGTGCTCCTGGGTAACGATATAGGTGTTTACGGGTACCGGACCGCCCATCATAGGGCCTTGGGGGGCAGCGTCCTTTTTGCCGCAGGAAACCAGCAACGCCGCACACAAAGCAGCCGCCGCTAATGGGGAATAAGTTCTTTTCATTATAGGGAAGTGATTTTCAGTTCTATTCTGTTCATTAATCTACGGCAATGGTACCCAGGGCCCGTTGCACATCCAGCTTGCTGGAAAGCACACTGTACAGTGCGTTGTAATAATTAAGCTGCGCCGTTCTGAGGTCCGTTTCTGCTACAATCAAGTCCAGGTAAGTTTTGATGCCTTCATTGTACTGGAGCTTGATCACGTTGTAGACCTCTTCAGCCAGCTGCAGGTTGCTCTGGAGCGTGATCCAGTCATTGTAGTCACTCTTGTAGTTCGCCAGAGACGTTTGATACTCAGTGTTAATGCGGCGCTGCAGGTTTTGTATGTCTAGGTCCAGCCGTGTCTCCCGCAGTTCAGAGATGCGCATGTTCTGCAGCCGTTGCCCCCCCTGAAAGATAGGGATGGCTACCTGCAGCCCCACCTGTGAGGTAGGGTATGCCTTGCTGTACAGATCAGAGAAGTTGTCACTGAAGAACAGCGGGTTGTAGTTGCCGTAGAGGGAGGCGTTTGGCAGAAACCCCCAGCGGTAGTAGCGGGTGTTCAGCACCTGAATCTGGCGCTGGGTCTGCAGCTGCTGAAATTCCACCCGGTTGGCAAATGACACTTGCTGGGTGGTGTCTACCTGAATGTTCTGCTGCATCTGGTTGTAGTCATACGCCAGCTGAAGGTCAGACCCTACCGGTACACCCATCAACTCCTGCAACACCGCGGTGCGGGCTTTAATGTTCTCCTGGGCGCGCTTGCGGTCGGCACGGGTGCTGGCCAGGGTGATGCTGGCCCGCTGGTAATCGGTTTTATCTACCAGACCTTGCTCATACTGGGCGCGGGCATCCCTGAACTGCTTTTCCAGCCTGATGATGTTCTCATCCAGAATGCGGAGCTGCTCCTGCGTTAGCAGTACATTGAAGAACGCCTTGCTGACATCCACCACGGTGTTAATCTTAGTGGCTTTGGTGTTCTGGTCCAGGGCGGTTCTGGTAAAATTGGCGGCACGTGACGCCAGGAGCAAGTCATTGCTGTACAGGGTCTGGTTGGCCTGGAGCAGCACGTTAGAGGTGTAGTTGGTGCCAATGGGGCGGGCCACTCCCTCAAAAACCATTTGCTGCCGCTGAATATTGTGCGCCGCAGCAAACTGGGCGGTGATCTGCGGGAGCCAGCCAGACAGCTGCGCTTTTATCTGCCGCTCGCCAATCTCCTCGTCTAGCTGAGATTGCCGTACCTGGGCCTGGTTTTTTAGAGCATACTCTACGCACTGCTGGAGGGTGAGGGTGCCATTAACCGGCGGACTTTGGGTGCTTGTGTCTTGTGCCATTGCGCCTAGCGGGACCAGCAGGTACCCTAGCAGCGCAGACACCAGAAGCGTTACTCTCTTCATGTGGGAATGTATTACAGGTAGTTAAGGGGGAATTAATTAAGTTTGATGCCGTCCCAGACCATTTGAGCCAGTTGCTGCAGCTCTTCTTCGCCCAGGGAGACTTGGCCGGCCAACTGGATTTTTGCAGCGGTGAGGGCGGTGCTGTGCATCATGATGCACATGAGGCGCTGATTCATAGGCTTGAGATATTTTTGTTCAATGCCGCGTTCAATAAACTGGAGTACTTCTTTCTGGAAACGCTCATTCTGTTCCCGGGAGCAACGGTTGTTATACGGTGAATTCACAAATTGCTCCATAAAGCAAAGGGCGTCAGGGTTTTCTATGTAAAATTGACAGCGGCTCATCCAGTTGCTGAAAAAGAGCGTTTTATAGTCCATGTCTTCCCGGCTGTTCTCGCGCATGGCGTCTAACACCCGGTACTGGGTATAGAGGTACAGCTCCATAATGAGCGTATCTTTGCTGTCAAAGTAATGGTAGATGGTACCAGCCGCCACTCCCGCTTTTTTAGCTACCTGGCTCATGGGGGTTCCATGAAAGCCGTTCTCTTTCACAAGTTTGAGCGTACTCTCCAGAATAGCCTTTTTCTTCTCTGCAATCTTCTCCAACTTCTTCTCCGTTATTGTCTATTGAACGTTCATTCGGTCGCGCAAAGAAACGGTGTAACCGGTGGAGAAAACAATTTAATTTTTCAGGAAATAGACAGGAAGCGTTTTTTTTGTTAGTTAAGTGCTTGAAAAAAAGAATTTTACAGAGAATGTGAGATCTGGTTTCTTTGGAGAAACCTTCTAATATCCCACAGAAACTTGTGATCCTTAGTTTTTTGCAGGGAAGTGGGGTTTACCCGGTAGTGAAGAAGGGGGTTAGCGGTATTTTCTTTTCCAGAACTGGTACCAGTTTCTGTTGGCGGGATACCTGCGGTGGGCGGTGGCATTATTCACCACCAGCGCCACCAAAAGTAAGATCAGCACCCCGGAGAGCACCGGCGAGAGGATAAAGAAATAGCCCAGGGCGTGTACTTTGGCAGAGCCAATGTTGGCAATCAAGGCCGTAGCGCCACCCGGCGGGTGCATGGTTTTGGTAATCTGCATGACCACAATTGACAAAGACACGGCGAGTGCCGAAGAAAGCCAGGCCACCTCCGGGAGCAGGTGGTAAACAGACACGCCCACCAAAGCACTCAAAACGTGGCCGCCAATCAAATTGCGGGGCTGGGCCAGAGGGCTGTTGATCAACCCGAACAGGAGTACCGCGGTCGCCCCAAAGGAGCCAATCAGAAACAGGTTGTCGCTGGAAGGCAGAAACTGGCTGTTCAGCAGGCCAATCAACCCAATGCCTGCAAAGGAGCCCAGGAAAGTCCAGAAATGTTCCCTGTGGTCAATGAGGGTTTCTTTGTAAAAGATGACGCGGGCAATTCTATACTGTTTCCTGAGTCTTTTTCTCATGGCGTAATAAGCGGGCAAGAGCAAAAGGATTAAACTATAAAACCGTACTGCATGAGGTGGTACGGCCACAAAGAAAAGAAAATTGTGGCCCTGGTGTTATTTTGACTTCCCATTCAGGCAGTACTGGGGCGCTTCTCCGGGTTATGAAAATTCTGTTTTCGGGCTACTTTTTGAAAAACAGGCCGAAAACAGGAAAAATTAAAGAGCAGGGCGCTGGGCCAGAATGTGGGAGATGATTTTTGCGGCGTGGTCGCGGGAGTTTTCAATGAACCACAGGTGTGTGTCCATGCCGCCGCAGACTACGCCCGCCAGGTACAACCCGGGCTGGTTCGTTTCCATGGTCTCAGGATTGTGTTGCGGGTACAGCTTGTCATCTGGAGACAGTTCTACGCCAAACCGCCGGAGTAAATCAAAATTAGGTTTGTAGCCGGTGAGCGCCATCACAAAATCATTGGCCAGGGTCACAGGGCCGTCTGGGGTGTTTATTTCCACCTCGCCCGGCCTAATGGCCGTGAGGGTGGAATTGAAGTACGCTTTGATGCTTCCCTCCTGTATGCGGTTTTCAATGTCTGGTTTCACCCAGTATTTTACCCGCCTCCCAATCTGCGGCCCCCGCACCACCATGGTGACGTCGGCGCCTTTGCGGTAGGTTTCCAGGGCGGCGTCTACGCTGGAGTTGCTGGCGCCCACCACCACCACTTTCTGCAGCGCGTAGTAATGCGGGTCTTTGTAGTAGTGGGTCACGTGGGGCAGGTCTTCGCCGGGGATGTTCATGAGCGCGGGTAAATCATAAAAACCGGTGGAGACAATGACCTTGCGGGCGCGGTAGGTGCCTTTGGCTGTTTCCACCAGAAACCTGTCTGCCTCTTGCTGTACGCTCATCACCTCCTCAAAGAGCCGCACGTTCAGGGTGAACTTGCCCGTGACGCGGCGGTAGTACTCCAGCGCCTCGTTGCGGCGGGGCTTGGGGTTGTCTGAGATGAAGGGCACGCCGCCAATCTCCAGTCTCTCTGAGGTAGAGAAAAAAGTCATGGTCACCGGATAATTGTACAGCGAGTTCACCAGGGCACCTTTATCAAGGATCACGTAAGAGAGCCCTGCTTTCTGCGCCTCAATGCCGCACGAAAGCCCTATGGGCCCCGCGCCAATCACCACTATATCATATTCAGATGTGTTCCGCATGCGGCAAAGGTAAACAATGCGTGAATGAGTGAATGCTGGAAGAATAAAGAAGGTTGTACGGTACTTGCTGTTTTTGGCTTACTTTCTGGAAAACAAACCGAAAACAGGAGCAGGGATTGAACTGTGTTCTTGAGTCAATCTCTGCATGCTGTTTTTCCGTTAAGAGGACATGATTGAAAAGACGTTTTCGTGCTAATTTCCGGAAAACAGGCCATAAACGCATTTTCAAAGCATCGGCGTAGCCGGATAAATAAAAACATTTTAATCTGATTGTTCTTCTGAAAGCAACCTGCGGACGAACTCAGTTTTTTTGGAGTATGGGTGTTACCGTTCGCTGCCAGGGTTCTTTTAGAATGACAGAAAAGAGAAGATATGCCAAAGTTGTTTGCCCTGTTTTCAATCTTGTTAAGCCTAATGCATACCTTCCAGAGCACATTACCCAATTGGCAAATTAAAAAATCACTCCTTCACCCATTCACTCCTTCACTCCTTAAAAAATGAACAAAGTCCGGGAACTACAGTCTTTCTTTTACGGTCAGAATTTTGCCGATGGCATTAGGGTGACCATTGGGGTGCTGCTGCCGGCGCTGCTGTTCTCTTACATGGGGCAGCTGTTGACTGGGATCACCGTCTCCCTGGGGGCGGTGGGGGCCAGCCTGGCTGATTCGCCGGGGCCGGTGGTGCACAAGCGCAATGGCATGCTGGTGGCCATTCTGCTGTGTACGGTGGTGGCAATGGTGACCGGGTTTGCGCAGCGGCACGTGGTCACCATGGGGCTGGAGATTGGGGTGTTCTGCTTTCTGTTCTCCATGCTGCTGGTGTACGGCATGCGGGCGTCTCTTATTGGGCTGGGTGCCCTGCTGGTTATGATTTTGAGCATGCACCGGCCCCTCACCAACGTGCAGGTGTTCCAGTACGCGGGTCTGGTGCTAACCGGCGGTGTCTGGTATTTGCTGTTGAGCCTGCTGTCTCACCAGATGATGCCTTACCGGCCGGCCCAGCAGGCGCTGGGCGAAAGCGTGCGCGAGGTGGCCAAGTACCTGCGCATCAAAGCCTCTTTTTACCGGTCGCCAACAGACATGGAGCCGGAGTACCGCAGGTTGGTGGCGCAGCAGGTGCTGGTGAGTGAGAAGCAGGTTGCCGCGCGCGAGGTGCTTTTCAAAAGTAGGCAGATGGTGCAGGAGTCAACAGACACGGGTAGAACGCTGGTGATGATCTTTGTAGACCTGGTGGATCTGTATGAGCAGATCACTTCTATTCACTATGACTATGCGTCCATTAATGAGAAGTTTGCGGGCACGGGTGTTCTGAGAGACATTTCTGAGATCATTGAGCGCCTGGCAGATGAGCTGGACCGCATTGGGCTGGCGCTGCAAGCCAACTACCAGCCGGGCACGCCGCTGAACGTACTGCCGCAGCTGGAAAGCCTGAAGCAGAAGATAGAGGCAATAGATGTGCAGGAGCCTACCGCCCACACGCTGGTGCTCAAGAAGATACTGGTGAACATTAGAGGCATTGTGCAGCGGCTCACAGATATCAGGTCTTATTTCAACACGGAGGCGGCGCAAGAGGCGTACCAGAACCGGGAGCTCCAGTTTTCGCTGTTTGTGACCCGCCAGAATTTTTCGCCCCGGCTGCTGTGGAGCAACATGGGCCTGTCTTCTTCTGTGTTTCGGTTCTCGCTGCGCATGGCGCTGGTGGCCGTGGTCGCCTTTGCCCTTACCCGGCTGTTCCCGTACGGGGAGCACAGCTACTGGGTGTTGCTCACGGTGGTCTTCATCCTGAAACCTGCCTTCAGTTTGACCAAGCAGCGAAACGTGCAGCGTATCATTGGCACCGTGCTGGGGGGCGCCATTGGGTTGCTCATTCTGTACCTGTTTAAAAATGAGACCATCCAGTTTGTGTTCATGGTCCTGTTCATGACCGGTTTTTACACGGTGCAGCGCATGAACTACGTGCTCAGCGTTACCCTCATGACGCCGTTCATGCTCATCCTGTTCAGCTTTCTGGGCGGCGGCGGACTGGCCATTGTGGAGGAGCGCCTGGTAGACACCGTGGCGGGCTGCGCCATTGCTTTTGCCGCCACCTACCTGATTCTGCCCAACTGGGAGTCAAAACAGGTGGGGACGTTCCTGCAAAACGCGTTAAAGGCCAACCTGAACTATCTGCAGGTGCTGGCGGGGCTGCTGGCAGGAAACGCCGTGTCAAATGTGCAATACAAGCTGGCCCGCAAGGAAGTCAACGTGAAGTCGGCAGACCTGTCGGCGGCGTTTCAGCGCATGGCCGCAGAGCCAAAGAGCAAGCAGCTGCACAGCCGGGAGATCTACCAGCTGGTGGTGCTCAACCATGTGCTGTCGTCTTACATTGCCACGGTCATTTCCGGCAAGATCAACGCCCAGCCCTGCCTGTACCCAGAGGCCATCCAGAAGAATGTGCGCCGGTCGCTGCATTTGCTCACAGAGGCTATCAGGCACTTAGACCCCGCGTTCCAGCTTCATGAAGCCGCCCACAGCTCCGGGGAGCCTTCTGCTGACCCGCCGGCAACCCTTTCTGCAGATGACAGGCTGCTGGCAGAGCAGTTAGAGTTCATCAGAAAAGTGGCGGCAGACATCCATAAATACACATCGGCCATGGCCGAACCCGGGGAGGGGAAAGAGTAGGAGGGTTGGCTGCTGGTTTCAGAAAACAAAGCCCTTTAGGGCGGTAGCTCCCATTGCAGGGTAGATAAACTGCTGTAAACCAGAAAGCATTGACAGCAGGGGCAGATGGCCGGTTTGGGCCTGATTTCAAAAAAACAGGCCAGAAACAGAGAATTTGTTTGGAGCGGAAAGCTGAATTCTTTATCTATGTATGTACATTAAATGTTTTAACGGTAAATTAACCCGAAGCAGTGGGGATCGTATACCTTAGCTCGGGCCGCAAACCATCAACTAACAATACAACTATGGCAACTACCAAATGGTCTCTGGACCCCACCCACAGTGAAGTGCAGTTCAAGGTGAAGCACTTAATGATCACCACCGTTACCGGTTATTTCCAGACGTTCAGTGTAGAGGCTGAAACCGAGGGGGACGATTTTGACAACACCGCCAGCGTAGTGTTCACCGCCGATGTGAACTCTATCAACACCAACAACGAGCAGCGCGACACCCACCTGAAATCCCCTGATTTCTTTGATACTGCCAACCACGGCGAAATCAGATTTGTGGGCAACCGCTATGAGAAAACCAGTGGCGATTCTGCCAAGCTGCACGGGGACCTCACCATCAAAGGCAATACCCACCCGGTAACCCTTGACGTAGAGCTGGGGGGGATTGTGGTTGACCCGTATGGCCAGACCAAAGCCGGTTTCACTGTTACGGGCAAGATCAGCCGCAAAGAGTTTGGGCTGACCTGGAGTGCCGTGACCGAGGCCGGAAGCGTGGTGGTGAGTGATGAGATTCGCCTGCACGCTGAGATTCAGCTGGTGAAACAAGGCTAAGCCTCTCACTGCTGAACCAGATTACCGTTTTCTGGTTTTCCTGTTGTAAAAGCGTTTTAATCAGCGTATACCCTGCCGGTGATAACGTTTTAGGGCTGTTTTTCAGAAAACAGGTCTAAAACAGAATCTCTCCAGAGGCCTAGGCAGCCGCTGTGCCAGAGACAAAATCAGAAGCCCTACCGGCTTCCACCCTAAAAAAAGAGCCAGCGGGCAATGCATGCGCCGCTGGCTCTTTTTGTTTTGGCCAAACTATCTGGCAAGGCTGTTTTGGAGCTGTTTTTCTGAAAACAGGCCAAAAACAGGAAATGGCCCGCCCGGTGAAAATGGCACTATCAATCCAGCAGTTCGGCCACGTGTTTCCTGATGTTGGTGCAGATCTGGTCTAGCGGCAGATCATTGTCATCGGTCCCGAACGGGTTCTCAATTTCCTCAGCAATCAGCTCCAGGCTGGCCATGGCGTACAGAATGAGCATGACCACCGGAATCACATAATACCCCATGCTGAACGACCACCCAAACGGCAGCGTCATGACATAAAAGAAGATGAACTTCTTGATGAACACGCTGTAGGTAAAAGGAATGGGCGTGTTCTTGATCCGTTCGCTGGCGCCGGTAATTTCTGTCAGGGTCTTGATTTCTTCATCTAGCACCAGCAGCTGGGCGGTGGTGAGGGCGCCTTGCTGGTGCAGGGCATTAACTTTGTCAAAGAGGGCGCAGGCAATCTGGTTGGGCAGGTGCTTCTCTGGTTTTAAATCTAAGACCGGGTCCAGCTCCTGGTAATCCTCATTTTCACGCAGGTGGTTTTTTAGGGCGAAGGCAAAGTTGGGGATCATCTGCCGGAAATAACTCCTCGTCTCCTGGTCCTTCACGCACGCCTGCAGCTTAAGCGCTAAATTTCTGGAAACGTTGGTGAGGCTGCCCCAGACCTTTCGGCCTTCCCACCAGCGGTCATAGGCGGTATTGGTTCTGAACACCAGCAACAGCGATAGCACAAACCCCAGCACGCTGTGCATGAGCCCCACATTCTTGAGGTTGTCATTCTGCGACAGCTGCAGGTAGTGGTTCTCCAGAAAAGAGATGAAACCCGCGTAAATGCCCACCATAATCAACAGCGGAAGCAGTTGCCTGAACGTGTCTGACTTGGAGAACCTGAAGATGAAGATGAACCAGTCTTTGGGGTTGTAGTTGATCATAGGTGCTAATTTTCAGGGGCAGATACATCTCACCTGTCCGCTGCCCAAAGATAAGGCGAAACCGGAAGAACTTTGGCCAGACAAGCCGTGACCAGCCAGAACTGTTATGGTACTTTAAACCGCGCCCCGCGGAGGGTGGAAGGGGCCTGAAGTTGTTTAGTGTTGACTTTCAGAGGGTTATTGCGGGTAAGATCCCTGGTGCAGCCATGGAGCGCCTGCCTGAAAACGGCTACAGGGCGTTTTGGGTCTGTTTTCTGAAAAACAGGCTAAAAACAGAAATACAGCGGCAATGGCAGTCTGCAAAGAAACCAGCAGGATTTTTCCAACGGAATCTACCTCTCCCCGTACACCTAAGAAGTGCGCAGCCGGCGAAATACCGCTGTGAAGTTGATATGAGCGTTTGAATTTTTGATGATGCGACGAGCTTTAAGAATGAATATTATTCCTGAGAATGATCAGGAACGGCTTACCAAATTACACGAGTACCGCATTCTAGATACCAACCACCCCAACCCGGTTGATGCAGAAACAGAGGGCACCCTGCGGCATGTGGTGTCTTTGGCGGCCCACCTGTTCAAAGTACCGGTGGCCATGATCTCTTTTGTAGACAGGGAGCGGGTCTGGTTAAAGGCGCAGGTGGGGCTGGACGGGATTACTGAAGTTGACCGCGGCAGCAGTTTGAGCGGCCTGGCCATTCTCAATGAAAACCCAACCGTGTTTCCAGATGCCCTGGAGCAGCCTTCTTTGCTGGCCAACCCGTTTGTGGCCGGCGAGTTCGGGCTCAGGTTCTACGCCGCGGCTCCCCTGAGAACGCATGACGGCTTTCAATTGGGCGCGGTGTGTCTGGTAGACAGAGAACCCAGAACGTTCTCCCTGGAAGACCAGCTCACCCTGAAATACCTGGCCAATCTGGTCATGGAAGAGCTGGAACTCTGGAAGTATAAGGCCCAGCTAAGGGAGGAGGGCTACTTTCTGGATACCTTAATGGCAAGCTGAGAGTTTTAGGGGAGGGGGTATCCTATTTACCTGCTACAGGTTTCCCTATGCCCAATTAAACCACTCTTGTGCAGATCAGTACCCTATGAATTAGACTGCCTGTCTAGTGTCACCCGTTTATTGAAGAGATGATCTTTTGAAACCATTGTAAGATGGACCTATTCATGTTCATGCGCTTCCGGTTGGGGTAATTCGCGGGCCGCTTGGGCCAGCAGGGCTGTTGGTAACGGGGGCTGTCCTTTCTCCAGCCATCTTTTGAGGGCATCAAAGCTCCAGGCGGTGGCCCAGCCAATGAGCGGCCTGAATAAAATCTTATCTACTACTTTCCCTACAAATCCATATCTGGTTTGGTAATCAAACCAAGTTATAAATTTCACGCCGCTGGCGATAGGAATATAGTTCCAGTACCCAGAACCTGTTTTGATAAGCGAAATTTTCTCGTCTGACCAAAATTTTAAGGCAGACGTGCTTTCTCCGGTTACTTTGCTTTGGGTCCCGGTGCTCTTGCCTTCGCCAATTACTTTTAACCAAATCCAATTTGCGTTTGGTACAGAAACCGCTGTGGTTCGTCTTTAGAGTGCTTGGGTAAATATGCTATGGAATGGAAGCGCAAGTCCCATTCCTGATGCATTTCTGGGGACTGGGTAAATTCCCATAGTCGCTCCAGGGAGGTTTCTATGTGTGTTTCTACGTATATGGGGTTCGGTTTCAACAGTGTTAGGAGAGAAATGTTGCGACTGCTGAAGGTAAGGATGATATGAATTGGCAGAAGCTGTAAGATCAGATTTTCTTAGGGAAGCAAAGCGGTATTTTGTTTCTGGCCTGTTTTTTAAAAAACAGGCCAGAAACAGCGGAAGCGCGTTCTGGCAAGAACCAGATGTCTACTCTCATTTACCCAGTAAATCCGCCAGTTTCTTTTTATTGGCCAATGGTGAAATAATGATTGCCGGAATGTCTTTTTGCGTCTCCAGAAGTAAGCCTGCAGGAAGAGATTCTTCAAAATTGATCAAATTCCCGTGCAGAATGTATCTTCCAAATTCAGTAATGGCTGCTGAGCCTAAGTAGGTGTCTAACTGGTCCTGAAAGACAGTATGGTTGAATTTGAAGTCACCACTTTTTTTGGCTTGGGCCATCAGGTTTTTCATGAGATTATCAAGGCTTTTCTTACCGTGGTATTTCTTTTTTATCTGGCTGTCCAGGAGCAGGGCATAGAGCAGGCCTCGCCGGTAGGGGAGTTTATTGTATTGCCTATCAGACCAGAATTTTTGCTGCGTGAGTTCTGAGTTGGGGAGGGTTCTGACCGGTGACTGATAATGAGGTGCCAATACCTCTTTGTTGATCACGTCTAGAAAATCCTCCAGGCTGATCTGGTTATTCCTGAGCATGAGTTTATAGGCGTAATAGTCAGTAAATCCTTCACTGAACCAATACTGTTTTTCCTCTTCCTCATTAACCAGGGTTTGGCCAATCCAGCGATGAAGCAGTTCATGGTTATAGAGCCAGCGCAACATCTTGAGCTCTGTGCCTGGGTTGTTAGAGGAGAAGGAGATAAAGGAATTCAGCAAGCCGCTCCCGCCCAGAGAGTAAGACTTGGAGGAGTCTGTCCACTCCTCAAACGTGGGGAGCAGGCTTACCGAAAAGGGCGCGTCTAGTCTGTCTTTCCAAAAATCCATCTGTGCCGGAATGGTGGCTTTGAGAATGTCCAACACCTGCTGGTCTGTGAATGAGGACCAGTTACCCCGGGTGACCAAGTAAATGGTCTGGTTTTTCCAGCTATAACTGTACCTCCTGAAATCGCCACCTATAAAAAATGTAGAATACAGCATGTCTTTGGTCAGGTTCGCCTTCTGCCGGAGGCCCGGCCCAAAGTTGCTGTGAAAGATATGGCCTGCCGCTGGGGCAGCCCAGTTGATTTCAATCCTGGCTGAATCTGAATCGCTTTGAAACAGGTTTTCAGGCACAAGAAACAGGCGCATCCCTAGAACATGAAAGTACTCTTTCTGAACAATTGGGCGGTACCGGTGAACGTTTTTGAGCGTCACATTGAAATCTTGCCTAATGGCGTACCGGACCTGCAATTCCTGGTTAGGTTGCGCTATTATTTTGATCAGGCTGCTGTCTGGCAGCATTTCAATGCTTTGCGGGGCTGGGCTTACGGTAAGTCCCGTCAGGCAGTTGAAGAGATCCCTGTCGCCCCAGGAATTGTTCTCAAACCTGAGAATCAATTTACCAGCCGCGTTGCTTCTGTATTGAAAGGAAACCTGTAAGGCCGCACTGTGGGGGAGCAAAGGCTTGACGAGATAGAAAATATCAGTGCTGGCCCCCTGCGCAAGAGGAGAGGACGTGAAAGGGAAGGCGAAAGAAAAGAGAGCAAAGACGAGCAGGAGACGGAGCATGGAAATAATTTGAGGATTCTGTTTATAAAAGCCTCGGCTGTTCTTTTGCCGGAAGTTAGGCCAGGTACCCTGAACACCAGACCAACAAAGACATGCCGCGCCTTCAAACAGCTAAGTCAAGGGCTATGCCAGATTTATAATCAGTTAATTTCCAGGAACTAATAAAAACCCCATAAGTCTACTTGTTCAGTGGTGAACAAGCAAGTGTTCACTACTGAACAATTTCTAGCCACGGCCTGAACTGAGAACGAATAGACGTGGCGGTGCTCCTCAGTATTGACTGGCTATGGCAAAGCGGAACCTCTGTTTTTGGCCTGTTTTCCTCAAAACAGGCCAAAAACGCGAACTACTTCAACCGCCCCACTTTGCGGCGCATGACCTCCTGTACCGGAATATTCTCAATCTTGCTTTCCAGCCAGGAGATAATGTCAAGGTACAGGAAGGGCCGCCGCTCATAGGGGTTCTGTGAAATCTGGATCAAACGTTCCTTTAATTCACTGAAGGCGTCTCTTACCTCATGGGGGGCAATACTGCCCACCTTCCGGAGGAATTTAAAGATCTCCACCTGCATCTGCTGCTGATTGTCCATTTTGCCCAGGAAATGGTAGACCGTCCGGATTTGGTAGTCCAGGGCGTCATCATCATAACCGGCCTCGTAGTGGGCAATGAGGTTGAGAATGCGGGCGAAACATTGTAAGTCTTCGCGCAGGCTGGTGTTGCGGTGATGAATGACCTTGTTCAGGTACTCAATGGCTTTCCTGAAATTGCCGCTGCCAAAGTACAGGCTGGCAATCTTGTAGTAGAAAACCAGCATGCGGTGCGGGTCTAGCTGCGCCTGAAAGCCTTCCAGGTTCTGCAATACGCCGGGTATGATCTGCAGCCCCTCGGTGAACTTGCCTTCTAAGAAATAGGCGTTGATCTTGTTCGTGTAAATGTACAGGAACAGAAGAGTGTCAATGTTGGGGGTAGACCGGCGCTTGGGGTCATTGGCAAAATCCTCTAACTGCTGCAGCACCTGAATGAATTTGGAGTGGTACAGCAGGTTGTAGAGCGCGTTGAGCAGGTTGTGCATGCCTTTGATGTACAACACCGGCCGCCGCTCCTTCATGTGCGGGTACTGGTCAAACAGGTCTACCCATTTCTGGGCGAAGCGGTAGCAGGCTTTCAGGTCCTGGGTCATGAGGTGGTACCACACGTGGGCCTGGTAGAAGTACAGCTTCTCATAAAAGCCCGCCTTCTGCAATTCAATCACCGGCAGGTTCTCCTGGAAGAAAGCGGTAATGGAGGCATAGTCTTCCTGGTTCCGGGCAAGCCCGACTTTGAGGTAATGGCCATAGAGCCTGAGCGCTACGTTGGAGAGCTGGTGCATTTGGGCCAAATGGGTAGAGACCGAGGTGGCCTCCTGGGTTAGGCTTTCGGCGCGGCCGCTCAAACTGCGGGTAATATATTGGCTCTCAATTAGTTTTTCCAGGTCAATAGCGGTGAGCGCAATGTGGGGCAACTCTGACTCCAGCGCCGCTACCTTTACTTTGTCCAGCATTTTGAGGCTTTGCTGGTAGAACCCTTTGTTATAGAGTACGCGGGCGTAGTCCAGCTGCTCGTGCAGCTGAATATCCAGGTTCTGCGGAGCGTGGTAGGCCCGAAGGCTGGAGAGCAGGTGCTTGTACAGGTTGCTCTTAAGGTTGGCCAACTGTGCCTTTTTAATGCTGGGCACCTGTTTGAGAATCTGGGTTTCGTTTAGGGTTTCCTGCTGGTCCAGGGCATCAAACAGCTGCAGAAACTTCAAGTCTTCACTGGAGCCGCTCTTGTTGGTAAACAGCCTGAAGTGCCGTTTCTCTGAGGGCGAGAGTGATTTTATCAATTGAAAAATGGGGTCAATATTTTGGTTGGGCATTGTAATGAAAAATGTTTTAAAATATTGATTTTCAAATTGATGTGAATTGAAAAGAGGCGCTTGGAAATAGTAGACTCGTTTAAAAAAGTTTTTGGCCTCAGTAAAAGTACTGACTTCTTTGTAACGAATAAGAAGCCAAAATAACGATGTCAGCTCAGAAGATACAAATATTTGATACCACGTTGCGCGACGGCGAGCAAGTGCCCGGCTGCAAATTAAACATGGATGAGAAGTTGGTTATTGCGCGGCAACTGGAACTTCTAGGTGTAAATGTAATTGAAGCTGGCTTCCCCGTTTCCAGCCCCGGCGACTTTGAAGCGGTGCGCGCCATTGCGGCCCAAACCAAAGAAGCCACCGTGTGCGGCCTGACCCGAGCGGTGGAAAATGACATAAGAGTAGCGGCTGAGGCCTTGAAAACCGCCCGTTACCCCAGAATCCATACGGGTATAGGTACCTCAGAATCGCACGTGAAATTCAAGCTGCGCACCACCCAGGCCGATGTGATTGAACGGGCCGTGGCGGCCGTAAAGCTAGCGAAAAGCTTTGTAGAAGACGTAGAATTCTACGCCGAAGACGCTGGCCGCACCGACAATGAATTTTTGGCTATGGTCTGCGAAGCCGTCATCAAAGCCGGTGCCACCGTATTGAACATCCCAGACACCACCGGTTATTGCCTGCCAGAAGAATATGGCGCCAAGATTAAATATCTGTATGAGAACGTGCGCGGTGTGCAGAATGTGACCCTTTCCACCCACTGCCACAATGACCTGGGTTTGGCTACCGCGAACTCTATTGCCGGTGCCATCAACGGTGCCCGCCAGATTGAGTGCACCATCAACGGGGTAGGGGAACGCGCCGGCAATACAGCCCTGGAGGAAGTCGTGATGATTCTCCGCCAACACCCTTATTTGAACCTGGACACCAGCGTGAATACCCGTCTGTTGACCGAAACCTCTCACTTGGTATCACACATGATGCGCATGCAGGTGCAGCCCAACAAGGCCATTGTGGGCGCCAATGCGTTTGCACACAGCAGTGGTATTCACCAGGATGGCGTGATTAAGCACCGTGAGACCTATGAAATCATTGACCCCAAAGAAGTAGGTGCCGAGGATTCTTCTATTGTGTTAACAGCCCGTTCTGGCAGAGCCGCCTTAGCGTACCGCATGCAGAAATTGGGGTATGCCTTAGAGAAAGCAGCCTTAGACAAGGCGTATGCAGCCTTCCTGGAAGTAGCAGACAAAAAGAAAGAAGTAGTAGACGAAGACCTCCATTTAATGGTGGAGCAGGATAATCTGGTTTCTGCAAATTAATTACCCGCTGTCATCTTGAATGAACACGGCAAAAGTGAGAAGGGAAAAGTAGAAGAGAGCAGCCTTACCAGATGACAAACGTGACAACTATGGCAAAGACATTATTAGATAAAATTTGGGACGCTCACGTGGTGAAGTCCATCCCGGGTGGGTTAGATGTATTTTACATTGACCGTCACCTCATACATGAAGTAACCAGTCCACAAGCGTTTGATGAGATTGAGGCGCGGGGCTTGCCGCTGTTCCGCAAAGAGCAGATTGTAGCCACCGCCGACCATAACGTACCTACCAAAAACCAGCACCTGCCCATTGAGGAGCCGCTGTCTAGGTTTCAGGTAGACAAACTCACTGAGAACTGCGCTAAGCACAACATTGAATTGTACGGCCTGGGCCATGAGAAGCAAGGCATAGTGCACGTGATGGGGCCGGAACTGGGCATTACCCAACCGGGCATGACCATTGTGTGCGGCGACAGCCACACGTCTACCCATGGAGCTTTCGGCGCGATTGCGTTTGGAATTGGCACCAGCCAGGTAGCGCAGGTAATGGCCTCGCAGTGCTTGCTGTTGAGCAAACCCAAGAGCATGCGCATCACCGTTGACGGTGAGGTGAGACCCGGCGTAACCGCCAAAGACATTATCCTCTACGTGATTTCCAAACTAGGTACCGGTGGAGCTACAGGATACTTTGTAGAGTATGCGGGCAGTGCGTTCCGCAACCTGAGCATGGAAGGCCGCATGACGGTCTGCAACATGAGCATTGAGATGGGTGCCCGCGGCGGAATGATTGCCCCAGACCAAACCACTTTTGATTACCTGAACGGCCGGGAGTTCGCACCAAAGGGCGAGCGCTGGGAGCAGGCCGTGGCCTACTGGTCAACCCTGTTCACCGAAGAAGGAGCCAGCTTTGACAAGGAATTGACCTTTGATGCGGCCGACATTGCGCCGATGATAACCTTCGGGACCAACCCGGGCATGGGCATGGCCATTGACGCATTGATTCCGACAGAGGTGCCGGTAAGTGAGCAGGCCAGCTACAGCAAATCACTGCAGTACATGGGCTTCCAGCCGGGCGAGTCCTTGTTGGGCAAAGAAATCCAGTACGTGTTCATCGGGTCTTGCACCAATTCCCGCATTGAAGATTTGCGCCAGGTAGCCAGGTTTGTGCAGGGCAAGAAAAAAGCCGCGCATGTTGAGGCCATCATTGTTCCTGGTTCAAAGCAAGTGGAGAAACAAGCCATTGAAGAAGGCATTGACAAAGTATTAGCCGAGGCGGGTTTCGAGCTACGGGAGCCAGGCTGCAGCGCCTGCCTCGCCATGAATGAAGACAAGATCCCGGCCGGCGCTTACTGCGTCTCTACCTCTAACCGCAATTTTGAGGGCCGTCAGGGCCCCGGCTCCCGCACCTTGCTGGCCAGCCCCTTGGTAGCCGCCATCACCGCCGTGGAAGGAAAGATTGTGGACATTACCCAATACCTGAATTAATTTTTAGGTACGCATACCTGGTCGTCCCCCTTGGAAGGGGGTAGGGGGATGACAAAGGCAGTTGAAGAACCATCAGCTTCAACCCAGAAAAAAGAAATATTGATTCTCGGGAATGCGAACATCTGCACGAGTAATCATCCCCCAACCCCCCTTCCAAGGGGGACGATCATATAAAGAATTGTAAAGTGCACTTGTGGCACATAATGCAGTTAAATGGAAAAGTTTGAAGTGCTTCAATCCACAGCGGTTCCGTTGCCGATTGAGAATATAGATACCGACCAGATTATCCCGGCCCGTTTTTTAAAGGCCACCTCCCGCGAAGGTTTCGGGGAGAATTTATTCAGAGACTGGCGCTTTGACAACACTGGTCAGCCGAAGGCAGATTTTGTTATGAACACAGGCCGCTACAGCGGAAGAATCCTGGTGGCAGGCAAAAACTTCGGGTGCGGCAGTAGCCGCGAGCACGCTGCCTGGGCTATTTATGATGCCGGTTTCAAGGTGGTTATCTCCAGCTTCTTCGCCGATATCTTTAAAGGCAATGCGTTGAACAATGGCCTGTTGCCACTGCAGGTGAGCGACGAGGTGCTGGCAAGATTGCTGACCCAGATTGAAGAAGACCCGCAGACCACGCTGGTGGTGAATCTGGTCAACCAGGAACTGGAAGTGCCGGTGTGGGAAGAGAAAATCCCCTTCGCCATTGACGCCTACAAGAAAGAGTGCCTCATCAATGGCTACGATGACATTGATTTTTTAGTGAACCAGAAAGAAGCGATAGAACAATACGAAAGCAACAGACCATGGGCGTATTAACTAAAAGAATAGCCGTTTTACCCGGCGACGGAATCGGGCCGGAAGTTTGTACCGAGGCCCTGAAAGTGCTGGAGGCGGTGTCTGAGCGTTTCGGGCACCAGTTTGAGCTGGACGTGCAACTCATGGGCGCCTGCGCCATTGACGCCACCGGCGACCCGCTTCCGGAGTCAACCCTACAGGCTTGCTTTGAGGCCGATGCCATCTTATTGGGCGCCATCGGGGACCCGAAATATGATAACAATCCTGCTGCCAAAGTACGTCCGGAGCAAGGGCTGTTGCGCCTGAGAAAGTCATTAGGTCTGTTTGCCAATATTCGTCCGGTAACGGCTTATGACGTTCTGATTGAGCATTCGCCGTTGAAGGCAGACCGCATTCAAGGCTCTGATATGTTGATTTACCGGGAGCTGACCGGCGGTATTTACTTCGGGGAGAAAGGCCGCACCGCCGATGGTGCCTATGACCACTGCACCTATTCCCGCGAGGAAATTGTGCGCATTGCGCACCTGGCGTTCCAATCGGCGACCACCCGGCGCAACAAACTGACCCTGGTAGACAAAGCCAACGTGCTGGAAACTTCCCGCTTGTGGCGCGAAGTGGTGCAGCAGATTTCCCCGGAATATCCTTCTGTTGCGGTTGATTACCTGTTCGTGGACAACGCTGCTATGCAGATGATTCTTAACCCCAAGCAGTTTGATGTGATTCTCACCGAGAACATGTTCGGGGATATTATCTCAGACGAGGCCTCGGTGATTGCCGGCTCTTTAGGCTTGCTGCCTTCAGCATCGGTAGGCGAGACCGCCGCGTTGTTTGAGCCTATTCACGGTTCTTTCCCGCAGGGCAAAGGCTTAGGCATTGCCAACCCTATCGCTACCATTTTGTCTGTGGCCATGATGCTGGAGCACTTCGGGATGTATGATGAGGCGACCTTGGTAAAAGAAGGCGTGGATTATGCCTTGCGTAGAAAAGTTTTGACCCCAGAACTGAATAGCGATAACCCTTACACCACCGAGCAAGTGGGCTGCTTCATCGCCGACTACGTGCAGGAGGGCGGCGAGTGTTTTCGGCATTTGAAAAACCTGGAGTTGGGGCTAAGTACTATTATTTAGGACCTCACCCCCCGGCCCCTCTCCCACGGAGAGGGGAGAACGGAAATGCGTTTTTGGCCTGTTTTTCAGAAAATAAGCCGAAAACGGAAAATGGAATGTAACCTGTTTACTATGGGCGCGGGAGTTACTTCCGTGACTAACAGAATAAAATATTTCTGTTTCCTTGGTTTATCCCCTGACAGACCGAGGAAGATGGATACACCAATATGTTTTCGGGCTGATTTCCAGAAAGTAGACCAAAAACGGAAAATAAACTAATCCCAATTGGCGCGAGACTCCGGTCTCATATCAAGAGATAAAGCGAGTCTCCAGACTCGCCGGGAAACAAAAGTGGAGCACTGGAGTCTGGAGACTCGCACCAGTTAAAATTAAAAGAATTCGTTTCCGGCCTGTTTTTTAGAAAGTAGGCCAAAAACGCAATAACATTTAAAAAACGCTTTACCGCAAAGCTCCCCTCTCCGTGGGAGAGGGGCCGGGGGTGAGGTAAAAATAGCAAACCATGGCTCTAAATAAATACAGCGGCATCTACACCAAAGACGACAGCCTTCCTGCCTCGCAGGCCATGCTGATTGGCTCAGGGGTGAAAGAAGAAGACCTGCGCAAACCGTTTGTGGGCATCTGCTCTACCGGCTTTGAGGGGAACACCTGCAACATGCACCTGAACGGCTTAGCCGATGCAGTGAAAATAGGCGTGCAGGCCAACGGCATGGTAGGCCTGCGGTTCAACACCATAGGCGTGAGCGACGGTATTACCAATGGTAACGCGGGCATGCGCTATTCTCTGGTGAGTAGAGAACTGATTGCTGATTCCATTGAAGCCATGGCCGGTGCGCATTACTATGATGCGGTGGCCACGGTGGTAGGCTGTGACAAGAACATGCCAGGTGCCCTGATTGCCATGGCGCGCCTCAACCGCCCGTCCGTCATGATTTACGGCGGTACCATCAAAGGCGGCGAGTACAAAGGCCAGAAGCTGAACATTGTTTCCTGCTTCGAAGCCTACGGCAAGAAACTGAACGGCACTATCTCAGACGAAGATTACCGCGGCATCATCCGGAACGCATGTCCGGGTCCGGGTGCCTGCGGCGGAATGTACACGGCCAACACCATGGCGGCCGCTATTGAGACCCTGGGCATGAGCCTGCCTTTCTCGTCTTCGGCCACGGCCGTGAGCCCAGAGAAAAACCAGGAAGCGCTTGATACCGGTGCCTATATTCTGAACCTGCTGGAGAAAGACATCAAGCCAAGAGACATCTTAACCCGTGAGGCCTTTGAAAATGCGCTGGTCATGATTACGGTACTGGGCGGTTCTACCAATGCCGTACTGCATCTCATCGCCATTGCCCATGCGGCGGGCGTGCACCTCACCATGGAAGATTTCCAGGACGTGAGCAACCGCGTGCCGGTGTTGGCCGATTTGAAACCGAGCGGCAAGTACCTCATGGAAGACCTTTCCGCCTTGGGCGGCGTGCCGGCGGTGCAGAAAACATTGCTGGAGGCGGGTTTACTGAACGGCGATTTACTGACCGTGACGGGCAAAACCCTCGCGGAAAACCTAGAAAATGTAAAACCACTGGGCGCGGAGCAGGACTTGCTGAGACCGCTTTCCAACCCCATCAAATCAGACGGCCATATCCAAATCCTGTATGGCAACCTGGCCAGCAAAGGAGCGGTGGCCAAGATTTCGGGGAAAGAAGGCTTGCGGTTTGAAGGTCCGGCCATTGTGTTTAACTCTGAAGAAGAACTGAATGACGGCATCGCCGCTGGTAAGATTCAACCGGGTCAGGTCGTCGTCATAAGGTACGTGGGGCCTAAAGGCGGTCCGGGCATGCCCGAAATGCTGAAACCCACCTCGGCCATCATGGGTGCCGGTTTAGGCGATAAAGTAGCCCTCATAACTGATGGTCGCTTCTCAGGTGGGACCCACGGGTTTGTGATAGGCCACGTGAGCCCCGAAGCCTACGACGGCGGTACCATTGCCCTGGTAGAAGACGGCGACTGGATTGTGCTGGACGCCTCCACCAACACCATAGACGTGCAGCTAGACGAAGCTGAATTAACTGCCCGCAGAAGCGTGTGGCAACGCCCGAAAGCCAACGTGCAGAGCGGGGTATTGTTGAAATACATTAGAACGGTAAGTGATGCCAGCCACGGTTGTATCACCGATTTACAAGACGAAGCCTATGTTAACGCAAGAGAAACAAGCCCCAGCCTTGCCTGAGACAGACACCATGATGAGCGGTAGCCAGGCGCTACTGCACGGCTTCGTGGTGGAAGGTGTAGACACCATCTTCGGCTATCCGGGTGGAGCCATCATGCCCATCTATGATGCGCTCTATGACTTTGAAGGCGACTTAAAACACATCTTGGTGCGCCACGAGCAAGGTGGCATTCATGCCGGTCAGGGCTACGCCCGAAGCTCCGGCAAAGTAGGCGTGGTGTTCGCGACTAGTGGGCCCGGTGCTACCAACTTAGTGACTGGCCTCGCCGATGCCTTGATTGACTCCACGCCTTTGGTCTGCATCACAGGTCAGGTATTCGCGCACTTGCTGGGCACCGATGCGTTTCAGGAAGCCGATGTGATTGGCATCACCACCCCCGTCACCAAGTGGAATTACCAGATAACCGATGCCACCGAGATTCCTGAGGTATTAGCCAAGGCTTTTCACATTGCCCGCAGCGGTCGTCCTGGTCCGGTGTTGATTGACATTACCAAAAACGCGCAGCTGCAGAAGTTTGCGTTCAAAGGCTACACGCCGTGTGACCACATCCGCAGCTATCGGCCCAAGCCCATTGTGCGCAAAGAATACATTCGCCAGGCGGCGGAATTAATTAACAAAGCCAAGAAGCCGTTTGTGCTTTGGGGGCAGGGCGTGATGCTCGGCTCCGCCGAACAAGAATTTAAGGCGTTCCTGGAGAAAACAGGAATTCCGGCGGCCTGGACCATCATGGGCGCGGGTGCTTTGCCTACTGATCACCCGCAGAACGTAGGCATGCTGGGCATGCACGGCAACTACGGCCCCAACGTGATGACCAACGAGTGTGATGTCTTGATTGCCATAGGCATGCGCTTTGATGACCGCGTGACTGGCCGTTTAGACAAATATGCCAAGCAGGCGCAAGTTATTCACCTGGACATTGACCCAGCCGAGATTGACAAGAATGTGAAGACCACCGTGCCGGTGTGGGGCGACTGCAAAGAAACCTTACCGTTGCTCACCCAGATGGTGGAAACCAAACAGCACACCGAGTGGCTGGCCAAATTCCGGGAGTTCGAACAGCAGGAAATTGACGCTGTCATCAGAGAAGAGTTGTTCCCCACCAGCGATGAGATGACCATGGGCGAGGTGATTCAACAACTGAACGAACTCACCAACGGCGACGCCATCATTGTCACCGATGTGGGGCAGCACCAGATGGTGGCCTGCCGCTACGCCAAGTTGAACCAGACCCGCAGCAACATTACCAGCGGCGGCTTGGGCACCATGGGCTTCGCCTTACCGGCCGCCATCGGGGCCAAGTTTGGCGCACCGGACAGAACCGTGGTGGCCGTGATTGGCGATGGCGGCGTGCAGATGACCATTCAGGAACTGGGCACCATTATGCAGAGCGGCATTGACGTGAAAATCCTGATTCTGAACAACCAGTTCCTGGGTATGGTGCGCCAGTGGCAGGAGCTATTCCATGAGCGCCGCTACTCGTTCGTGGACATCACCAGCCCAGATTACGTGACGGTAGCCAAAGGCTACGGCATACCGGGCCGCAGCATCAACCAGCGCGAAAACCTGGTAGAGGCGTTGCAGCAAATGCTCACCAATCCTGGTTCTTTCCTCTTGGAGGTGATGGTGACCAAAGAGAACAACGTGTTCCCCATGGTGCCACAGGGTTGCAGCGTGAGTGAAATCAGATTGAAATAACCTTGCTAAACCTATAAGAAGATGAGTGAGCAAGCGCCCATAGAACGGCAGGAATACAACATCACGGTGTACACAGAGAACCAGATTGGGTTGCTCAACCGCATCGCCATGATATTCTCCCGCCGCAAGATGAACATTGAGAGCCTCAACACCTCGCCCAGTGAGATTGAGGGAATCCACCGCTTCAACATTGTGGTACACGAAACCGAAGAGGTGGTGAGCAAAATTGCCCGCCAGATTGAGAAGCAGGTAGAGGTGCTCAAAGTGTACTTCAACACCAACGAGGACGTGATTTGGCAGGAGATGGCGCTCTACAAAGTGCCTACTGATATTGTGGCTGAGAAAGCCAAAGTGGAGCGGCTGCTGCGCGAAAACGGAGCCCGCGTGGTGGTGATCAGAAAAGACTACACCGTCTTTGAAACCACCGGCCACCGCGAGGAAACCGACAACCTGATCAAGATTCTGCAGCCGTTCGGGCTGATAGAGTTTGTGCGCAGCGCCCGCATCGCCATCATCAAAGACAGCGACGGCTTCAACCGCAAACTGCGCGAGTTTGAACGCGCCGAGCCGGGCCATGAAGTCATGGAAAACGAGTTCCTGAACAGCCGCGAGAAGGTGTTCAGCATGTAATTCCGCGCAGCGGAGGAAAAAATACAAAGCCGTTTTTAGCCTGTTTTTCAGAAAAGAGGCCAAAAACAGAAAGTCTGTAACTACCTGGCGCGAGACTCTAGTCTCGTGACAAAGGATGAAGCGAGTCTCCAGACTCGCCGGGAACCACTAGTAAAAGTAATGGGAGTCTGGAGACTCCACGCATCCATCGGCACGAGTCTGGAGACTCGCGCCAGAGATAAAAAAGCCGTTTAGGGGCTATTTCCCCAAAAACAGCTCCTAAACGCAAAGAGCTCAGAAGGGCTCTTTTAGAAGTGTAAATCATCTTAAAACCTTTATTAGCTACAGTAAAATGGCAAAGATTAATTTCGGCGGTGTAGAAGAAACCGTGGTAACCCGCGATGAATATCCGTTGGCAAAAGCCCAAGAGACCCTGAAAGACGAAGTGATTGCGGTGATTGGCTACGGCGTGCAAGGTCCGGGTCAGGCATTGAACATGCGCGACAATGGCTTCAAGGTGATTGTGGGCCAGCGCAAGGATTCAGCCTCTTGGGAGAAAGCCAAGCAAGACGGTTTTGTAGAAGGCGAGACGTTGTTCTCTATTGAAGAAGCCGTTGAGCGCGGAACCATCATCTGCAACCTGTTGTCAGACGCCGGTCAGATTGCCGTGTGGCCCACCATCAAAGAAAGACTGAAGCCAGGCAACACCCTGTATTTCTCGCACGGCTTCGGGATCACCTTCAAAGAGCAAACCAACATTGTTCCGCCCGCTGATGTGGATGTGATTCTGGTAGCTCCTAAAGGAAGCGGCACCAGCCTGCGCCGTCTGTTCCTGGCCGGCAGCGGCCTGAACTCATCGTTTGCGGTGTTCCAGGATGCCACCGGTAAAGCCTATGAAAAAGCTATTGCTATGGGGATTGGCGTTGGTTCTGGTTACCTGTTCGAGACCGATTTCAAAAAAGAAGTATACTCTGACTTAACCGGTGAGCGCGGTGTGTTGATGGGTGCTTTGGCGGGTATCATTGAAGCCCAGTACCAGGTGTTGCGTCAGCGCGGTCACTCTCCGTCTGAGGCGTTTAATGAGACGGTGGAAGAACTGACCCAAAGCTTAGTGCCATTGGTAGGCGAGAACGGTATGGACTGGATGTTCAGCAACTGCTCGGTAACCGCCCAGCGCGGCGCTTTAGATTGGAAAGGCAAATTCCGAGAGGCTACTCTTCCGGTATTGAATGAACTGTATGACAGCGTGGCTTCTGGCCAGGAAGCGGCCCGTACCATTCAGCGCGGTTCAACCCCAGGCTACCGTGCCGAGCTGGAAGCCGAGTTGGCGGAGGTGCGTGAGTCTGAGTTATGGCAGACCGGGGCTACCGTAAGAAAACTGCGTTCCGGCAGATAGAACTTTCCCTCATCAGAGGAAAAGCAAATTGGTTGAAATACATTTTGGGCCTGTTTTCCAGAAAACAGGCCCAAAGTAGAAAAGCCTGTGAAGTCTCTTAGGCTTCACAGGCTTTTACCCAACTGGATCCAACTGGCGCGAGTCTCCAGACTCGTGACAAAAGATGATGCTAGTCTCCAGACTCGCCGGGAGCCACGAGTAGGATTTTGACGAATGGAGTCTGGAAACTACCTCCCCCGGTCTGTCCCCTAACAGACCGAAAAGGCACTGATTCGAAGTGCGTTGGTCTGTCAGGAGTTAGACCAAGCGTAAAATGGGAGTCTGGAGACTCCACCCATCCATCGGCACGAGTCTGAAGACTCGCGCCAGGGAAAAAGGTACTTGTTTTAGGGCTTGTTTTCTGAAAACAGGACAAAAGCAGAAAGAGGAATTCACCATGCAAAAAGAGACAGCTTCCCCAGAAACCGCGGTGGCATTAGGCAATGTAGAGAAGGCGGCCAAGAACCTGAAAGGGGTGATCTATAAAACGCCCCTGATGAAGAACCTGTGGCTGTCTGAGACCTACGGGGCGGAGATCTATCTGAAGCGGGAAGACCTGCAGGTGGTGCGTTCCTACAAAATCAGAGGGGCGTATAACAAAATTTCGTCGCTTTCTGCCGAGGAAAGGGCGGGGGAGATTGTCTGCTCCAGCGCCGGAAACCACGCACAGGGCGTGGCCTATGCCTGCCAATTGCTGGGCATCAAAGGCTACATCTTCATGCCGGCCCAAACGCCCGCCCAGAAGGTGAACAAAGTGCGCCTCTTCGGGAAAGACATGGTGGAGGTGGTGCTCACCGGTGACACGTATGATGACACGTTCAAAGCCGCCAAAGAATTCTGCGACGGGCGCGGCAGCACCTTCATTCCGCCGTTTGATGACCTGGCTATTGTAGAAGGCCAGGCCACCGTGGGGCTGGAGATTTTCAAAGACGCTGATTTTGCCATTGATTACCTGTTCATGCCCATTGGCGGGGGCGGGTTGGCCTCTGGCGTCTCTAGTGTGTTCAAGCAGGTGAGCCCCAACACCAAACTGATTGGGGTACAGCCGCTGGGCGCGCCGTCTATGTACCGGTCCATTAAAGAAGATCAGCGTCAGGCGCTGGAGACCATTGACTCGTTTGTAGATGGGGCGGCCGTGAAATGTCCCGGTGAGATCACATTTGAGATCTGCCGGGAACTGCTGGATGACGTGGTGCTGGTGCCCGAAGGCCAAATCTGCGAAGACATTCTCAAGATGTACAATGAGGAAGGCGTGGTATTGGAACCGGCCGGCACCTTGAGCATTTCGGCTCTAAAAGATTTCGCGGGGGAAATCAAAGGTAAAAACGTGGTATGCGTGATCAGCGGCAGCAACAATGACATCACCCGCATGGAGGATATCAAGGAGCGCGCCCTGCAGCACCAGGGCCTCAAGCACTACTTCATGGTCACGTTCAACCAGAAGCCCGGGGCGCTGCGCACCTTCGTGAACCGCGTGCTGCACCCAGAAGATGACATCATCCATTTCCAGTACATCAAGAAGAACAACAAGGAGAAAGGCCCCGTGTTCATTGGGGTAGAGGTGAAGCACCCGCAGGATGTGGAAGCCATCAAACTGCGCATGCTGGAGGAAGGCTTCGCCTATGAGTACCTCAACGGCCGGCAGGATTTTCTGAACCTGTTTGTATAAGAGTTCATTTTAGTTTGTTTAGAGTACGCTTAACAGTTCGTTTAAAGTTAGTGTTGTGTGTTGTGTAGAATGCCCTGCTGCCGAAAGGTGGTGGGGTATTCGCTTTTAGACATTCCTTGGAGCCGTTTTTCAGAAAACAGCCCCAAAACAGAAACTTTTCCCTTCTTATTACTGGCATGAAAGCAGATATAGTACTTACTTGTAAACCTTCACTGAACCTGTTTCTTATGAGACTTCGCACCCCTGTTGCCAGATTGTTTTTTGTATTCTGTACCCTCCTGTTACCCTCTGTGGCCATGGCTCAAGCCCCCATCACCCTCTCTAACTTTTCCTATACCCCGCAGAACCTGGTGGTGGGGAAAGTGATGCCCGTTTCAAAAGGAGCGGGTACGCCCCAGGTGAAACTCTCTAAAGAAAGTGCGCGGCTGTTTGAGTTAAGCAAAGACAAGACGCTCAAGGTAAAGAAGGCGGCAGCGTCTACCCCGCAGAGCCAATGGCTGGAGGTAGTGCTGGAGGCAGCCGGAAAGCAGTATTCCTTCAGAATTGTGAAGGACGAATTCATCAAAAACAAAGTCATTGCCCACCGCGGCGCCTGGAAAAACACCGGTGCCCCTGAGAACTCCATTGGCGCGCTACAGCATGCCATCCGGTTGGGCTGCACCGGAAGCGAGTTTGACGTGCACATGTCGGTAGATTCTGTGCTGTTTGTGAACCATGACCATGACATCAAGGGGCTGCACATTGAAAAGACCCCGGCGGCTGAGCTGGCTAAGGTGAAATTACCCAACGGGGAGAGCCTGCCAACGCTGGAGGCATACCTCAACGCGGGCTTGAACCAGAACAAAACCAGGCTCATCCTGGAAATAAAACCTTCGGCCATCAGCAAGGAGCGGGGGCAGGCGCTGGCGCAGAAGGTGGTGGAGATGGTGCAGCGGCAGCAGGCCCAGGGCTGGGTTGACTACATCAGCTTTGACTATGCCATCCTGAAAAAGGTGCTGGAGCTGGAGCCCTCTGCCCATGTCTCTTACCTGAACGGGGAGAAAACGCCTACCCAACTCGCCCAAGACCAGATGTACGGCTTTGACTACCACCAGAGCGTGGTGCAGAAGAACCCTGATTGGATTGCAGAGGCCCACCGCCTGCACCTCACCGTCAACGTCTGGACGGTCAATGACCCCAACATCATGGACTGGCTCCTGGAGCGCAACGCAGATTTTATCACCACCAATGAACCGGAACTCCTGCTGCAGAAGGTGAATTCACCCAAGGCAAAGTAATTTCCAAAGGTGGGGTAAGATCCTGCCAAACCGGTAAGGTATCCTTTCCCACCGGGATCTCATTCTTACCCATTTTCCCGCTTGGCAGGCAGACCGTTAACCTCTAACGGTGAAGCTGTTCATGTTTTAGCACAGGTTAGGGCGCAAGCGTGCGCTTGAGCCTTTAAGAGAAGCAAGCTGCTGTTTTGGGGCTGTTTTTTGGAAAGTAGCCCCAAAACGCAGGAACTGGAATTTTGGCTTAGCCACTACACCGCCGTTACCGGAAAGTCTTGGTGCAGATGCTGTTTCTGACCTGTTTTGGTCAAATCAGCCCTAAAACAGAGGGGTGAGAGCTGTCTTGTTTCAGTTTCTGATTGCTGGCTAACCGGCTGAACCTTTACCCATGGAACACCCTGTGCGTCTACTGCGCCAGCTTACTTTATACACCCGTTTCCCCAATGCCCCGCTCATTCCTTTCGCTTCAGAATGTTACCATTCGGCACCAGAACCACCATGTGTTTCAAGACCTGACGTTTGAGGTGCAGCCCAGGGAGCAGTGGGCGCTGGTAGGGGGGAGTGGCGCGGGCAAGACCAGCCTGCTGCGGGCCATTGCGGGGGAGTTGCCCCTGGTGGGCGGCCGGGTGACGCATGGGTTTCTGGAGGAATATCTGGAGAAAAACCCGGTTCAGGACTCCTTCTTCACCTATAAAAGCCTGGTGGCGTTGGTAGGCCAGAAGCACCGTTTCAAATCATTGTCTACCAACACCGGCTCCTTTTACTACCAGCAGCGCTACCATGCCGCAGACGCAGAGGACGCTCCCACGGTGGCAGCGTATCTGGCCGAAATAGACACAGTTTCAACCGCTGCCAAAACCTGGACCATAGACCAGCTGGTGCAGCGGCTCCGGCTGCAGGGGCTAATGGCCAAGCAGCTGATCAAACTATCTAACGGCGAAACCAAGCGCCTGCTACTGGCCCAGGCACTGCTGAAGCAGCCCAAACTCCTGCTGCTGGACATGCCCCTTACGGCCTTGATCTGGAGACCAGAACTAACTTTGATGAGCTGCTGGCCCACCTCATCGCCTCAGGGGTGACGGTGATCATGGCCACCTCACCTGATGAAATCCCGGCGTCTATCACCCATGTGGCGGTGCTGCAAAATGGGCAACTTATTTCGGCGCAGCCGAAGGAGCGGTATCAGGGCACTCCTGAACCTGAAGGGAACTCCCCCGCCTTAAATCCGGCGGGGTTGAACGATCTGTTGCCGGCCTCGCCCCCGGTTAGGTACCAAACCCTGGTAGAGTTAAAGGAGGTGACGGTGCGGTATGGGGAGAAGACGGTGCTGGACCAGGTCAACTGGCACGTGCGGCCGGGCGAACATTGGGCGCTCCTGGGGCACAACGGGGCCGGTAAAACCACGCTGCTGAGTCTGCTGAACGGAGATAACCCCCAGGCGTTCTCTAAAGACATTACACTTTTTGACCGGAAGCGCGGCACCGGTGAAACCCTCTGGGACATCCGGAAGAAAATTGGCTTTGTCTCGCCAGAGCTGTTCCAGTTCTTCCCGTACCAGAACACTTGCCTGGAGGTGGTGGAGTCTGGGTTTTATGACACGCTGGGGCTGCACCGGAAAAGCCAGCCCGGCAATGCGGCCCAAGCCCTTGCCTGGTTGGAGCTCCTGGGCATTGCGCAGGAAAAAGATAAACCGCTCCGGAATGTTTCAGCCAGTGTGCAGCGGCTGTGCCTTCTGGCGCGGGCGCTTATCAAGAATCCGGTGCTCCTCATCTTAGATGAACCCTGCCAGGGTATGGATGCGCAACAGCGGCAACGGTTCAAAGAACTGCTGGAGGTGATCTGCGCCCATAGCTCCACCACGCTGCTGTACGTGACGCACTATGCCCAGGAGATACCGGCTTGTGTGACCAGGGTGCTTCGGCTGGAGCAGGGAAAGGTGCAGGCCCTGGCGTAAACAATTTGCGTGCAATGCTGTATTTTCCCATTTTAAGCCCCCAACTTATCAGTAAGAATTTTTTGCGTAGAGTATGTTGACGTTTTTGATTGGTGAGGATCATTGGCCAGAGCTTTATGCTAACCGCTTTCATCAACTAAGACAAAGCTTAACCTGCTCTACAATTCACCCATGAGGAAACATTTAAGCCAAAACAAGTTTGCGCTGCTGCTCACGGCCGGGAGCTGGCTTCTGCTGGTTCTGGGGGTGTGGCTGCTGCCGGTGGCGTTCAGCGGCTACCTGCAGGAAGACCGGGATACCCTTTTCTGGTACGTGCTCTCACAGACCGGAGGCGTGTACGGTACCCCGGTGCTGGGAATTTTGCTGTGTCTGCTGGCCGCCAGGCAGCAGAGGGGGCTTAAGCTGCAGGCGCAGTCCTTTACGGTTGCCTTTTTGTTTCTGCTGTTCACGCTGGGCAGCATGGCCCTACTGAATGAGTACGTGATAAAGCCGCTCGCAGAGGTGCCGCGCCCCAGCCACCAGTTCCTGCTGGGTGGCAAAGGGCAGGAGGCGTCTCTGCTGGACACGTTTTACCTGCAAAGCGCTGAAGCGCGACGGCTCTACCTGGCCAAGTACCTGAGAAATAACCCGGAGAAGTATAGACAGATTTCTCCGCTGGTACTGGAGCATTGGGTGAGCGAGGCGGGTTATTCCTTTCCTTCGGGCCATTCCCAGAATGCTTTTCTGCTGGGTTCCATGCTGACCATGTGGCTGGGCCTCCAGCTGCCCCGCCGGCACCGCCCGTGGCTGGTGCTTCCTATGCTGTGGGCGGTGCTGGTGTGTATGTCACGGGTGGCCCTGGGCGTGCACTCTGAACTGGACGTCACCTTAGGGTCGGCAACGGGAATGTTGCTGGCGTACTTGTTTTCTTTGTCTGGGGTGTTGAAGAAGGCGTTCAGGGTGACTACGCACCCAGAGGGGGAACGGCTGTAAGGATCCATGGCTTTGGCTGTACCGCATGATTCAGGTATCTAGTATTATATATCATAGAAAGTTTATACCTTAAATAGATGAGACCAAAACTGTTCCTGCTGTTTCTTGCCCTGTGGTGCTATGGGACCAGCACAAAAGCTCAGGACACTTTGTACCTGGAGAAACCCCGTTGTTACGCCCAGCTAGGGTTGGGGTATCCACTCCCTAACCACAAGCAGCTGTCAGGAAATGTGGCAGTGGTGGTAGAAACAAAAAGGAACGTTGCCTATGGGCTGAGACTGTATGAATATACCTACCTGCACCCGGTGCCTTCCTCTGACCATGTAGACGAGAAATATGTGCCAATCATGAATACCATGAAATTACCCTGAGTGTGGGTAAAGTAATTCCCCTTCACCAGAAAATAGTTTTCACCACGTCTGTTGGCCCCTCTTATGTGAATTACAAAATGCCCTACAACGTGAAGAAGGTGCCTTCGCCTACCAATAGCTGGGGAGGGTTCTTTAATTATTCCATTTACGAATATGAGACCAGAAGATACCAGATGCTGGGCGGCAGCGTGCGGGGAGACCTGGCTCTCTACCCGGGGAGGAAGAGGAAAGTGGGAATGAGCCTGGGCGGGTTCTTTGGGTTCAATCATAAAATGACCCAGGGGGGAATAGATCTTAATCTGCTGATTGGCACCACCCTGCGCAAGAAGTAGAAAGTCAGTTAGAAATAAGAATGGCTGCAGCTTTTCAAAAACCTGGTAGCAAGCGAGAAATCACTACATGAAACTACTATACGGAGTACCCGGTGAGGGCATGGGCCACGCCACCCGAAGCAAAGTAATGATTACCCATCTGCTGGCGCAGGGGCATGACGTGCAGGTGGTGTCCAGTGCGCGGGCGTACCAGTTCCTGGACAAGGCGTTTCCTGGGCGGGTGCATGAGATACGTGGCTTTCACATTGCGTACCGCGATGCGGCGGTCTCAACGGTCAATACGGCATTGCTCACGCTTAAAACTGCCCCGGCTACGCTCAGGATGAACTTTAACCGGTACCGGCAGCTCATGGAGCAGTTTCAGCCGGAGGCGGTCATTTCAGATTTCGAGTCATTCAGCTATCTCTTTGCCAGGCACCACCGGCTGCCTGTTCTGAGCATTGACAACATGCAGGTCATTAACCGCTGCACCCTGGATGTACCCGTTCTACCCGAATGGAAAAGCAGTTTTCAGGTGGCCAAAAATGTAGTGAAGGCCAAGGTGCCCCGGGCCCATCATTACCTGGCCGCTTCTTTCTTTCCGGCTACCATCTGCAAACCCAACACCACGCTGGTGCCGCCCATTATCAGGGAGGAGATTCTGCAGGCCAAAACTAGCGTGGGAAACCATGTGCTGGTCTACCAATCCAGCACCAACCAGAAGAACCTGCTCCAGACGCTGCAGCAGTTACCGCAGGAGAGGTTTTACGTATACGGCTTCAACAAAGAAGAGCAGCACGGCAACGTGCAGCTGAAAGCCTTCAGCGAAGACGGGTTTATCCAGGATTTGTCTTCGGCGAAAGCCGTGGTGGCCAACGGCGGCTTCTCTTTGTTGAGCGAGGCGGTGTACCTGCACAAGCCCATCTGCTCTGTGCCCATTCCCAAACAGTTTGAGCAGTACCTGAACGCGGCTTACGTGCAGAAGCTGGGGTACGGGCGCTACTTCCCAGAGTTCACCGCAGACGGCCTGAAAGCGTTTCTGTATGATCTGCCGCTGTTCCAGCAAAACCTGGCGCAGTACCACCAGGAGGGTAACCAGACGCTGTTTCTTGAGGTAGACCGGCTGTTGGCGCAGCTGGGGGAGAGGTGATCGCTAAGTTTCCGGATTTTTCAGCAGTTAGTGATTGCCTGCCAGCGGCAAAAGCCAGGCACTAGAGCAGCTGTTGACTAATTCCTGTATTCTCATAATTGTTTGCCCCTTTCATTTTCTGGATGGGATGAGAGGGCGCAGGCGTTTGCCTGTGCCGCCGTTTCCGGGCTGTTTTCTGAAAAACAGCCCGGAAACAGGAAACCATCCTACCCTTACCGCACAAGCGTGCGCCCTGGATAAAACAAAAGGCACTGAATGGCATTGATGTCTGTTTTTGATCTGTTTTTAGAAAAACAAGCCAAAAACAGGGGGGAGCAGCGTCAGGGGGGAGAACGTACATCCAACTTTGGGCTGGCCGCCGTATTTACCTTATATTCTACACTGCGCCATGGAGCTAAGCATTATTATTCCCACCTATCAGGAGGCCAGTGGCATTGGGCGGTTGGTCTCCTTTCTTCTTGATCAGGCAATGGGCCAAAGGGGCGTGGAAGTGCTGGTGGTAGATGCCCAGAGTACAGACGGTACCCAGGGGGTGGCGCGGGCTGCGGGTGCCCGGGTGGTGGAGAGTGCCGTTAAGTCACGCGCGGTGCAGATGAACGTGGGCGCCCGGGCGGCGAACGGCAGAATCCTGTACTTTCTGCACGCAGACACTTATCCGCCGGCGGGGTTTATTCCGGCCATCATACAGGCGGTGCAACGGGGGCATGCGGCAGGCTGCTTCCGGCTGGCGTTTGACCTGCCCCACAGGTTTCTGCAGTTCTTCTGCTGGTTTACGCGGTTTAACGTTGGGTTCTTCCGGTTTGGGGATCAGAGCCTGTTTGTGCTGCGGGAGCTGTTTCTGCGGGAGAAGGGGTTCAAGGAAACCCTGTTGGTGATGGAAGACCAGGAACTGGTACGCCGCCTGCAGCGACAGACCCGCTTCACGGTGCTGCGCCAGCAGGTTACCACCTCGGCCAGGAAATACCGGGAGAACGGGGTGGTGCGCCTGCAGCTCATTTTCACGCTGCTCATGGGCATGTACTACCTGGGGTTTTCGCAGCAAAAGATAGTGGCCGTGTACCGGAGACTTATTCAGGAGAAACGCACCGCTTCCGCGGCCGCGGAATAATAATTTCTGTTTTGGGGCTGTTTTCAGAAAAACAGCCCCAAAACAGAAAGGCCTCCTAAACGTGCCAGACCGTTATTTAGCTGAGGCGCCCTGCGTGATCCCGTCCAGCACCGGCCTGATCTGGTTGGCCTGCCGCATCATCTCATACAGTTGCGCCGTGTCTTTCTGCTGCAGGCATTCCTGAAACTTCTGCAGGTGCTTGATGTACTCCTCCAGCGCGTGGCTCAGGAAGAAGGCGTTTTGCTCAAAGATGGGGGCCCACATGTCTGGGGAGCTTTTGGCCAGACGCACGGTTGAGGCAAAACCGGAGCCGGCCAGCATGAAGATATTCTTCTCGTCTTTCTCCACGTCCAGCACGGTGAGTCCCAGCAGAAAGGAGCTCACGTGAGACAGGTGCGAAATGTAGGCCACGTGCTTGTCATGTTCTTCGGCCTGCATGAACACGGTTTTCAGGCCCAGCAGGTCAAACAGCTCCAGGGCCACCTCTAAGGCAAACTCAGAAGACTTCTCCTTTTCACAGATGATGTTCATCTTGCCCTGGTACAAACCTTCCAGCGCCGCCTCTGGGCCCGAGTTCTCTGTGCCGGCAATGGGGTGGGCGGCCACAAACTGGGCACGTTTGGGATGGTCTTTCACCGCTTCGCAGAGCAGGCTTTTGGTAGACCCGAAGTCAATCACCACCGCCTGCGGGGGCACAAGGTCCAGCAGCTGGGGGAGCAGTTGCTGAATGGCCGTTACGGGTATGGCCAGCAGCACCACATCTGCCTGCGCCACCGCTTCACTCAGGGGAAGGACAGCGTCAACCAACTGCAGTTCCAGGGCGCGGGCGGCATGGTCAGCGTTCTGCTCCACCCCAATGAGGTGGGCGTCTGTTCCGGTTTTTCGTATGTCTCTGGCAACAGAACCGCCAATTAATCCGGTGCCTATGATGGTGAAAGTCTTCATGTGGTATGCGTACACAGCTAAGGCTGCAAGGTACTACAAAACTTTGTCTCCCGGCTTTCATCTGCGCGGCCTGCCAAAAGAAAATCAGCGGTTCAGGGGCTGGCTTTGGCCTGGCGGTTTAGGGGGCGGTGGTAGCTTCCTGTTTTGGGGCTGTTTTCAGGAAAACAGCCCCAAAACAGGAGTGGCATTCATTCTTCTGCCATAAACCTCTGGTACGCCGGGTGGCGTTTGGCGTAGGCTTCTACCACCGGGCAGGAGGGGACAAACCTGAGGTTTTTGGCCTGCACAAAGTCCAGCGCCGCTTTCACCAGCTGGTCGGCCAGGCCCTGGTTGCGGTACTCCTCTGGAATATAGGTGTAGTCCAGGTCCAGGACACCGTCTTCCAGGAGGGTATAGGTGAGTTCGGCCTCTTCTTCGCCCGCTGGGGCGTAAAACCGGAGGTCGTCCTCGTCATGGGTTACTTGTAAGATCATAGCTGTAGGTTTAGGGGCGTGTACGGGCAGAAGGGCAGGTGGGGTGTCTTTCTGTGGGGCTGTTGGTACTTTTCAGTAGATTGGGTATTTATTCAGTAACAGAAGATTGCCGCTTGAGGTAAAAGAAAGCACCTGCTCCCTTCTTCTTGGGTGCGCAAAGCGGAAAAAACCAAACCTGAGCCTGCATGAACTACATTGACCTTCTCTTGGCCTTCATTATTCTCTCCAGCCTCTTTACGGGCTGGTACCGGGGTTTTGTGTACGGCGTGCTGGATCTGGTGCGCTGGGTGGGGAGCCTGCTGATAGGCCTTCGGTTCTACCCCACCATGGCGCAATGGCTGGGCAAGCTGGTGGATTGGAGCCAGATCTGGCTGCTGCCGCTGTCTTTTTTCATAGTGGCGGTGCTGGCCAGTGTTTTGATCCAGAGTCTGGGCAACCTGCTTCTGGCGCAGCTGCCGCCGTCTGTGCATAGAAACAAGGGCAACCGGGTGCTGGGGCTGCTGCCGGGCTTTCTGAGCGGCGTGGTCACGGCGGCAATTATGGCAGTGCTGCTCATGGCGTTCCCGTTCTCTGGCGGTATCATTGACGAAGTGCGGGAGAGTGCCATTGCAAACAAACTGGCCACCTACACAGAGCGCGCCGAGTCTGCCCTGGCCCCGGTGTTTGACAAAGCCATTGACCGTACCATGAACAAACTGACAGTGGAGCCCGGCTCTTCTGAAAGCATTGAACTCCCCTACAAAGTGGCGAAATCTACCCCTGACCCGGAGTTGGAGGCCCAGATGCTGGAACTGATCAATGAGGAGCGGGCGGCAGAAGGGCTGGCTCCCCTGGTGGCTGACACGGCCTTGCGGCGGGTGGCCCGTCTGCATTCCACTGACATGTTCAGGCGCGGCTATTTCTCCCACTACACCCCAGAAGGCCTGAGCCCGTTTGACCGGATCAGGGAACACCGGGTGCCCTTTGTGGTGGCGGGTGAGAATTTGGCGTTAGCCCCCTCGCTGGAGGTGGCCCATGAAGGCCTCATGAACTCCCCCGGCCACCGCGCCAATATTCTGCGCAAACAGTTTGGGCGGGTGGGGATTGGCGTCATGAAAGGCGGGATTCACCAGCTCATGATCACCCAGAATTTCAGAAACTAGCCTCAGCATTCAGTGACAGCCCGGTCCGGTTTTCTGTTTTCGGCCTGTTTTCCAAAAGTAGCCCCAAAACAGAAGTTTTATTTTGACCTTGAGTAGCCAGCGGCATAGGGCGGGAGGGGGTAGCAGCGGGTGAAAAAGCCCGAATCAGGCCTGAAAATACCTAGTTTTAACTATTGTCCCGTGCTGGGTGCATCTCCTAACTTTGTTGGGTTTTGCGGCTGGTAGTGCGGCGGGGAAACTTCTGCTGAGTCTGGCGAAGGGTGAAAGGAGTCTGTTCATCTGCAGCTGGTCACGGCATGAGCGCCAGAACCTGCCCCTACGCCTGTCTTACCCATTTAACCCTTTATCTTTTACTGTATGAAAAAGTTTTTATCTGTTTCATTTCTGTTCTTGTTGAGCTGTGTGGCGGTTCAGGCCCAGACCAAATCTTCGGGTACCGGAAAGCCGTCTTTTGAGGACTCTAAAGAGTGGTTAGACGTAAAGTTTGTGGCCTACCACTGTGACATTAACAAGTCTAAAGGCATCAAAAAAGTGCTGACAGAAGAAGGAATCACCATTGACGGCGGGGAGGTGTTTGAAGAATCCATTAAGTGGGGTGACGTGAAGAACTTCATCATTGACAAGAAGATGGGCAAGATCAGGGTGATTGGTGACAACGTGCGGAAAGACAAGAAGAAGGGCGAGAACACCAAACAAACCGATCTGGACCTGTATCTGTGCAAAGACACCCCGTATGATGAGATGCAGAAGATGGTGAAAGCCCTGCAGCACGCGGCTACCCTTAAGGGCGCCAAGCTGGTGAAAGATGATATGTTTTAATCTTCTATAAGACCAAAGCGGTGACGTGTTCACCAGAAAACAAAAAGAGGAGGCTGTGGTATCAGCCTCCTCTTTTTGTGTTGTAGAATATAGGCACTTACCGCCGCTCCAGCACTTTGATCAAGGTGCCGGCGCTCACTTTGGCGGTAAGGGTCATGCCGTTGAGTATGGCCAGTTCCTCCAGCCGTTTGTCTGGCATGTTGAAAGACTTCAAAGCCTGTGACAAGGTGGCGTCACGGGTCACTTTCTTAATGCTCACCACCTCGGGCTTCCGGTTGATTTTCTCCGGGTCGGTCAGCTGCCTGAAGTTTTGCATGGTGTTGCTGAACGACGGGAAGTAGGTGTTGAAATCTGTGGCAGCGGTGACCCCGGTGAGGTTGTAGATATTACCGCCGTACTGGATAAAATAGCTCAGCGCCTGAATGGGCGCCTGCTGTTGCTGGGTCTGCTGCTGGTCTTGCGGCGGGGTCTGCTGGCCAATAAGGGCCAGGGCGGGCAGCCCGTTCACAGTCACCTGTTTTGACTCTATCACCTGCAGCTGATTGGCCTGTACCATCTGTTGCGCCGCCGCCTCCAGCGAGGTGCCCTGGGCCAGACGCAGAAACATCAGGGCTTTTCCGTCTTTGGGCGCCATCTGCACTTGCTGCGGCGTGTTCTGGTACTGCCAGTTGGCCGGAATGGGGAATTGGAACTTGAGCTCAGGGTGGTAGAAGATGCTGTTTTCCACGAACCCCTGCTTGGGGTCCTCGCCGTACACCAGCCCGTCAATCATTCTCAGGTAACTGTCGCGGTTCACGGCAAACTGGGAGCCGGTTACTTTCTGCTGCCACTGGTCTGCCAATTGGTGTACTGTTGAGTACCGGTTGGTGGGGTTGGGGTGCGTTGACTGCCACTCCGGTATTTCGCCCTGGCCCGCCTGCTGGCCTTGCCGCGCCAGGGTCTGGAAGAAGTCGGCCATTTCATGGGCGTTGTAGCCAATTTTAGTGGAATACTCCACCCCCAGCTCATCTGACTGCCGCTCATCATCCCGGCCAAATTTCAGGAACAGGAGGCTGGCCCCTTGACCAGCCAAATCGCCAAACTGGGCCAGGTCAGGGAAAGCGATCATACCGCCCAGGAGAACTCCCTGCGTGATAATGGCTTTGGTCTGCTGCTGCGCCGAATGCCGGGCCGTGATGTGCCCTATCTCATGCCCCAGCACCCCGGCAAACTGCGCCTCGTTGTTAAAGTGCGCCATAATGCCGCGGGTGAAATACACATAGCCGCCCGGTACGGCAAAGGCATTCAATATAGGGGAGTCTACTATCTTGAACTCATACTTTAGGTTGGGGCGGTGGGAGACGGCCGCCATCTGCTGGCCTTTCTCCTGAATGAACTTCTGCAGCGTTGGGTTCTGCACCAGGCCGTATTGTGCCACAATCTGCGGATCAGCTTCCTGACCCATGGCAAGTTCCTGCCCTTCAGAAACAAAGCTCACGTCCCGCTTTCCGGTGACAGGGTTGGTGGCGCAGGAGTTAAACAACAGTGTGACGGCGATGGCTGCGCTATAGATGATGTGTCTTTTCATAGTTTCAGGAGTTGGTTTGACGGCTTCTAAGAGGCTGCTGCCCCAGAAGATGCTTAACATAAGCAACGGGAAACTGGAAAAGGGGGTTGCAACCAATCCCTGGCCCAGGGGCAGAGGGAAAAAAGCCTGGCCAGCCATCCCTCCTGTTTTGGAGCTGTTTTTAGAAAAACAGGCCGAAAACAGGAGGGAAGCCAAAGAGGTGTTGCGGGTTAGCCAAAACTTGTTTCTGAGGTAGTCTTTACAAGTGGGGTGGCAGGGAGTTCTTTAAAGCGTTGTTCTCTTTCCAGCGCAGGCGGTACGCATTCATGGCGGTATGGCCCAGTTTCTGGAGCAGCTTGTAATTGACAACCGCCCCTACTGGAGCCCCAATGATGGGAATCATCTGCGCCAGTTTGGCCAGGTCAATGTAGTCACGGTACTCCTGCTGAAAGGTGCGCCAGTCAAACTGGTGAATGTCTTCAGGGAGCAGTTGCTTTTGGGCTTCCCAGTCTACCATTTGCAGGTACACCTCGCGCCGCTGCTGCTGGCTGCTGAACGCCAGCTGGAAGATGTGCAGCAGGTAGACCCGCTCTTTGTAATCATCTACTGAATAGCCGTACAGCGCGGCCATGTCAAACAGCAGCTTCAGCTTGATCCCCAGCAGCAGCGGGAAATCAGCCAGCCCCAGCAGAAAGCCCCCGGCCCCCGTGATTCCCCCTTCGGCGGCCGCCGTCTTCTTGTAGAACTCAATGCGCTCCAAAATGGCGGCTTCTCTTGCTTCCAGGGAACTGTGCACCGCGGGTTTGGCGGTAGTATGCTTCGCCCCAAACAGCACGGCCCGTATCATCTGCTTGATGGTAGCCGTGATGGCGCTGTGCACCTTCTCCGGAATGTAGCTGTTGAGCTTCTGCTGCATGCTGCGGCTGAGTCTGTTCAGCAGCGAAGGGTCTTTCAGCATCTCCTGCTGCCACAGATGCAACTCTTGCAGCACTTTGGCTTCATAGGTAGGGGAGGGGGGCATAAACACGTTGTTTTGAGCTACATCTTTTGGGGAAGCATATTCTGGCAAGAGTAGTTACTCCACCACTACCACCCGCCGGGAATATACTTGCCCTTTTACGGATATTTGAGCAATGTATATACCAGGTGCTAAACCGCTAAGGTTGAGGGTGGCTTTGCCGGTGCCCCCCTGATGGGTGAGAACAGTGCCCCCCAGGCTGTTCAGTAACCTGATGGAGGTAATGGTGTTGGCCGGGGTGTTGATGGTGAGATGCGCACTGGCTGGATTAGGAAACACTTGTAAAAACTCATTCCCTACCTCTTCAGATGACGCCAAAGGAGCAGCATCTCCATATTTTTCAAGTATATACCGCTTGGTTTTGTAGTTGTAATAACCGGCAAGCGGAATATCATTTCTATTCAATGCAAAGAACTTGTAGTCATTGGTGATATCAGCCCCAAACTTTTGGGTACCCAGTTTCTCCCACTCCTGTCCATTAAACTTTTTAATAATAAAAGGTTCTTCAGGAGTTCCGTAGCCGTTTTTGCTTCCCTGGCTATACCCCAGAAAAGGCACCCCGTTTTTATCAAGCTGCAAGGAAAGAAACTTCACTGGGTAGTCAGAGATTTCTACTGGCCCCACGTTTTCCCATTTTTGGCCAGTATACCGCATAACCTCTGCATTTCCGCCGTTCCCTTTGAATGCTGTATAAATGGTGCCTGCTGCATCAAAGACTGTAGAAGTGGCTTCTGTGGTTTTGGTGGGTGGAACAAGAACGTCAGGATAGGAAAAGCCGGGCTTGCCCACATACACCCATTTAGACCCATTAAATTTCATCATTGATACTTTCTGCCCGCTAAATTCTGTTATGGCTATGTGAGGGGTGTTCTGTGAGTCAAAACTTAAAGCATTACCATAGACTCTGCCTTTGGAGAAGCCAGGTTCCCCCACAATTGTCCAGGAATTATTTACAAGCTTTTTAACAGTGACCTCTGAGTTGTTGTAGCCATCAAGGTTAGAGAGGGAGACTAAATAGGGGGTAAAGTTCTGGTCAAAGGCATAAGACCCTTCTATGTCTTCAGAGGTCCAGGCATGTACCCGTACCCACGCGTTCCCGTTGTATTTCATGATCACCGCGGTCTTTACTAATGGGGTGCTGCTAGTGTGATCTAAATAATTGTATTTAAGGTATGGGATACCGTTTTTATCTATCTTCAGAAGAACGCTCCCATTTACTGTTTCTCCGTCTGAAAAACGCTCAGGCCCAAGGGCCAGCCAGCTCCCATTTAGTAACTTCTTGACCGTAATTTTACGGTCTCCTGCACTGTTGACAAGCGCCACATAAAGATTGCCAGAGGCATCTAAGGCCGTTACACCCTGTTCTGAGAAAGAAGTATCAAACGTATCCCAGCTTTTGGTACTGCTATAGAAGGGCGCGCTCACGGAAAAACTTATGGACTGAGAGGTGGTTACGGCGTCATCTTTCACCAGGAGACGGTAGTACTTCCTGTTCAGAGAAAGAGGTGCCTGATTGATTTGTAAGGTAGGTGCGTCTGTACCAGAATATAGTTCTGAGTCTTTTATATCAACAAAGGTCTTTACCAGGTCATGACTTACTTGCCATTGATAGGTAAGCGGCTTGTCACCGGTGGCAACTATAGACAAGGTGGTGCTTTGTCCAGCCATAAAGGATTTAAAGGTTGGCTGTGCCGTAATGACAGGGGGCGTAGTGGTATCAAATTTCATAACAGTAGCCCGCCCATTCTTTATCCCGTCTGCATACCCCATGTAGAGGACTCCGTTTACATCTACTGCCATCACTGGTCTTGAGGTATATATTTCAGAAATACCAATGTTGCCTGCCGGTTCCCAGTGGGACCCGGTAAACTTCATACTGGCGGCTTTATCTTTATTATCTTTTAACGTATAGCCCACCACAGGATTGCCATCTATATCAATGGCTAAGGCAACTGTGCCGGCATAGCCCTGGGAAAAGCCCTGGCTGCCAACAGTTTCCCAGGAACCATTGATGAATTTTTTGACAGTTACCCGCTCATTGAACTCTTTGTCAATATACGCTACATAAGGGGTGCCTTGTTTATCAACAGCTAAGGCAGGGGAGCTTTGAGAAGCATGTTTCAAGTTAGAAGTCAGACCTAGGGTTTGCCAGGTGGAGCCTGCAAGTTTCATGACTGTGACCTGGTAGTCTTTCCCTGCGTCTAAAAAAGTAAGAAAGGGAGTATGATCAGGTCCGAACGCAAAGGAAGGAAAGATCGGCCTCCCCTCTGAAAAGCCCTGCTGGCCTATGGTTTCCCAGGTAGTACCGTTATACACGTGTACGGTCAGTTTATTCTCCCTGGTATCATCTTTTATGGCAAGGTAGATGGTGCCATCTGGTGCCACCCCCATGGCCTCTACTGACCAGAAGGTTTGAGGCAGGTAAGTCCAGGAACTCCCGTCATACACGGCCACTTTGTAGTACCAGTTAACTCTGTAACCGTCTTCTACTTTAGTATATCCCCCAAAGTAGAGTTTGTTGTTCCTGTCAATGGCAAATGAAAAATTCCTGACCTCGTTTTCGGTGAAACCGGGTACTCCCACCGCATCCCAGCTGGTGCCGTTAAATTTTTGAATAGTTCCTTTATTCCCATAATAGGAGTCAACATACCCCATGTAAGGAATACCCTCACTGTCTAACACCAGATGCGGGAGGGAAACCATCTCTGCTGAAAAACCAGCAGGGCCTACGGCTTGCCAGAATTTGCTGTGGTCTGTGATCTGGTCCTGTACCGTTAAAACAACCTTGTCAGAGGTAGTTACTACTCCATTGCTTATCAGCACCCTAAACTGGTACCCGTTGGCGTACAAGGGTACGTTGAAGAGCGAAAGAGTAGGCGTAGTTACCCCCTGGAACATACCGGTGTTGGAGAGGTCTGTAAAGGAGGTGCCCCCATTGGTACTCAACTGCCATTTATAAGAGATGACACCGTTACCAGTGGCAGTTACACGTAGGGTAGTAGATTGTCCACTTGTTAAGGTCCTAGACTCAGGTCCGGCGGTAATTGTTGGTGGTGCCATAAAGGCATACTTCATCATTACGGGTTTGCCACCGTCAGAGAGATTGCGAAACGCCAGGTAAGGAGTACCAACAGGATCCAAAGCAATAGTGGTGTAGCTGGCAGTACCCGGTAGGTAGGCTAAGTCACCTACATTGAACCAGCCAGCACTGTAAGGACGCTTTATGGTAGGCTTATTTCCATTGGCTACATCTGTATAAGAGACCTGCGGAATGCCGGAGTTATCCAGCACTAAACTGATATCCTTAGCGGCTCCGCTTGTGATAGTGGAAACCCAGAAATTAGACCAGGTATTTGCAGTTAACCGCATCACACTGACTTTGTCTCCAGCGGCTTGGTTTTGAAATGCGACATGTGGTACGTCATTTGCATCTATTGCCAAAGAGAGTTCTGCTGCTGCACCACTGGAGAAACCCGCCTGACTTACATAAGCCCATTGGGTACCGTCATATCGCATGACAGATGCCTTATTGCTGTAGGCACCGTCTTGAAAGGCCACGTAGGGCATGCCTTTGGTGTCAAAAGCCAAGGAAAGATAGGAGGCAGAACCAGTGGAGAACCCTTCTGGCCCCACGTTTTCCCAGGAGGTGCCTGTGAATCTCTTTACTGTGGCTTTCCCTGAACCTCCCTCCTGATACGCAACCAATGGAATGCCCGCAGGGTCAAACGCTAATCTGGTAAACTCTGCCACCCCACTGGATAAACCTGGGCTGCCCACGGGCTCCCAGTCTGCTCCATTGTGTTTCATGACCGTGGCTTTTTTGCCCTGATTGTAATCCTGAAAGACCACATACGGCGTATTGCCCTTCAAAGCCAATTGGTTAAATGCCGCCTCAGCCTGTGAAATGTTGGCTGAGGTTACAGGTTGCCAGCCAGAAGGGGTAAGCTTTCTAACAGAGGCTTTATTATGATCGTGCTCATCTGAAAAGACCAGATAGGGAGCGTTCTCTTCTGCAACTGCCAAAGAAAGATGACTTGCCCCGTTATTTGAAATTGGCAGGTCACTGACTGGTTGCCAAACCAATGATGGATCTGCTTCTGGTATTGATACCAAAAGATAAGCAATGTTAGACGTGGAGGTAAAGCCATTGCTTACCTTCACCCTGAACCTGTAATAATCCAGGGAATAAGGTACCTGCCGTAAGGTAAGGGTAGCAGTGGAAGTGCCCTGGTAGATTTTTCCGTCTGAAATATCAGAAAAGGTCTGTCCGTTATCCCTGCTCATTTGCCATTGGTAGGTCATTGTTCCTTCACCTTTGGCCGTGACCGTAAAAGAAGCAGATTGCCCAGCTGTAACAGAGAGGTCTTTGGGCTGTGAGGTGATGAGGGGAGAGGTTGTTACCATGAATTTCATCACCGTTGCTTTCCATTCTCTGGTAGCATCCTGGAACATGACCAATGGTTTTCCGGTGGCTTCAATGGCAAAAGAGAGATGATCTGCCACGCCTTCTGAGAAGCCCGGGTGCCCCAGTGGTTCCCAGCCAGAACCTGTGAACTTCATCACAGTCACTTTGTCGCCCAGGCTTTCATCTTTATAAGCCAGGTAGGGCATAGAGGAAGGCCCCATTTTCATGGTGGGTTGGTTGGCTGCTCCTGCTGAGAAACCAAGGCTTCCTACATTTACCCAGTTAGTGCCATTAAACCGCATGACAGATGCTTTATGACCATTGGAGGCATCCTGAAAGGCTACATAAGGGTTCCCGCCTGTTCCCAGGGCAATAGAAGTCTCCAGGGCCGCACCCGGAGAAAACCCTGGCTGCCCTACTGGAACCCACGCACTGCCGGTATACCTCATCACACAGGCTTTTAAGCCCCAAGCCAGATCACGGTAAACTACATACGGTTGGTTATTGGCGTCTAAGGTAATGTCTACATCATACACCCAGCCACTTGAAAAACCGGCAGCTCCTACCAACTCCCAACTGGTGCCATTAAATCTTTTAACGGTGGTGCGGTACCCATTGCTCTCATCAGAAAAGCCTATAAACGGAACGCCGGTAGAAGATACTACAAGAGAAATTTCGTTGGCAATACCCGTTGACACATCAGAGGAACTGAGTGAAACCCAATGGGAACCCTGATACTTCATGACCTGGGCTTTATTCCCGTTTCCTTCGTCCTGAAAAGCTACATACACCTCTCCTCTGCCATCAACAGACAAAGAGATATCCTTTACTTCACCAGAAGAAAAGCCTGCCGTGCCTACCACCTCCCAGACCTGCCCCACTAACTTCATAACTGTAATTTTGTTATGGTTGGCCGCGTCACGGAAAGCAGTATAAGGAGTACCTGTAGGCGAAACCGCTAGTGAGGTGGTCGTAACAGATCCTGCAGAGAATCCGGGAGCACCTACTATCTCCCAACCCGTCACGCTTTGGGCATCCACCTGAGTGGTCCAGATGAACGTTAGCAGAAGAACAGTTGCTTTTAGTAGCAGGGATTTTATCCTTTTTGCAGAAGAAAGTAGATTTGGTTTTGGGAAGGGAAAATACGGTGAATATGGAATACCTTCATAAGACGGAACAGAACCTGGTGCCGACATGGGATTTTTTATTTAATTGATGAATAACAATGGGTACAAAAATGAATTATATAATAGGGATAGAATAGGAGGCAGAGCATAACCTATTGAAACATTGCTCTTAAAGAAAGTAAAACTTATTGACTATTCCTTCTCTTTTTCTGTACCGTCTCAGGGTACACATAAAAAAGAAAACCCTGTTTTGGGGCTACTTTTCTAAAAGTAGCCCCAAAACAGGGTGCAATAAAAAAAAGCTCCTGAAATTACCGTCTGCCCCGGCCTCTGGTGCCTCTTTTGGCGGTCTGGTCAGCGGCGGGTTTGGTGCGGCGCACTGAGGAAGACTTTGCCCCGCCGCGGCCAGAAGCTTCGCCCCTGGGGGTTCTTTCTGTGCGGTTAGAGGTATGCTCAGATTTCTTCTTCTGGTTTTTCCCGCTGGCTGGCTGGCTGGAACGGGTAGGGCGGGCAGAGGTACCGCCCTCGGCTTTTGGCCGGGGACTGCGCTCAGAGCGGGCTTTGGGGTTGCGGGACGGGCCGCTGGAAGTAGAACGGGGGGCAGATTTCACCTGGTGCACCTTTACCCCAAACTCCTCCTCGTGCAGCAGGGCCTCGTACTCATCCTCAGCGTTTTTCTTGCCGCCTTTGCCGGCTTCCTTAGACCAGGAAGAGGCCTCTTCGGTTTTGGAGGAGCCCGCCACCAATTTGTTAATAGATTTGATTTCCTCCAGGGTGAGGTAGCGCCAGTGGCCTTCGGGCAGGTCACCCAGCTGCACCGTCATAATGCGCACGCGCTTCAGCTTTACCACTTTGTAGCCCAAGGCTTCGCACATGCGTCTGATCTGGCGGTTCAAGCCTTGCGTCAGCACAATTCTGAACACCTTGGCGCCCTGCTGGTAAACCGTGCATTTTTTGGTGATGCCCTCAAACAACTTCACGCCGCCGCTCATCTGCTTCACAAAGTCATCTGTGATCACTTTGTCAACCATCACCACGTATTCCTTCTCGTGGTTGTTATCGGCCCGTAAAATTTTGTTCACAATGTCCCCGTCATTGGTCAAAAAGATCAACCCTTCTGAGGCGTTGTCAAGGCGGCCAATAGGGAAGATCCGTTTAGGAAAGCCAATGAAGTCAATGATGTTCTTCTTGTCTTTAGGGTCTGTGGTAGTGGTGATGCCGGTGGGTTTGTTGAAGGCAAGGTAGATGGGGCGGTCAGACGGTTTTTTAGACCTGATGGCCTCGCCGTCAACGGCCACTTTATCGCCGGCTTTTACGGTGGCGCCTTTCTTGGCGTCTTTCCCGTTAATGGTCACGCGGCCCTCTTCAATGTACTGGTCGGCCTCACGGCGCGAGCAGAAGCCCGAGTCGCTGATGAATTTATTAAGCCTGAGGTTGGTGTCTTGAGACATGCAGTTGTAAGGTGATGGGGTTCACGGCTGAAAGAGAAGTATCACTCCTTCACACGGTACCCCTGGTAATTTCAGAAGAAAGAACTGATAGATAAAGCTGTAACAGCCCCGGCAGCGGTTTAGTGCCGCTTACCGGAAGGTCTTGAGGTACAGGTACTCCACCTTCTCCCGTGCCCACGGCGTTTTGCGCAGAAAGGTGAGGCTTGACTTGATGCTGGGGTTATGGGTGAAACTGTTAATCCTGATGCGGTTGCCCAGTTCCTCCCACCCGTAATGGTCTACCAGCTGTACCAGAATCATCTCCAGCGTTTTGCCGTGCAGCGGGTTGTTTTTTTGCTCTTCCATCATTTTCCCTGCAAAGATACGGGTTCTCCAGACCTAAATCCCTATTTCTTCTGGATGGTTATTCAGCGGCCTCTGTGCGCGGGGCCCTGGCCCTGGCACGGTTGGCCTCCAGAATAGGAAGACCCGCCTCTGTGGGCAGGTAAATCACCTCGTTTTTGCCGTTGCTCAGGCCCTGGATCCAGAGGTAGCGCAGGTATTCCTCAGAGAGGCTGGACTTGATGATGTTGGTGGCCTCGGCGGCTTTGGTGGCCCTGATCACTTCGGCCTCGCCTTTGAACAATGCAGATTCTTTTTCGGCCTTGGCCTCCAGGGTTTTGATCTGGCGGTTGGCGGTGGCCCGCTGCAGCTCGGCCTCCCCCTCCATGCGCTGCTGGTACACGCGGTACCTGGGGCAGCCATACAAGCCGCCAAAAACAACCGCTATCAATATCCAGGCCGTAAAGGAGCCTGCAAACAGGCCGTTGAAGTTACTTTTCATTTCTTTCTTAACTGTTTCAAGGGGAAGTTAAGGAGACCAGACGGCTTGTACAACATGAGGCGGCGGCTTTGTCTGTTTTTGACCTGTTTTCTGAAAAACAGCCCGAAAACAGCAGGGGTTTGTTTTGCGATCCTTGGCCGCATTCCCTAACTTACGGTTGTTCAAACATCTGTCAACCTGTAAATCCCGTCTCCCCTGAAAGCTATGGAAACAGTCACTGCTGCCATTCCCGCCTCTTCCGTCACTGTTGAAGAATTTATTCAGACCTATGCCAACCACCCCGTGTACCTGCCGCCGCGCGGCCCCCAGCTGCACGCCAAAAACTGGCAGAGTGAGGCCGCCTTGCGCATGTTCCTGAACAACCTGACGGCTGAGGTGGCAGAGAACCCTGAGAAGCTGGTGGTGTACGGCGGCATAGGGCAGGCGGCCAGAACCCCCCAGGATGCCCGTAAGATTGTGGAGCTGCTTTTGACGCTGGAAGAGGACGAGAGCCTGCTGGTGCAGTCTGGCAAACCGGTGGGCAAGGTGCGCACCCACGCAGAGGCGCCGCGCGTGCTCATTGCCAACAGCAACCTGGTGCCGCACTGGGCCACCTGGGAGCATTTCAACAACCTGCGCGAGCGCGGGCTTATGATGTACGGGCAGATGACGGCTGGCTCCTGGATCTACATTGGCACGCAGGGCATCTTGCAGGGCACTTATGAGACCTTTGCGGCCTGCGGCCGAATCCATTTCAACGGCGACCTGCGCCACCGCCTGCTGGTCACCGGCGGGCTGGGCGGCATGGGCGGGGCGCAACCGCTGGCGGCCACTATGGCGGGGGCCACGTTCCTGGGGGTAGATGTGGACCCCGAACGCATCAAGAAACGGCTGGAAACCCGCTACCTGGATAAAATGACCTATGACTACCGTGAAGCCATGCGGCTGGTGCTGGCCGCCAAAGACAAAGGCGAAGCCATCTCAGTGGGGCTGGTGGGCGACATTGGCGATGTATTGGAGCAGATGCTGCAAGACGGCATTACCCCAGATATCCTCACTGACCAGACCTCGGCGCATGACCCTATCAACGGCTACGTGCCCAACGGCTTTAGCCTGGAGGAGGCCAGGCAACTGCGGGAATCTGACCCAGAGCAATACCGCCAGAAATCCCTGAAAAGCATGGCGCGTCATGTGGGGTTCATGCTGGAGCTGCAGCGCCGCGGCAGCAAGACATTTGACTACGGGAACAACCTACGGGAGTTTGCCCAGCAGGGCGGCGAGCCCTACGCCTTCCAGATCAACGGGTTTGTGCCCGAGTACATGCGCCCGCTCTTCTGTGAAGGCAAAGGCCCGTTCCGGTGGGCCGCCCTTTCTGGGGACCCTGAAGACATCAGGGTAACAGATGAGGCCTTGAAGGAACTGTTCCCGGAGAACACCCACATGATCAACTGGCTGGAGCAGGCCCAGGAAAAAGTGGCGTTTCAGGGGTTGCCCTGCCGTATCTGCTGGCTGGGCATGGGCGAGCGCGAAAAAGCCGGCCTGCTCTTCAACCGGCTGGTGCGCGAAGGCAAAGTGAAAGCGCCCCTTGTCATTGGCCGCGACCATCTGGACTGCGGCTCAGTGGCCTCCCCGTACCGCGAAACCGAAGGGATGCTGGACGGCTCTGATGCCGTGTCTGACTGGCCATTGCTCAACCTCATGGCCAACACCAGCGGCGGTGCCACATGGGTCTCATTCCACCATGGTGGCGGCGTGGGCATTGGCTATTCCCAACACGCAGGCATGGTGGTTCTGGCAGACGGCACTGACCGCGCTGACCGCTGCCTCAGCCGTGTGTTACACAATGACCCCGCCTTGGGGATCTACAGACACGCAGACGCCGGCTATGAAACGGCGCAGCAGAACGCAGCTAAATTCGGGTTACAGATATAACCCCCTTCAACTCTTGTAGTGACTGGGTACTGCCCGGTTTCCGGTTCTTGCTGTTTTGGGGCTGTTTTTACAAAAACAGCCCCAAAACAGCACATTTTATACAAAGCTTTATCTTCATGCAACCGCAACCCTTCACGCTTATTGGTCCCTTCGCGCAAATCATCACCATGGCGGGGCTTCCAGACCAAGGTCCTATTGCTGATGAACAGCTGCAAATTGTAGAACAGGGCGGGGTGCTGCTCAAGGGCGAGGTGATAGAAGCGGTAGGCGTGTATCAAGATCTCCTGGCCCAGGCCCAGGCAAACCAGTACCAGGTGCAGGAAATCACCTCCCCTATGGTCCTAATGCCTGGGCTGATTGACGCCCACACCCACCTATGCTATGCCGGGTCAAGGGCCAACGACTATGCCCTGCGGGTAGCGGGGAAGAGCTATCTGGAAATTGCCCGCAGCGGAGGGGGAATTCTGGACACGGTACGCAAAACCAGGGCCGCCAACTTAAAGGAACTAGTGGCCTTGCTCACCTCCCGCTGTGAGCGCCATCTGCAAGAAGGCGTTACCACCTGCGAAGTGAAAAGCGGCTACGGCCTCACGGTGGCAGATGAGCTACACATGCTGGAGGCCATTCAGGAGGTGAACCAGAGGCACGCACTGGACCTGGTGCCCACGTGCCTGGCCGCCCATATGCGTCCGCCTGAGTTCTCTGAGTCTAACGCCTATCTAAACCATGTGCTCAAAGAACTGCTGCCAGTGGTAAAGGGGAGAAAGCTGGCGCAACGGGTAGACATCTTTATTGAAGACACCGCTTTTACAGAAACAGAATCCCTAGCCTATCTGCAGGCAGCCAAAGCCATGGGGTTTGACCTGACGGTGCACGCTGACCAGTTCAGCACGGGGGGCAGTCAAGTGGCGGCCCTGGCAGGCGCCGTAAGCGCAGACCATCTGGAAGCCAGTACCCCGGTTGAAATGGCGCTTCTGCGGGAGGCCGGAGTGGTGGCCACTGTATTACCCGGCGCCTCTATAGGGCTGGGCATGCAGTACGCGCCCGCGCGGCAGATGCTGGACAGCGGCCTCTGCGTAGCCATTGCCACTGACTGGAACCCCGGCTCTGCCCCCATGGGAGACCTGTTGCTGCAGGCGGCGCTCCTGGGGGCCGCCCAAAAACTCACCATGGCTGAAACCTTGGCAGCACTGACCGTGAGAGCCGCCCGTGCCCTGAACCTGCATGACCGCGGGAGCTTGGCCGCCGGAAAACTAGGGGACCTCATTGCCTTTCCCACAGATACTTACCAGGAGATCCTGTACTTTCAGGGAAAGATGAAGCCGCAACAGATCTGGAAACGGGGGCGCCGCCTCTAAACCGGGGCCACCCGTAGCGTATACGTCCCATGGAAATGAAGGCAGATGTGCTGAGTACGCCTTCCCGCCCTTCTGCAGAATTTTTTGATTGACAGAAAATGCACGGAAGGTGGCGAAATAATCACCTGTTTTTGACCTGTTTTTGGTAAAACAGCCCAAAAATAGCTAGCTTCAACCAGAAAGGTGGTTCTACGTTTGCCTGTTGCAGTAGCGGAGGGGAGGTGGAGCGGCCAGACTGGAAGTGCCATCCCCCAAAAAGCCATATATGTACAAACCCGCTGACAAAGATGCCTGGAAAGGCCGGATTGATACCCAAGACGGTGAATTGGGCCTGCGCTGGAACCAACTCATCCAACTGCTGGACCTGTCAAGGGACGTACCTGCGGGCTCAGGCGGCATTGTGTTCCTGGGCTTTTGCTGTGATGAAGGCGTGCGCCGCAACCAGGGCCGGGTGGGAGCCGCCAAAGCTCCCGCCGAAATCAGGAAAGCCATGGCCTCGTTTGCAGACCACCTGCCTGAGGAGGTGCACCTCTACGGTGGCGGTGATGTGTTCTGCCCCAACCAGAAGATGGAGGAGGCGCAGGTGCAGTTAGGCCGTAAAGTGGAGTTGCTGCTGAAAAAAGGCTATAAACCCGTGGTCATGGGGGGCGGGCATGAAACCGCCTACGGGCATTTTCTGGGAATTCATAAGACCATGCAGGAAGGGGAGCGGCTGGGGATTATTAACGTTGACGCGCATTTTGACCTGCGTACAGACAAACCGCAGCCCAGCTCCGGGTCGCCGTTCCTGCAGATGGCGCAGGAACTGCAGCAGAAGGGGCAGGAATTCCATTACCTCTGCGTGGGCATACAGGAGTATGGTAACACCCGGAAACTGTTTCAGACAGCCAAAGAATTGGGGGCCAGCTATATTCCGGCGCAGGATCTGGATTCAGGGGTAAGCACTGCGGTCCTCAAAAAGGTGCAGCAGTTCCTGCAGGGGGTAGACAAGGTGTACCTCAGCATTGATTTAGATGCGTTTGCCGCGGCGTATGCCCCGGGGGTGAGCGCCCCCACGGCCATGGGGCTTGTGCCGCACACGGTTCTGCCGGTTCTCCGGGAAATCATGGCCAGCGGCAAGGTGGTGTCTTTAGACGTGGTAGAATTGAACCCGCTGTTTGACCTTGACAGCCGTACCGCCAGACTGGCCGCCACGTTGCTGTATCACCTGGTGCAACGTTGGGTATAAAACACAGGCTAACATTCTGTTTTAGGGGCTGTTTTCAGAAAAACAGCCCCAAAACAGAAAACAGGAGCCGCTTAGTAATTCTCTGAGCGGCTCCTGTTTTCTGCGGTTTTCCTTTGCCTTCGGCTACGCCGAATTCCTTTCTGCGTTGATAATCCCGAAGGAGCATCTGACCACCAGTTTCTCAAACACTTTCTTAGAAGCCGGTTCCAGCTCCTGTTCATTCATTTCCCTGATTTTGGTGAGGGCGTACTGCTGAATGGTGAGCAAAGGCAACTCAATGCGCTGCCGCATCTGGATAGACTGCAGGTTCACGGGTTTGTCCTGCATGAGGTGTTCTGCCCCGCTCAGGCGGAGCACGTAGCGTTTGCTGCGCTGGTATTCCCCGTGAATCATGTTCCAGAGCTCACCGTACTGCGGGTGTTTGGCCAGGAAGGCGGTGAGCGGAAAGAAGCATTTGGTCATGGCCATCTCGCAGTTGTCCAGCAGGGTTTTGAAGAACAGCGAGCGGTGGTAGAGCTGGGCAATGGCTTCCCACTTTCCTTCGGCCTCCAGTTTCTCCAGGGCAGCCCCCACGCCGTAATAACCGGGCAGGTTCTGTTTTAGCTGACTCCAGGAGCCCACGTACGGCACGGCCCGCAAATCATCCAGGTTGAGTTTACCCGGTTTGCGTTTAGAGGGGCGGCTGCCAATGTTGGCCTCCCCGTAGTATTTGAGCGGGCTGGCGTAGTTCAGGTATTCAATGAAGTCTGCGTGGTTCTTCAGGGTGCTGTAGGCCTGGTAACTCTCCTGGGCCAGCTGCTGGATCAACTCTTCCTCGGCGGGGGTTAACGTGGTTTCCTTGGCATTGAACAGCGCGTTGCTGATGCCCGCGTGCACCAGCTGCTCCATGTTGTACTGCGCAGAGTCAATGGTACCGAAGTTGGAGCTGATGGTCTGCCCCTGAATGGTGAGCTGGATCTCCTTGCTGGCAATGTTGTTGCCCATGGAGGCGTAGAACTGGTGGGTTCTTCCGCCGCCTCTGGCCGGTGGGCCGCCGCGGCCGTCAAAGAAGACTACCTGCAGGTCATACTGTTTCGCCAGTAGGCTTAGCTCTTCCTTCGCTTTATAGATACTCCAGTTCGCCATCAAATAACCGCCGTCTTTGGTGCCGTCAGAAAAGCCCAGCATGATGGTCTGGATGTTGCGCCGCCGTTGCAGGTGCGCCCGGTACGCCTCATTCTCATAGAGGGCTTTCATTACCCCGGCCGCATTGCGCAAGTCTTCTATGGTCTCAAAAAGCGGAACTATGTCAACGGTGATATCTTCTGGTTGCCAGCCGCGCAGCCTGAACAGGCCATACACCTGCATAATGTCCAGGGCGCTGGTGCTGTGGCTGATGATGTAGCGGTGGCAGCCGTCTTCCCCGTTGATCTGCTGAATGGTTCTGATGGCCGAAATGGTATGCAGGGCGTCTTGCAGCAGCTCACTGTCCAGGGCGGCCGGGTCTACGGTGGCCGTAGCTTGCAGCAGGGCGTTGATTTTCTCCTGCTCGTTCAGCTGTACATACTCTTTGGGCAGCGCGTCTGTGCGCCTGGCAATGCATTCAACCAACTCGTTGTGCACTGAACTGTCCTGTCTAATGTCCAGCGAAGTGAAATATAGGCCAAACAGCTCCACCTTTCTGAGCAGGTTTTCCACCAGTTCAACAAACAGGCCATTATGGTCTCTGAGAATGGTTTCCTTGATCTGTTGAAGCGGCAGCAGCACATCTTCTTTGGTAATATCTGCTTTATGGCCCGGAATGAAGAGGTTGTTATAGAGTTTGCTTTCCAGTTCCACCAGCTCTTGGTACACCCCCTTAAAGGTGAGGCGCCGCTTGAGGGTACGCACCTCACGGTAGTAGCACTTGATGATGGAGCCTCTCAGTTCTTCGGCCACCTTTAGCGTGATGGGGGCCGTGACAAACGGGTTGCCGTCCCGGTCGCCGCCCGGCCAGAAACCGAGCCTGATCAGCGGCTGCTGGGGCGTCACCGCCTCTGGGAACTGGTTTTTGAGGTAGCTTAATATTTTGCCCGCCGACTGGAAAAAGACGTTCTCCAGGTACCAGATCAGGCTTACGGCCTCGTCATACGGGGTGGGTTTCTCATTTTTGAAGAAGGGGGTCTTGCCCAACTGCCGCAGGTAGCTGTTCACCTGTGACGTGTGGTCATGCACCAGGGCCTTGGACAGGTCATTGATGATGCCCAGCACCTCACTGGGGTAGAACTGGGTGGGGTGGGCGGTGAGCACCAGGCGCACAGAGAAGTCTTTGAGCTTCTCTTTCAACTGCTCCTGCGTTCCCGTCTGCACCACCTGCGTCTGCAGTTGCTTTAAGGTACCCACGCCATTCATGTCGTTGATTTCCCGGAAGGCGGCATCTTCCAGGGCGTCAAAAAGCACCACCTGCCGTTCAGCATACTGCACAAACCTGAAGAGCAGGTCTGTCTGCTCCTGCTCAGTGCGGTAGTTGGTGTACTGCTGGAGAAAGGAGGTGATGATTTCGTTCGGACTCAGTTCCTTGGCGAAGCCTTCTTCACAGTGAATCAGGAAAATAGCCAGCAACACGCCGGTTTTTTCAACGCGGTGAAAGGGAAGGGCGGTAAAAAGGCTGTTGTACAGCTGAAACTTCAGGCCTACATGCTTGTCATATGTCTGCAGGGCACTGATAGCGGATCCATCCATTAGATAAAGTCATTGTTACGCAGGTACTCTCTCTTCTACGGTTCCTTTCTGCATCCTGCCGTGGGAATTCAGTTTTACCAAATATACAGATTTATGCCTCTTCTGAAAGAGGAATTTTAGTAAATGGCTTGTTCTGATTGAAAATTCATGTTTTCAGGCAAGAATCTTTAAAAGAAAGAAGTTGAACAAGTAAATCATCCTATAAATATCCCACACCGTGCCAGCTGTTTTTGGCCTGTTTTTGAAAAAACAGACCGAAAACAGCGTTTTACTCCCCCTGGTAGAGGTAATGAAGTTGTTGGTGAAGTATTGAAAGAGAGCGTTCCTCGGCAAAGATCCTGCCTTCTGTTTTCGGGCTGTTTTCTGAAAAACAGCCCGAAAACAGAAGGCATGGAATGGTTAAGTACTTTTTCCTGGGTGCCTTTGCCCGGCAGTTTCAGAAAGTACATCCAGCTTCCATGAAGAGTTTTTCATAACAAAAAAGGCAGGATTTGCTGTCCTGCTTTTTTTGTTATGAGAATTGTGTGGTTATAGAGCCACTGGCTTCATCTTAGGTACTAGTGATTTCATAACAGACCAGGCAATGAGGTAGGCCAGGGCGCAGAATGCAAACATGATGGTATAGCCGGTTTCAATTTGGCCAATGCTCTCATAGTGGTCAAACAGCCAGCCCCCAACCTTGGTCACTACCACGCCCCCAATACCACCGGCCATGCCGCCAATACCGGTAACCGAGGCCACTGACTTTTTAGGGAACATGTCTGACACAGTGGTAAAGATGTTGGCTGACCACGCCTGGTGGGCGGAAGCCCCTATGCCAATAAAGAAGACCGGGAACCAGAAGCTGATATGCCCTAACGGCTGTGCCGCCAATACCAGGAGTGGGAATAGCGCAATCACCAGCATGGCCCGCATTCTGCCTTCATAGGGATTGTAGCCTTTGTTGATGAAGTACACCGGGAACCAGCCCCCAAAAATGCTTCCGAACATGGTCATACTGTAGAGGATCCCTAACGGCAGCATCACTTCAGTTCCTGTTAAGCCGTACTGCGCCTTCAAATAAGCCGGTAGCCAGAACAGGAAGAACCACCACACACCATCGGTCATGAATTTACCGAAAGCAAAAGCCCACGTCTGCTTAAAGCTAAGCAGTTTGAACCAGGATACTTTCTCAGCCGAAGCGGTGGAGTCTGGCTCCAGCACGGGCTCACTGTCACTGCTGATATACGCCCGCTCTGCCGCTGAAAGTCTCTTTTGCTTGTCTGGAAACTCATAGTAGTAGAACCAGAAGGCCAGCCAGAGAAAACCAATGGCTCCAATGATAAAGAAGGTATATTCCCAGCCCAGGTGAGACGCAATCCAGGGAACGGTAACCGGTGCCAGAATGGCCCCTACGTTGGAGCCGGAGTTGAAAATACCAGTGGCAAAAGAGCGCTCTTTCTTAGGGAAATACTCTGCAGTGGCTTTGATGGCCGCCGGGAAGTTACCTGATTCCCCAAAACCTAAGAAAGCCCGGGCCACCATGAAGCCCAGTACTGAGACCGGAACGGCCGCAAACCCAATGGCAGTGAAAACGGGGCTCACGGCTCTGCCCAATGGTTCAGCATACGCGTGAAGAATGGCCGCCAGTGACCAGATGATCAACGCCCAGGCATAGCCCCATTTGGTGCCCAGCCGGTCAATAATACGGCCGGCAAACAGCATGGAGATGGCGTAGGTGAATTGGAAAACCGCTGCAATGTTGGCATAGTCAGTGTTTGACCAGCCAAACTTTTCAGCTAACAGGGGTTGTAAAAGGCTGAGTACCTGCCGGTCCAGATAGTTGACCGTGGTGGCAAAAAACAGCAGCCCGCAGATTGTCCACCGGTAACGGCCCAACTTCTCCTGGGCGGTGTCCGCCAGTTTTGTTTGTTGCGTTAGAGACATATGTTTGTTTCGTTTGGTTGTGTGTTTGGGTTAAGAGCTTGTTTAAATTTTGGTTTTGCGAGCGAAATTTGGGAGCGAAAGGTTCTGACGAAGCGTTTTTTGAGCAGCATAGCAGCGCGCTATGGTGGGAGAAAAATGCGATGTCAGGTTCTTTTGATACCCATTTGCAGCGCAAAAGACAGATGTAAACATGCGCTAAGGCCGGTTTGCCTGTACCAGCCGGATCGCCTCCTGGGTTTGTGTGTGCAGGTGTTCATACTGACGCTGCGCCAGTACCTCTTTGCTGATAAGCTTGCTGCCCATGCCTACGGCACAGACCCCGGCTTTAAACCAGCCCTTGATATTGTCGGCCTCCATTTCTACTCCACCGGTTGGCATGAACAGCTGGCCGGGGAACAGTTCCCTGATAGAAGATATAAAGGCCGGACCCACAATGTTGGCGGGGAAGATTTTGATCAGCGCCGCCTTTGCGGTTTGCGCGGTATGTATCTCGGTAGGTGTGAAGCAACCGGGAATCCACAGCATACCCGCCTCACCCACCAGTTGCCCAACAGCCGGTTCTACAATGGGAGCGACAATGTAATCTGCGTCTGCCGCCAGAAAAGCTTCTGCGTCTTTCACCGTTTTAATGGTGCCTATCCCCAGGTGCAGGTCTTGCAGATCCTTCAGCTCAGATTTCAGAAACTTGAAGTTCTCCAGTGCGGCAGGCCCCCGGTTGGTGTATTCCAGCGTTCTGATGCCGGCGTTGTAGAGCGTCTTGATGACCTGCAGACTTACTTCAGCGTCTTCATAGAAGAACAGAGGGAGCAGTCCCTGGTCTAAGATAGCTTGCAGGGCGGTTTCTTTATTTTGCATAGGTGGTGATGGTTGCTTCAATGTCTGCCACAGTGCTGGTGGTGGCGTCACTGAGAATGAACAATTTCTTGAAGGCCGCCGCTGTGGCAAATTCTAGCGTCTCAGCGGCTGATTTGCCGTGGTAGAACCCGTAGATGAGGCCAGCCATGAAACAGTCGCCGCTGCCCACTTTATCCAGGATCTGGTCGGCCACATATTCATGGGAGACGTGCAGCCCGTTCTGGTGGTAAAGGGTGGTGAAATACCTGATGCCCTGGCCATGGTCAAACCTAAAGGTGTTGGCTACGGTTTTGCATTTGGGGAACTCGCGCAGAATGGCTTCTGAGGTAAGCTGTGCGTGCTGCACCAGCTTTTCTTTTTCAATGTCCTGTACCAGCTCTTCCTGCAGGGGCATTCCCAACATTTTGTTAGCGGCCCAAACATTGCCCATGATCAGGTCACAGGACGCTGCCAGGGCTGGCATTACCTCAACCGGCTCTTTGCCATATTTCCACAGCTTGGCGCGGTAATTCAGGTCCAGGGAAACAAAGATGCCCTTGGCTGTGGCCACTTGCAGGGCCTGGGCGCAGACGTCTACCAGGTTCTGGTTAATGGCGGGGCAAATGGCGCTGAAATGAAACCAGCTCACCCCTTCAAAAACAGAGTCCCACTGGATGGTACCGGTGGTAAGGCCGGCAAAGGCAGAACCGGCGCGGTCATAGATCACCCCCGCGTTCTTCACATCCTTGCCTTTGGGTAAGTAGTATAGGCCTACCCGTTCCCCCTGAAGGACAACCGGCGACGTGTCAATCTGCCGCTCCTGCATATAGCCCATCAGCTGCTCAGAGAGAAAGTTCTCTGGCAATGCCGTCAGGTACGCTGAAGGAACACCCCAGAGGGCAAGGGCGGTGGCTACATTCAGTTCTGCCCCGCCTACGTAGAAGGGAAGGCTGTTTTCCTGCAGCCACTGCCCTTCTGCGTCTGGGCAGATTCTCAACAACAGTTCTCCAAAGGATAATACCTTGCCCATGCCCGCTGCTTAAAAGTTGAAGAAGTTTTTTGCGTTGTTGTAGCAGATGTTCTCCACCATCTGACCAATCCAGTCCAGCTCTGAAGCCGGTAACTGTCCGCTCTCCACGTCGTTGCCCAGCATGTTGCAGAGAATTCTTCTGAAGTACTCGTGGCGCGGGTAGGAGAGGAAGCTTCTGGAGTCTGTGAGCATACCTACAAAGCGGCTCAGCAAGCCCATGTTAGAGAGGGCGTTCATCTGGCGCTCCATGCCGTCTTTTTGATCCAGGAACCACCACGCCGAACCATATTGAACCTTACCGGGTGTGCTGCCATCATTGAAGTTCCCAATCATGGTGGCGTACAGTTCGTTCTGGCTCGGGTTCAGGTTGTACAGAATGGTCTTGGCCAGCTGGTTTGAGTTGTCCAGTTTGTCCATGAACTTTGACAGAGGCCTGGCTACGTCAAAATCACCAATAGAATCAAAACCGGTATCTGGGCCTAACTCCCGCATCATGCGGGTGTTGTTGTTGCGCAGGGCCCCCAGGTGGAACTGCTGGGTCCAGTTTTTGGAATGGTCCATCAGGGCCAGGAACACCAGCATGGCAGATTTGAACTTCAGTACCTCTTCGCTGCTCAGCGCCTGTTTCTGCAGGGCTTTGCTGAAGATGGCATTGATTTCCTCGTCTGTGTAGTTTTCTGCGTAAATGGTTTCCAGCCCGTGGTCAGACAGGCGGCAGCCTTGGGCATGGAAGAAATCATGACGCTGTTTCAACGCATCCTGCAGCCCCTGGAAAGAAGAGATGGAGACCCCGGAAGCCTGCTCCAGTTTCTGCAGATAGGCTAAAAAGCCAGCGTCTTCAATGGCCATGGCCTTGTCTGCCCTGAAAGTAGGCAATACTTTCAGCCCGAAATCATCTGTCTTGATTTTCTGGTGATGCTCTAATGAATCTACCGGGTCATCTGTGGTGCAGATGATTTCCACGTTCATTTTCTTTAAAATGCCGCGCACACTGTACTCATCTGACTGCAGCATGTCTGTGGCGGCGTCATAGATCTCACGGGCTGTTTCCGGTTTCAGCACTTTTTCAATGCCAAACGGCCTTTTTAGTTCCATGTGCGTCCAGTGGTAGAGGGGGTTGCGCATGGTGTAAGGCACCGTCTGGGCCCACTTCTCAAATTTTGCGTAATCATCTGCTGCTCCGGTGCAGTACTCTTCGGCAATGCCGTTGGTGCGCATAGCCCGCCATTTGTAGTGGTCGCCTTCCAGCCAGATGTTAGTCAGGTTCTGGAACTTCCGGTCATTGGCAATGTCTTCCGGGGAAAGATGGCAGTGGTAATCTATAATGGGCATGTGTTTGGCATGCTCATGGTAAAGCCTTTGGGCTGTCTTAGTCTCTAGAAGAAAGTTTTCGTCTAAAAAGGACATGGTATCTAGGTTATGATTAAGTGAAACCGCCTAAAAAGTGGCGCAGCCTCCCGGTTGCTGGAGGTGCGTTTTTGGGCTAGTTTTGTGAAAATAGGTCAAAAACAGATAGCTTTTTTAATTGCCGTCTCTTTTTGGAGGATTTAGTATCAAATGGTTCCTCTAAACGGAGCGCAGTTGCTCCTGAGCTTGTAGGTTTTCTAATGCCTGCTGTACAGCCTGTTCCAGGCCAGGCACGCTGGTGAGATCGGTTTCCCAGAAGTCCTGGTTCGCCAGTACGGCATGAACGGTTTCAGCCGCCGTTTCTTTGGCCCATGCGCTTTGGAAGAAGGATAACACCTCTGCTGTGTCATTCAATGGGATCTGCTCTCCGTTCCACTCCCCTTTGTAAAACAGGATCAAGGCAGCCAGGGAGGTCAGCAGACGCTGTGGCAGCTGGCCTTTTCTGTGAATGTACTCCAGTACGGAAGGCAGCACCCTTACTTTGTATTTAGAGACGGAGTTGAGGGCAATAGACATCAGCTCATGCCGGATGAACGGGTTCTGGAACCGCTCTATCACATCATTGGCAAACTGGTTCAGTTCCTGGGCTGAAAGGTCAAGCGTGGGAATGATCTCTTCAAAAATAGCTTCTCTGATGAACTTGCCGGCTTTTTCATCTTCTACCGCTTCTCTCACCGTACGTAAACCCTGCAGATAGGCAACCGGCACTAAGGCCGTATGGGCGCCGTTCAAGATGCGCACTTTGCGGGTGCGGTACGGGGTGAGATCCTCTACAAACTTTACCTGCAGACCAGCCTTTTCTGTAGGGAAGGCCGCTGCCACAGAGGCGGGTGCTTCAATGACCCACAGGTGGAAGGGCTCTGCTTTCACCACCAGGTTGTCTTCATAGCCTATTTCCTGCTGAATCTCCTTGATCGTATCTTTCGGGAAGCCCGGAACAATGCGGTCTACCAGGGTATTGCAGAAGATAGTGTCATTCTGGATCCAGGTGCTGAAGCCCTCTGGCAGGTTCCAGTGTTTGGCAAACTGTAGTACTGTGTCACGCAAGGTTTCGCCGTTCTTTTCAATCAGTTCACACGGAATGATGGTAAGCGCCTTGTCTGAGGCCCCATTAAAATATGTGTAGCGGCGGTACAGCAGAGCAGTTAATTTACCAGGGAAGCTGCTTGGGATGGACTCAGGCGTAGTATCAGCGGCGTCAAAGCAGATACCTGCCTCAGTGGTGTTAGAGATGATGAATTCCAGTTCTGGATTCTCCCCGCGCTGCAGGTAAGCTTCATAATCAGCATATGGGTTCAGCCCGCCCGCAACAGCCGTGATAAGTCTTCTTTCCTGAGTGGCCTCACCGTTCTGAATCCCCTCCAGAATGAGATGGTAAAGTCCGTCCTGTTGGTTCAGAAGATGCACAATGCCTTTGTCAATTGGCTGTACAATCTCCACTGAACCGTGAAAGGAGGTTTTCTCATTGAGGATGTCAATCATCCAGTCAACAAAACCTCTCAAGAAGTTCCCTTCTCCAAATTGAAGGACTTTCACTGGGTGGGTGGTGGTGACACCGGCGGTATTTCTGTTTAAGGATTGCATACGTTTCTGCTTTTGGAACTGACGGTTCAGCTTACTAATGGTGATTGGGTTGCTTCTGAGGAGTGACCTCTTTTTCAGGTGAAATAGTTGTTATGCTTTGGTGTTCTTAGTGGGTGCCTTTGCTTTAAGCGAGGAGCCCCTGATGATCAATTCAGGCTTGAGCACGGTCTTCTGCGGAACCAATTTTTTGTCAGGGCCCGCCTTAAAATTCTCAAAGAAGAGTTCGGCGGTGATTCTACCCATGGTCAGGCTGAACTGGTCAACGGTGGTGAGGGCTGGGTCTGAGAAAGAGGTGAACGGCTCATTCCCGAACCCGGCTAAAGCAATCACATCAGGAACGGCAATCTTTCTCTCTTTCAGCACCTGCATAGCCCCCATGGCACCGTAATCACTGGCGGAGAAAACAGCATCTGGCCATTCTTTCAGTTGCAGGAGTTGCTCCATGCCGCTGCGGCCATCTTCCAGCTGGAGGTTGCTCTTGATGACCAACTCCTCCTGAAAGGGAATTTCGTAATCCCGGAGGGCATCCATGTACCCCCTCAGACGCTCTTTAAACACGCTCACCTTTTTGGGGCTGGTAAAGTGGGCAATACGGCGGCACCCCTGTTGTATGAGATGCTCCACTACTTTGTAGGCCCCCAGGTAATCATCTATCATTACCTGGCTTACCTCCAGCGCATCTGTGGTACGGTCAAACAAAACCAGCGGGATTCCTTTCTCCTGGGGCCGTTTGAAGTGGTCAAAGTTCTCTGTGTTCTTCCCAATAGAGGCAATGATGCCGTCTACCCGTGCACTCAATAAGGCATCAATGGTTTGCACCTCCTTCTCATAGTTGTCATAAGACTGGGAGATGATCACCTTGTAGTTAAGTTTATTGGCAATTTCCTCAATTCCTCTGACCACAGAGGCAAAGAACGCGCGGTCTGCGGTGGGCACAATGATGCCTATGATGTAACTTTTGCCGTTGCGTAAAGCAGCCGCAATATTGTTAGGCTGGTAATTCAGCTGCTTGGCTGCTTTCAAGACTGCCTTCTTGGTGACCTCGCTGATTCTGGGGTTGTCATTCAATGCCCTGGAGACGGTAGAGGCCGTGATATTCAGCTTTTCAGCAATATCATGAATGGTTACTTTGGTTTTAGTGGCCATAAAAGCAGTGAGTTTAAAGATCTAACTTAAAAAAGTTGTTGCTTAAAATTACCGTTCGTTGCTTGGTTTTCCAATGGTAGCCAAAATGCCCCCATCTACATATAAGATTTGGCCGTTGACAAAATCACTGGCTTTGCTGGACAAGAAAATGGTGGCACCTGCCAGGTCCTCAGGGTTTCCCCATCTACCGGCCGGGGTGCGGTGAATGATAAATTCATTGAACGGGTGGCCATCTACCCTGATAGGGGCTGTCTGGTCGGTGGCAAAATATCCGGGGCCAATGCCATTGACCTGTACGTTGTGCTTGGCCCATTCTGTGGCCAGGTTGCGGGTGAGCATTTTTAGACCTCCTTTTGCCGCCGCGTACGCAGAGACTGTATCACGGCCCAGTTCGCTCATCATGGAGCAGATGTTGATAATTTTCCCGCGCTTGCGCTCCACCATGTACTTGCCCACGTGCTTTGACATGATGAAAGGTCCGGTAAGGTCAACATCTAAGACTTTTCTGAAATCTTCTACCTCCATCTCAAGTGCCGGAATCCGTTTGATCATGCCGGCGTTGTTCACCAGAATGTCAATTGGGCCCACTTCCTGCTCAATACGCGCCACGTTCTCCTTCACTAATCCTTCATTGGTCACGTCAAAAAGATACCCTTTCACCGTGAGCCCTTCTGCCTGGTACGCCTGCAGCGCTTTTTCCATTTTCTCTGGCGTGTTGCCGTTGACTACTAGCGTGGCGCCCGCTTTACCCAGGGCAGTTGCCATGGCCATGCCCAAACCATGGGTGGCGCCGGTGACTAGGGCAGTTTTCCCGGAAAGGTCAAATAAATTCAGCATTGTAATACTATTTTAAATCAGTAGGGGCCACTTTGTCCATGTCATTGTAATCCAGGTTTTCACCGGCCATGCCCCAGATAAAGGTATAGTTAGAGGTGCCGGCGCCAGAGTGAATGGACCAGGGTGGAGAAATGATGGCTTGGTGGTTCTTTACCCAGAGGTGTCTGGTCTCCTGGGGTTCTCCCATGAAATGGCAAACCGTCTGGTCTTCTGGAAGCTCAAAGTAGAAGTACGCCTCCATGCGGCGGTCGTGGGTATGCGCTGGCATGGTGTTCCAGACACTGCCGGGTTTCAGTTCGGTCACTCCCATCTGCAGCTGGCAGGTCTCTACCACAGAATTGATCAACACTTTTCTAATGGTGCGGTGGTTAGAGTTTTCCAGAGAGCCCAATTCCACCGTTTCCGCTTCGGCTAAACTTACTTTTTTAGTAGGATAGGTGTGGTGGGCAGGGGCTGAGTTGAAATAAAAATAGGCGGTACCGTTTGCGGCCGGATGAAAAACTACGTCTTTGGCACCTTTGCCTATATATAAAGCTTCTTTCGTTTCAAGAGAAAATTCCTGGCCATCTACAGTGACAGTGCCCGGAGCACCTACGTTGATGATGCCCATTTCCCGGCGGTCCAGGAAGTTGTCTGATCTGAGGGTGGGGATTGTTTCCAGTTTTACCGGAGAGTTCACGGGGTGCACGCCGCCTACTATCAGGCGGTCATATAAAGTGTACACCAATTCTATCGCATCCTTTCTGAAGAGGTTTTCAATCAGGAAAGCTTCCCGTAGTTTTTGGGTGTCATACCCTTTCGCATCAGCCGGGTGTATGGCGTGCCTGGTGGTGTGGTGTAGGCTCATAATTCTAGGCAGATTGATGTAATCGTTTGCGCAAATTACAAATTTATTAATACAATGTATAAAAGTGGGGAAGGAAAAGGTTGGAAAAGATTATTGAAAGGGTTTCTGTGGAAAAGAGGGTAAGATTAAAATATGTTAAAAATATGTACTGTGGGAGGGGTGTTTTAGAAAACTGCTAAAAAACAACAGGTTTTTTTTGTGAAAGAATTTAAAATGTGTTAAATATGCAATCGGTTGCGCAGTTTACCTGTTTAACCGTCCGTTGAAAATACTTATCCTAATCATTAACAAAATTTCAAATTGTTACCTATGCAACAAGCCTTACAAAAGAAGATCCGGTACTTGCTGGTGCTGCCTCTGTTCTTTTACGCCGTGTTAGGAGCCTTTGCGCAGTCTGCTACTGTTCAAGGGAAAGTGACCGATGAAAAGGGGGAGGGCTTGCCCGGTGTGACGGTTCTGTTAAAAGGAACCACCACGGCAAACGCTACTGACGTTGAGGGAAACTACACCCTGACCGTTCCAAACCTGAACGGTACGCTGGTGTTCTCCTATATTGGGTTTCAGCCAAAAGAAGTGGCTATTGCCGGGAAGTCAACTGTTAATGTGTCATTGTCATCTGATACAAAATTTGTTGATGAAGTGGTGGTGGTTGGTTATCAGACAGTAACTAGGAAGGAATTAACCAGTTCGGTGTCTTCGGTGAATGCCAAGCAATTGCAGGATATACCAGTGAGCACAGCGGCAGACGCCTTAGCAGGAAGGTTGGCTGGCGTTCAGGTTACTTCTTCTGAAGGGCAGCCAGGAGCTGAAGTGACCATACGGGTAAGAGGTGGTAATTCTATTACTCAGAGTAACGAGCCATTGTATATCGTAGATGGTATTCAGGTAGAGAACGCTCTGAACTTTCTTTCTCCTCAAGAAATTCAATCTGTTGATGTGTTAAAAGACGCCGCGTCAACTGCTATTTATGGAGCGAGGGGATCTAACGGGGTAATTGTAATCACTACCAAAGGTGGCCGAGATATGCCCACCCAGGTTACTTATAATGGATTTGTAGGTGTAAGGCAAATAGTTAAGAAGCTAGATGTAATGGATCCTTATGATTTTGCCTTATATCAGTATCAAGTATATAACTATAATAGAGATGAGCGATCACGGGAGAGCTTTCGGGATCGCTATGGTCGCTTTGAGGATTTAGATATATATCGCAGTATGCCTAAAACTGATTGGCAGGAAGAAGTTTTTGGTAGAGCTGCTGTTAGCCAAAATCACATTTTAGGTGTGACTGGGGGAAGTAAAACAACTTCCTTTAATATCACACTTAATCATGTTGATGAAGAAGGTATTATGATTAATTCTGGCAATGTTCGTACACTTGCCTCCCTTAAGTTTGACCATAAAGTTAACGATAGATTTAAGATTGGTTTTACTACCCGCTATAGCCGTCAAGAAATTGAGGGTACTGGTTCGTCGTCTACAGGTAATGTAGGGTTTAGCCGGTTGAGAAATGCTGTGAGATTCAGACCTTTTGTCGCTCCAGGATTTGAAGATCAGGTTAATGAATTTGATCCAATAGATTATGAGTTTTCTAACTTGATCAGCCCTGTTCTTTTAGCAAGACAAGAATTACGGTATGATAAGCGTAATGACATTATCTTAAATGGCTATTTTAGTTTAGATCTAATCAAGAATTTAACTTTTAAAAGTGTATTTGGGGTTACCTCAGGTGAAAGAAGAGTAAATGAGTTCTTTGGCCCTGCCACCTCATCTGCATTAAGAGAAAATGGTCAACCCATAGTAAACTTGACAGATAGAAAGGCGCTAACTTACACGAACTCAAATACCTTGAATTACCGTGCTTCTTTTGGAGAAGATCACAAAATAAATGTACTAGTAGGGCAGGAAACCTGGAAAAGGAATAGGGAGGATTATGGCGTAGCAGTGAGATGGCTGCCAGTTGACATTACTCCTGAGCAAGCCTTTGCAGGTATTGACAAAGCTACACCTCCCGCAAATGCTATTCAATCACCTGCTACAACATTTATAACTGGAGAAGCTCTTTTCTCTTTGTTTAGTTCTGTTGGTTATAATTTTAGAGAAAAATACAGATTAAATTTTGCTCTAAGACGTGATGCTTCTTCGTTGTTTGCTCCTGAAAACAAGGTGGGTTATTTCCCAACTGTTTCATTGGCTTGGCATGTTGGAGAGGAAAGCTTTATGGCTAATACCAAAAGCTGGTTAAATGATCTCAAACTAAGGTTTGGATATGGAGCAGTTGGTAATAACCGTATAGATCCAGATCAGTGGAGATCTAATTTCAGTGCTAGTGCTGACTATGGGTATGCATTTAGTGAATCTGTTACTCCAGGTTATTATGCGCCAATTTTGGCAAACAGAGCTTTGGTCTGGGAAACAACTATGTCAAAAAATTTAGGGGTAGATATGTCCTTGTGGAATAGCAGGTTGAATGCCAGCATTGATGTTTATGAGAATACGACAAATGACCTTTTGATTGAAGCGCAAATACCACCAACTAGTGGTTATACCCGCCAGCTTCAGAACGTAGGTGAAACCCGCAATAGAGGGGTAGAGCTTCAGTTAGATGGAGTAGTAATGGATAAAGGCGATTTTACCTGGACAGCAAATTTCAATATTACACATCAGAAGAACAGAATTATGAGCCTAGGAATTGATCCTTCTGGACAACCTTTGAAATCATATCCTTTCCCTTCTGGATGGTTGCCAACACAATCTGTCACATACAATGATTTCTTAGTTCAAGTTGGTGGCCCTGTGGGGCAGTTTTATGGTTATGTAACTGATGGTTACTATAAACTTGAAGATTTTAATTCTACTTACAATGCAGCTTCTAACTCTTGGACATATGTGTTGAAAGACGGTATAGCTAATAGTAGGGAAATAGCTTTAGGTAATAGAGCACCACAGCCAGGTGATCTTAAATTAAAAGATTTAACCCCTGATAATGGTACTTCAATGGTAGGAGCAGATGATAGAACTGTTTTAGGAAATAACCAACCTAAGTTTTTCGGTGGATTAAATCAACAATTAACCTATAAAGGTTTTGATTTGAGTATATTCCTTAATTTCTCATACGGAGCAAAAGTATATAATGCCAATAAGTTGGAGTTTACTACACTGTATGAAACAAGGGATAATAATATGCTGTCTTTTATGCGTGACCGCTGGAATTGGTATGATAATAATGGTCTGTTAGTTACAAATCCAGAGCAATTAGCTGAAATGAATAAAGATGCTAAGTATTGGACACCGGTAAGAGGTAATTACTTTCTGCATTCATTCGCAATTGAAGACGGATCCTATTTAAGAATATCAAATTTGACCTTAGGATATTCATTGCCAGAGTCACTATTAAAGAGGATTAGAGTTATTTCTAAATTTAGAGTGTATGCAACAGTTAATAACTTGGCTACCATAACAGGATATTCAGGTTATGACCCTGAAGCAAATACGAGAAGAAGAACTGGATTGACACCAGGTGTAGATCATGCAGCTTATCCTAGGAGCCGTTATGTCTTAGGTGGGGTGAATGTTACTTTTTAAAAATATTTAAACAGAGCCATGAATACTAAATATATTAAGTCTCTACTTCTTGCAACTACAATTGGGGGAGTATTAACATTATCAGGTTGTGAAGAGTTTCTTACAATTGAGAATGATTCTACATTAACGCAGGATGCAATCTTTGCGAGTATTTCTAATACAGAATCTGCTTTGGTTGGTGTATATAACCAGCTTCCAGGAGATCATGGGTATGGCAATAGGATTTCTATCATTTTTCCTAATGCAGCAGATGATTTTAGAATTAGTGGGGATCAAAATACACAAGGAAGACAAGGAATTGCCCACTATGGTGTTTCACCAGGCAATACTGAATTAGAGCGTCCTTTTAATCAATTATATGCTGGTATTGAGAGAGCAAATATTTGTATAAAAAATATTCCCTTATCACCTCTTTATACAAGTGGTACAGCAAGTGAACAAGCTAAAATGCGAAAGTTTTTAGGGGAAGCATTGACCTTGAGAGCTCAGTTTTATTATGAGCTTGTACGCAACTGGGGAGATGTTCCAGCTCAATTCCAGCCTTCTTCTGATATTCCTGATCTTTATATCACTAAAACAAATCAGGATGAAATATATGATCAGTTATTGGCTGATTTGGCTCAGGCTGCAGATTTAGTTCCTTGGCGTTCAGAAACTGGTGAGCCGTCTACCAGAGTAAGCAAAGCCGCTGTTAAGGCTTTACGAGCAAGAATTGCTTTGGCAAGAGGAGGATACTCTCTTAGGAGAGATACAAAAAAGATGGAACGCAGAAGTAATTATCAAGACTTTTATGCAATTGCTAGAAAAGAATGTCGTGATATTATTTTGAAGAATGAGAATGGCTTAAGTCCAGTTTATGAAGATGTGTTTAGAGCGCTACATGGCAGCTCAAGATCTGCTGGGGCTAATAGAGAATTGATTTGGGAAGTAGGAGCCTACGGCGGAGGTACACAGACTGATACAAAGTTGGGTTATGCCAATGGGCCAAGAATTAATCAAGCAAATCCTAATTATGGTCAGGCAAATGGATTGATTGAAGCTGTTCCTACTTATTTCTATGAGTTTGATTCCATAGGGGATTCTAGAAGAGATGTAACGTTAGCTTATTTTGCTGTTGAGGCAAATAATAATAAGACACTCACCACTCCACTATTAATGAGAGAAGGCAAGTTTAGAAAATATTGGACAAATTTTAACGGTTTGATTCAAACACTAGGTATTAACTGGCCACTTATTAGATATGCAGATGTCTTATTGATGTTTGCTGAGGCAGAGAACGAGTTGAGTGGACCTACTTTAGAAGCTATTGCTGCATTTGAAGAAGTTAGAAAACGTGCTTTTTTTGATCAATGGGAAAATAGAATGGGTACTACTCCTACAACTAAACCCGTATTTTTTAAAGCAATTGTGAAAGAGAGGCTTTTAGAGTTTGGAGGTGAAGGCATTCGTAAATATGATCTAATCCGTTGGAATTTATTAGAATCCACAATTATAGAGACAAGAGCAAAGATGCTTGCTATGAAAGAAGGCAGTGGTCGTTATGCTAATGTTCCACAACATGTTTTCTTTAAGCCTAATCAACTGCTAGGAAGAAATGTAACAGCCCATGAAGAGGCCCTCAGCTTTCAATTATTAGCAGGAATAGGAACAAATGGAGCGCCTATATCTGGAAATGTGAATCAGGTCATGTACCAACCTGCACCAACTGCTACTGCTCCAGAGGGGTCAGGGTATGAGAAAGTAAATTGGAGAGCTGCAATTACAGATCTGCACATTTCTGGACCAGATAGAGCATTCGCAAGCCAATTTACTGCAAATAAGTCAGAGCTTTTCCCAATACCCACCGGTGCTTTGAACGCTAATTTCAGGCTTACCCAAGATTATGGCTATTAATCAAGATGTTGATTATTAAAAGTTAAAGACATGAAAAAGAAGTATTCAAAGTTTTTGTTATTATTTTATCCAGTATTGTTCCTGCTAAGCTTGGTTTCCTGTAATGAAGAGGAGGAAAAATTAACTCCCTCTCGCTTGTTTATGCCTGCAGGACAAATAGCCTCCTCTAGTGGTGAAACTTCGGTAAGGCTGACATGGAAAACACCTGCCAATACAGTTGCTGGTCGAGTGTCTTACACGGTTGAAGTAGCAGCAGATACTTTATTTGCAACACCTGTTATTGTTTCTGCAGTTGCTGATACAACAGCCATCACACTTACAGATGAAAATATCCCGGTTAAACAGAAGTTGTTTGCCCGTATCAAGACAAACGCGAAGGGAGATACGCCAGAGTCTAAATGGTTAACAAGTAACGGGTTTTCTATTAGGGGTATTCAATTATTTACTGATATTCCTGTGAAATCAGAAGATATTACAGATAGATCTGTACGGCTTCGTTTTGTTGCAAGACCAAATACCACAAGGGTAGTAGTAACGCCAACAGGCGGAACGGCAAGAGAAATTACTCTCTCTCCATCAGATCTTACCTCTGGTTTTTTGATAGTAGATGGTTTAACCTCAGGTGCAAATTACAGAGCTGAGATATTTGCAGGAACTAAATCAAATGGTGTAACCACTTTCCAAACCAAAGAACCACTTTCCGGAAACATTGTTGATCTAAGAGGAATCACAGGTAGACCATCTGTATTACAAGATACCATTACTCAAATACCTAATGGTAGTACAATTATTCTTAAGAGAGGTCAAACGTATAATATTTCTGCAGAAACATTGCTTAACAAATCTGTCACCATCACTAGTGGCACAGATTTGACAGAACCCAATTTAGCTTCTGTTTATTTTACTAGCAACTTTGCTATTGCTGAAGGAAGTAATATAGATTATATAATTTTCAGAGATGTAGTACTGACAGGGAGTGATGCTACTGCAAAGTATGTGTTTAATATAAACAAAACCTCTACTATTGGTACAATGACCTTTGAAAATGTGAGAGCTGGCAAATTCAGGGGCATAGTTAGATTACAATCTGCTCCTACTGTCATAACAAATTTTACTATGAACAATAGTATAGTTGACAGCCTTGGTAGCTATGGTGTAATAAACGTTGATGTTGCCACTAGCCAGGCGCAGAACATAGTAATAAAAAACACCACTATTTATAAGGCTGAGAAGATAGTTGTAAGCAGAAACAATTCAACGTCAGTTTTATTTGAGAATGTAACAGTTAATGAGTCTCCATTAGCGAACAACTACCTGGTTGACTACTCCACTACAGGAAGCAATAATGTGGCTCAGGGTGTTAAAATTAATAATACAATTTTAGGAATAGGGAAAGCGGGTAACCAATCTGTAAGGGGGGTCAGAGTTGGAACTAGTACTGCAGTAGAAGCAAATAACAGCTACACTACGTCTGACTATGTTCTTGCTGCCACTGGGGCGTTTCCAATTCCCGGAATAAAAGCCTACAGCGGTACCTCTTTGGCTTTGTGGCAGGATCCTAAGAATGGGAATTTTAAAATTAAAGATGCCAACTTCCCCGGGATGCCTACCAATGTTACGGCTGGTGATCCTAGATGGAGATAAATTTAAGATAAGCACCAGGTGTGGGGAACATTTCCTGCACCTGGTAATTTCTTTCTGACATATGCAATTCAAACACCTCAATGTCAGTAAATTTTTGACACTTTTGGGTATTATGGTTAATCTTTCCTTTACCTGCTGCAAAGGAGAACCCAAAGAGGAACCTGGGCCTATTTCACCAACTGAAACCCCAACGCCTGTGGTGGAAGCACCCTTGGCTTTTCCTGGGGCAGAAGGCTTTGGGAAGGATGTGACGGGAGGTAGAGGGGGAGCTGTGGTGTATGTGACCAACCTGAATGACAGTGGGGCTGGCAGTTTACGGGAAGCCATTAATTTGTCTGGTGCCAGGATCATCTTATTTAAGGTTTCTGGTACCATTGAGCTGCAGTCTAACCTCACAATCAACAACGGGAACGTAACCATTGCAGGACAAACGGCTCCCGGTGATGGCATAACTCTTAAAAGCTTCCCCGTTACTGTGAATGCAGACAACGTGATGATCCGGTTTTTGCGGTTTAGAATGGGAGATGAGGGAGCGCAGGAAGCAGATGCTGTAGGTGGGCGATTCAGAAAGAACATTATCATTGACCATTGTTCCATGAGCTGGTCCACAGATGAGTGTGTATCGTTCTACGCCAACGAGAATTTCACCCTGCAGTGGAGCATTATTGCAGAAAGCCTGAAAAACTCTGTGCATGACAAAGGGGCACACGGGTATGCCGGCATCTGGGGAGGAAAGAAGGCTACTTTTCACCATAATTTGGTTGCCCACCATGACAGCCGGAATCCAAGATTTGGAGAAGAGGCTGGCAAAGCATTTGCGTTGACAGATCTGGTTGACGTGCGCAACAACGTCATCTACAATTGGGGGCCCACCAATAGTGCCTACGGAGGGGAAGCGATGAATATCAATATTGTGAGCAACTACTATAAACCAGGGCCAGCCACTACTAAAAAAGAGAGAATCTTCTCTCCTGACAAAAACAAGAATGTTGGAACAGAAGTGTTTGACACCTGGGGGAAGTTCTTCATTGACGGGAATTACGTTGAAGGAAGCACCAGAGCCACTGCTGATAACTGGGCGTATGGCGTATTCAATCAGTTTCATGGGAGTTACGGGACCGTGCCAGAGGCAGAAAAAAATGCCATGAAATTGGCAGTTGCCCATTCTATCAATAAGAACGTTGCAACCCACAGTGCCCAGGATGCTTATACCCGGGTTTTAGCATGGGCGGGTGCGTCTTTGAAAAGAGATGCCGTGGACGTGCGAATTCTGGAAAATGTGAAAAATACAACCTTCAGTTTTCCGGGCTCCAAAGGCAGTACCAACGGAATTATTGACAGCCAGGCTGATGTGGGTGGCTGGCCAGAGCTGCAGACGGCCCCGGCTCCGGTAGACACTGACCGTGATGGCATGCCAGATGATTGGGAAAGAGCAAATAAGTTAGATCCCGCCAAGGCCAATGCCAATGAAAGAAACCTGAGCACTGCCTATGACAATGTAGAGGTGTATATCAACAGCCTGGTTAAACCCATCACCCAAGGGCAGAAGCAGTAACCAGTTCCCTTCCCGTTTTTAGGCTATATTTGAGAAAACAGCCCTAAAACAGATCATGCCGGTGTATGGGCGATGGGGCAAATACAACAGCAGCAATGCTGGAGTTTATTTACAACAGAAGTGTACCATGAATAGAAGTTTTAAAAATTGGGTAAACGGCGTCTCAGCCTTTCTGCTACTGTTTAGCACCAGCTGTGCCACTACCCAGCCTGCCGCCTCTTCAGAATTTCCGAAGTCATTTACAATACAGGTAACCAATCCTTTGAACCGTGGGCGGGAGAGCAGCCTGGTATTGGTAGACGGGGAGGAGCTTCGCAAAAACAATCCCCAATTTAACCCAGAGGCCTTTGTGGTCATGGACGGCCCAACAGAAATCCCTAGCCAGTACAACGGCAAAGACCACTTCAACAAAGGCGTTGCGCTGGTGCTGGAGAACATGAAAGCCGGGGAGACGCGTAAGCTGACCATCCACTTCAACCCTACAGGCAGCAACAAAAGAAACTACCCCAAACGCACCCAGGCTGAGCTTTCCAAGAAAGTAGGAGGCCGCTGGGAGAATCGGAAATACCTGGGTGGCACTTTCCAGAATATAGACTCCCTGCGTGTACCAGATGAGCTCACAGACCATTCTTATTACCTGCGTTACGAGGGGCCGGGGTGGGAGTCAGACAAAGTGGGCTACCGCTTTTACCTGGATTGGCGAAATGGGGTAGATGTGTTTGGCAAAAGAACAGCAGACATGGTGCTCCAGCAGGTGGGGCAAGATGGGTATGATTCTTACCACAACCTACAGCCGTGGGGCATGGATGTCCTGAAGGTGGGCAAAGCCTTAGGCGTTGGCTCATTAGCCATGTTTGACCAGGGCAAAGCGGTACGGGTAGAGAAGACAGACAGCACCTATGCCAGAATCCTGCAAAACGGGCCTGTTTATTCTTCTATCCTCACTGACTATTACGGCTGGCAGGTAGCGGGCCTCAAGCTGAATGTACACTCCCAGTTGAGTATTCATGCCGGCACCAGAGCCACACACCATCAGATGCGCCTGGAGCGGGGGCAACCGCAGAACATCAGCACCGGACTCATCAAAGACAAAGCGGCTAAATTCGTGTCCTCTAAAGGGGAGGCGGGCAAAAGATACGGCTACATTGCCACCTATGGGCCGCAAAGCTTAAACTCTCCCCCAGACAATGTGGGAATAGCCGTGCTGTTCAAACCCCAGGACCTGCTCTCCATCACTGAAGACCCGCTGAACCATGTGGTGCAGTTAAAACCCACCAACGGGCAGGCCCAATATTATTTTCTGGCTGCGTGGGAGCTGGAGCAAAACGGGATCAAGACAGAAGAGCAGTTTCACCAGTACCTGGCGCAGCTGGCAGAAGAACTGGCCAACCCTGTGCAGGTGAAAATCAGCAAATAATTTCCTGTAGAGGTAGCAAGATTAATTTCTATTGCTGCTTGATCATGGGCTGTTTTTGGCCTGTTTTTTGAAAAACAGGCCAAAAACAGAATTTTTGCGCAGGTGAGAGCAAACGATTGCACACCTGTGCAATGCTTAAGGTAGAAACCATTCACTACTTACCTTTAACGTATGAACGCACTCAGAAAGCTTACCCTCTTAGGCCTCGCCTTCCAGTTTGCCAGTTTAACCGGGTGCGCCCAGAAAGCAGCTTCTGCCGCAGCCACCGCGGCGGCAGAAGAGAAAGAAGCGCTGGCCTTTCCGGGGGCCGAAGGGTTTGGCAAGTACGCCACGGGCGGCCGCGGCGGCCAGGTGGTGGTGGTGACCAATTTGAACGACAACGGGCCCGGCAGTCTCCGGGAGGCCGTCCGGAAGAAGGGGCCGCGTATCATTGTCTTTGCGGTGTCAGGAAACATAGACCTGGAGTCGCCGCTTGATATTAACAACGGGGATCTTACTATTGCCGGTCAGTCTGCCCCCGGTGATGGGATCTGCCTCAGAAACTATCCGGTCAGTATCAAAGCAGACAACGTGATAGTGCGGTACATGCGCTTCCGGATGGGGGACAAAGCCGCGCAGCAGGCAGATGCGGTGGGTGCGAACAAAGGCATGAACAACATCATCATTGACCACTGCTCCATGAGCTGGGCTACAGATGAGTGCGCTTCGTTCTACTACAACAAAAACTTTACCCTGCAGTGGTGCATTATCTCAGAAAGTCTGAATGCCTCTGTACACGCCAAAGGGGAGCACGGCTACGGCGGGATCTGGGGGGGCAGGGGAGCCTCTTTCCATCATAACCTGTTGGCCAGCCACAACAGCAGAAACCCCAGGTTCAGCGGCTCTAAGTCAGTGCCCAACCCGCCAGATGAACTGGTAGATTTTACCAACAACGTGGTCTACAACTGGGGGCATAACAGTACCTACGGGGGCGAGAAAGGCCGTTACAACATGGTCAACAACTACTACAAGTCTGGTTTGGCCACGCAGGAGTCTAAGAGAGACAGAATCGTGAACCCCTCTGCCCCTTATGGGAAATTCTACGTGGCGGGCAATTATGTAGACGGTTTCCCGGCAGTCACCAAAAACAACTGGCATGGCGGCGTGCAGCCAGATCACAAAGACTCTGTTCAGGCGGCTAAAGCCGAAAAACAGTTCACCGTAGTGAGCGTGCCCACGCAGGAACCGCAGGCGGCCTTTGAAGCTGTGCTCAGCCAAGCGGGTGCCAGCCTGAAACGTGATGCCGTAGATGCCCGCATTGTGCAGGAGGTGAGAGCCGGCAGGTCTACCAACGGAAAGCATAAAAACGGCATCATTGACTCCCAGCAGGATGTGGGCGGCTGGCCAGAATTGAAATCACTTCCGGCACCCGCTGATAAAGACCAGGACGGCATGCCAGATGCCTGGGAGCAGCAGCATAAACTGAACCCGGGCAGCGCGGCAGATGCCTCGGCCAAGACCCTGAGTAAATTCTATACCAACGTAGAAGTGTATTTGAACAGTCTGGTAAAGTAGGAGCATAAGAATGAAGTGGAAGATCTTACTTATTTTATTCCTGACCGGTTTCCTGGCCCACGCCCAGCAGAAGCAGCTGCTGGTGGCGCAAGACGGAAGCGGTGACCATACCACCATTCAGGCGGCGGTAGACGCTATCCCGGCTTTCCCGGAGGAGAGGATCGAGATCAGGATCAGGAACGGCGTGTATAGGGAGAAACTGGTGATCCCCTCCTGGAAGACCAGGATTTCCTTTAAAGGGGAAGACCGGGACAAAACCCGCATAGTCTGGAATGACTACTCCGGCAAAGGCGAGATCAACACCTTTACCTCTTACACGGTACTGGTGCAGGGCAATGAGTTTCAGGCCGAAAACATCACCTTTGAAAACAACGCAGGCCCGGTAGGGCAGGCGGTGGCCCTGCACGTGGAGGCAGACCGCTGCGTGTTCAAAAACTGCAACATCATTGGCGACCAGGACACGCTGTACGCCGGGGTAGACAACAGCCGCCAGTACTATGTGAACTGCTACATAGAAGGCACCACAGATTTTATCTTCGGGCCGGCCACGGCAGTGTTTGAGAACTGTACCATCCACTGCAAAAAGAACTCCTACATTACCGCCGCGTCTACACCCCAAGACCAACCCTACGGGTTTGTGTTTTTGAACTGCAAGATCAACACGGCCTCGGCAGAGGCCACTAAGGTCTATCTGGGCCGGCCCTGGCGGCCGTATGCGCAGGCGGTGTTCCTCAATTCAGAGCTGGGCGCGCACATCAGACCAGAGGGGTGGCACAACTGGAAGAAACCTGAAGCTGAGAAAACCGCCTTTTACGCCGAATATAAATCATCGGGGCCCGGGGCTGCCAAAGACCAGCGGGTGCCATGGTCAAAGCAGCTCACCCGGAAAGAGGCTAAGAAATTTACTCCAGAGAAAGTCCTGGCCGGCAAAGACAACTGGAATCCAACCAAAAACTAACCCCTGTTTTCGGCCTGTTTTCACAAAAACAGGCCGAAAACAGAAAATGAAACGCTAGAACCGCTTACGCTTATCTGACAAACCATGAAACAAACGTCCCTCTATCTCCTGCTTGCGTTCTTGGTAGCAACTGTTGCCTGCCGCTCCGGCCAGACCGGAAGTACCCAAGTACCAACGTCCCCGGCAGGTAAACCCTATTCTGTCTGGATGGCTGACTCAGAGATGAAACGCAGTCCGGAGGGCTGGATGATTGACTTCCGGCCCGAGCCGAAGTGGGACTATACCCAAGGCTTATTCGCCAGTGCGTTGGAGCGGGTGTACAAGCGCACCGGTGACCGTACCTACTTCACCTACATCAAGGCCTTCGCAGATACCATGATCACGGCGGAGGGCAAGATCAAAACCTATAAGAAAACAGACTACAACATAGACCGCGTGAACCCGGGTAAATTCCTGATTTTCCTGCACCAGGAGACGGGTCAGCAGAAATACAAGCTTGCCCTGGATGAACTGCGCGACCAGATGCGTACCCACCCCAGAACCTCAGAGGGCGGTTTCTGGCACAAGAAAATCTATCCGCACCAGATGTGGCTAGACGGTCTGTACATGGCCTCGCCGTTCCTGGCCCAGTACGGCGCCACCTACAACGAACCGGCAGTATTTGATGACGTGGCCAAACAGATCATTCTGGTAGACAAGTACACCTATGTGAAGGAGAAGAACCTGTTCTACCACGGCTGGGACGAGAAGCGCGAGCAGAAGTGGGCAGACCCCAAAACCGGGCTTTCACCCAACGTGTGGGGCCGCGCCATGGGCTGGTACGCCATGGCGTTAGTAGATGCGCTTGATTTCCTACCGCAGAACCACCCGCAACGCAACGAGGTCATCGCCATCACCAAGAAAATGGCGGGCGCCTTGGCCCAGTACCAGGAGCCCAAAACCGGGTTGTGGTACCAGGTGGTAGACCAAGGCGGCAGAGAGGGAAATTACTTAGAAGGTTCGGCGTCTAGCATGTTCACCTACTTTTTGGTGAAGGCCAGCAAAAAAGGCTACATAGACAGCGGGAAATATCTTCCGCTGGCGCGGAAAGCCTACAACGGCATCTTAGAGAACCTGATCAGGAAAGAGGCAGACGGCACCATCAGCATCACGCAGGTTTGCGCCGTGGCCGGTCTGGGCGGTAACCCGTACCGTGACGGCACCTATGAATACTACATCAACGAGGAGCGCCGTGACAATGACCCCAAAGCCGTTTCTCCGTTCATCATGGCTTCCCTGGAATTTGAGGAAATGGGTAGGGCACAGGCATCAAATAAATAGAGCCCATGGGAGTTAGAAAAGTTATTCTACTGTTCCTGCTGTCCCTGATTCTGCTGGAACCGGCGTATGCCCAACGGTATGACTTTGTAGTGGCCAAAGACGGCAGCGGGCAGTTCAAAACGGTGCAGGAGGCCATCAACGCTGTACCTGATTTCCGGAAGAACCAGACCACCATCTATATCAAAAACGGGGTGTACAAGGAGAAACTTACCTTGCCTTCCACCAAAACCAATGTGAAACTGGTGGGGCAGGACGTGCAGAAAACCGTTCTCACCCATGATGACTATGCCGCTAAGAAAAACCGCTTTGGCGAGGAGATGGGCACCACCGGCTCCTCCAGCTTCTTTGTGTACGGTGACGATTTTACGGCTGAGAACATCACGTTTGAGAACTCGGCTGGCCCGGTGGGGCAGGCGGTGGCCGTGCGGGTAGACGGGGATAAGGTCATGTTCAAGAACTGCCGGTTTCTGGGTTTTCAGGACACCCTGTATCCGCACGGCGAAAAGAGCCGCCAGTACTATAAGAACTGCTACATAGAAGGCACCACAGACTTCATCTTCGGGTGGTCAACGGCGGTGTTTGAGGGGTGTGAGATCTACAGCAAGAAAGGCGGGAGTTTTGTGACGGCGGCCTCTACCTTAGAAGGCACACCGTATGGTTTTGTCTTCCTCAACTGCCGCCTTACCGGCGATGCCCCTGAGAATTCTTATTATCTGGGCCGGCCCTGGCGGCCGTTTGCCAAGACGGTATTCCTCAACAGCTATTTGGGCAAACATATCAAACCCGAAGGCTGGCATAACTGGAGCAAACCAGACGCTGAGAAGACCACTTTTTATGCTGAGTTTGGCTCTACCGGACCAGGGACAGCCCCAAAGCAACGGGTAAGCTGGTCTAAACAGCTGACGGCAGAAGAAGCGCAGGAATATACCCTGGAAAAAATCTTCGGAGACTGGGACCCATTGGCAACTAAGCAAACCCCGCAGGCGGGAAAGTAATGACTTTCCGTTTTTGGCCTGTTTTTATGAAAACAGGCCAAAAACGGAAAAAAGTAACACGCATTCCGTCCCCCTTTGGAGGGGGTAGGGGAGGACGAAGCGGGAAAAGTAGCAAAAGCCGGGGCTATAATGAAAATACCGCTTGATTCTCGGCTATAAACGCTGATCAGCTGTCAGCTGTTCAGGATTTCAAATCCCGAACCACACTGTCGGGGATTTCTAATCCCCGTTGAGGCAAGCCTGAAAAACCAGGGGATTAGAAATCCCCGACATAGGACTTTCGGATTGATAAATCCGAAAGAGCAGAGAAGAACAAAGGAAGAGCAGTGTCTTTCCGTTTATGGCCTGATTTTCTAGAAACGAGCCAAAAACGGGAAGAAGCAAACCGATAAAAGACCAATTAAGACCAACAGGAAATATGAGAAAAAAACTACCACATATCATGGCACTACTCGTGCTGTTGGCCCTTGAAACCTCTGTCGGTTTTGCGCAGCAGCTGGCTTTTCCGGGAGCCGAAGGGTTTGGGCGTTTTACCACCGGGGGCAGGGGCGGCACGGTGATTGAGGTCACCAACCTGAATGACTCCGGCACCGGCAGCTTTAGGGCGGCGGTCAATGCAACGGGCGCCAGAACCATTGTCTTCCGGGTGAGCGGCACTATCAAATTGCTTTCGGCCCTGCCTATTAAAAACGGAAACCTCACCATTGCGGGCCAGACCGCACCCGGTGACGGTATCTGCATCAGCAACCAAACTGTGACGGTAGACGCAGACAACGTGATCATCCGGTACATGCGGTTCAGGCTGGGAGATGAGGCGCAGGTGGAGAATGACGCCATCTGGGGCAGGAACAAGCAGAATATAATTATTGACCACTGCACCATGAGCTGGTCAGTAGATGAGACGGCCAGTTTTTACCTGAACAGGAATTTCACCATGCAGTGGTGTCTCTTGAGCGAAAGCCTGTACAAATCTGTCCATAACAAGGGCAACCATGGCTATGGCGGCATTTGGGGCGGCGATCAGGCTACGTTCCACCACAACCTGTTAGCCCACCATACCAGCCGCAATCCCCGTTTCAACGGCGGTGGCCGGTCTGGGATCAACGGGGGTACCTATCCCAATGAGCACGTTGATTTCAGGAACAATGTGCTCTACAACTGGGGCGATAACAGTGCCTACGGCGGCGAGAACGGTAAATACAACATGGTCAATAATTATTATAAACCTGGTCCGGCTACCCCAAGCAGTAAAAGCAAACGCATTGTGCAGGTCTCCTATGAGTCAGATCCCCAGTTCGGGGCAGGCTATGGCACCTTCTACATCAACGGCAACTACGTGCACGGCAACGCCACCGTCACCGCCGACAACTGGGCCGGTGGCGTAGACTATGACGCAAATATTACCACGGCCCAAAGAGCCAGCGTGCGGCTGCAGGCGCCCATTGATTACCACATGGAAACGACCCATACCGCCCTTGAGGCGTATGAGGCAGTTTTGGCCGGGGCCGGGGCTAGCCTGAAGCGGGATGCGGTTGACACCAGGATCATCAATGAGGTGCGTACCGGTACTGCTACGTATGGGGGAGCCTATGGTGCCAGCAAGGGGATTATTGACACCCAGGGCACCGTAGGCGGCTGGCCAACCTTAGAGTCACTGCCGGCGCCCGCAGACGCAGACAAAGACGGCATGCCAGATGCCTGGGAAAATCAGAACGGCCTAAACCCAAATGATGCTTCAGACCGAAACGGGGACCGCAACAGCAACGGCTACACCAACCTGGAAGATTACCTGAACAGCCTGGTACCGGCAGCAACTCTCACCTCCTCTGCAGAGGAAAAGGCGGTTATTGCCACCCGTCTGTATCCCAACCCTTTCACGGTCTCCACCACCCTGGTGTTCACCGCCGCCCAAAAGGCCCAGGCGCTGGTGAGGGTACTTGATTTAACCGGCAAGGTGGTCGCCACAGTTTTCCAGGGAACGGTTACCCCGGGAACCCACCAGGTGGAATGGAACGGGAAAGACAGCCACGGCGGCTCAATGGGCTCCGATCTTTACCTGGTTTCGCTGCAGGTAGGCAATGATGTGGTGGTGAGGCGTGTAGCCCTTGTAAAGGAATAAGTGTGTTTTGGAGCCGTTTTTACAAAAACAGGCCAAAAACAGAAAGTTGACGGGAAGGCCGGTTGGTTCCCGCCTTTGGCGGAAGACCAGACCCGCACTCTTTAGCAGTACCAAGTGAACCAAGTGACATGCGTATAAAGTACTACACCGCCGGATTGCTCTTACTGATGGCCTGTCAAGCAGAGAAACCCTCTACCCGTCCACCTGCCTCAGCGGCTGCGCCCACCGGCGAAGTTTCAAAAGTGTGGGTGGCAGACAAAGGCAACGGCACCTACCAGAACCCGGTCATTGACGCCGACTACTCAGACCCTGACGTTTGCCGGGTAGGAGATGACTACTACATGACCTCCTCCAGCTTCAATGCCATTCCGGGGCTGCAGATCCTGCACTCCAGGGACCTGGTGAACTGGAAGATCATTGGCTATGCGCTAGAACGCCAACCGCCGTTTGAGCACTTCTCCCAACCGCAGCACGGCAACGGCGTATGGGCGCCCTCCATCCGGCACCACAACGGTGAATTCTACATCTACTGGGGAGATCCTGACTTTGGCATCTACATGGTGAAGACCAAAGACCCCGCGGGTAAGTGGGAGGCGCCTGTCCTGGTAAAAGCGGGCAAAGGCCTGATTGACTCCTGCCCGTTCTGGGATGAAGACGGCAAGGCCTACCTGGTGCACGGCTGGGCCGGAAGCCGGGCGGGCATCAAGAGCATTCTCACAGTAAACAGGATGAACCCAGAAGGCACCAAGGTTCTTGATGAGGGCATGCTGGTGTTTGACGGGCATGAGAACCACCCTACCGTGGAAGGCCCCAAGTTCTACAAGCGGAACGGGTATTACTACATCTTCGCTCCGGCGGGCGGGGTGGCTACGGGTTGGCAGCTGGTACTTCGCTCTAAGAACGTGTACGGCCCCTATGAGGAGAAGATTGTGATGGATCAGGGCAAAACCACCGTCAACGGCCCACACCAGGGGGCATGGGTAGACACGCCTAGTGGCGAAGACTGGTTCCTGCACTTCCAGGACAAGGAGGCTTATGGCCGCGTGGTGCACCTGCAGCCCATGAAGTGGGTGAACAACTGGCCGGTGATTGGCGAAGACCCAGACGGCGACGGCAAAGGTCAGCCCGTGATGGTCTACCAAAAGCCGAACGTGGGCAAGACCTACCCAGTGGTGACCCCGCAGGAATCAGATGAGTTCAATGAACCCACCCTGGGCCTGCAGTGGCAGTGGCACGCCAACCCCAAGTCCACCTGGGCATTCACCACCAACCGCGGCGTATTACGGCTGTACACCCACCAGCTGCCCGAAGGCGGCAAAACCCTCTGGGATGTGCCCAACCTGCTCCTGCAGAAATTTCCGGCGCAGAGTTTTACCGCCACCACCAAAGTGAAATTCACGCCAAACCCAAAGCTGGAGAAGGAGCGCACCGGTTTGGTGGTCATGGGCGAAGACTATGCCCACCTCTCCATAGTAAGCAAAAAAGACGGGCTGTACCTGACGTACGCCTCTGCCCTGAAATCGCACAAGGGTACTCCTGAGAAAGAGCAGATTCTTGGCAAATTGAGCGGCAACGAGGTGCAGTTGAGGGTAAAGGTAAGTGCGGGCGCCAAGTGCCAGTTCAGCTACAGTGAAGACGGGCAGAATTTCAAGCAGGCGGGGGAGGTCTTTACCGCCGTGCCTGGCCGCTGGATTGGGGCAAAAGTGGGCATCTTCGCTACGCGGGAAGACAAAACCAATGACTCCGGCTTCGCCGACTATGACTGGTTCAGGATCACACCTTGAGTGAGTGCGTTTTCGGGCTGTTTTTCAGAAAACAGGCTAAAAACAGAAAAAGTAAGTTTAGTAATTGACGAGTAAAACAGATATGAGGAATTTGATGAAGAACCGAGTACTACTGGCAATAGGCATGGCCGGTTTAGTTCAGTTTTCGTGCCAGCGGCAGCCAACCGGGGTGGCAACGCCCGCCGCCGCCGCTGCTTCCCAAACCACCGGCGGCAGCGCAGGCGTTGGGAAAGACGCTCTCACCTTGGAGCAAGTTTACCAGGGCATTGAGTTCAACATGCCAAGGGTGCAGGAAACCAGCTTCCCGGCCTACAAGGTAAGCATTACCCAGTTCGGCGCCGTGGGCGACGGCATCACCAAGAATACCCAGGCGTTTGAAAAAGCCATTGCCGAGGTGGCCGCCAAAGGGGGCGGAACAGTGGTGATCCCCAGGGGGCTGTGGTACACGGGGCCCATTGTGCTGAAAAGCAACATCAACCTGCACGCCGAGGCGGGCTCCATGGTCATCTTCAGCCGTGACTTTGAGGATTACCCGTTGATCAAGACCAGCTTTGAAGGCTTGAACACCTACCGCTGCCAGTCGCCCATCTCCGGTAATAATCTGGAAAACGTGGCCATCACGGGCTCCGGCACCTTTGACGGCAACGGGGATGCGTGGCGCCCCGTGAAGAAAAGCAAAATGACCGATGCCCAGTGGAAGAACCTTACTAAAACTGGAGTTTTGAGCGAAGACGGGAAGACCTGGTATCCTTCTGAGAAGTCTAAGAAAGGGGATGGGAAAGACAATTTCAACGTGCCCAACTTCAAGACCAAAGAAGAGTTTGAGGCCGTGAAAGACTACCTGCGTCCGGTGTTGTTGAGTCTGGTGAACTGCAACCGGGTGCTGCTGGATGGCCCTACGTTCCAGAATTCACCGGCCTGGAACCTGCACCCGCTCATGTGCCAGAACGTGATCCTGCGCAACCTGAACGTGCGCAACCCGTGGTATTCCCAGAACGGCGACGGCCTGGACCTGGAGTCCTGCAAAAACTCGCTGGTGTACAACAATACCTTTGACGTGGGCGATGACGCCATCTGCTTCAAATCTGGCAAAGACAAAGACGGCCGTGACAGAGGAATTCCCACTGAAAACGCCATTGTGAAAAACAACGTGGTGTACCACGGCCACGGCGGTTTTGTGGTGGGCAGCGAAATGTCGGGTGGCGTGAAAAACATTCACGTGTCTAACTGCACGTTCATGGGCACTGACATTGGCCTGCGCTTTAAGAGTACGCGCGGCCGCGGCGGCGTGGTGGAGAACATCTGGATCTCCAACATTGACATGATTAACATTCCCACCCAAGCCATCAGCTTCAACCTGTTCTACGGCGGCAACTCCCCGGTACTGGAGGAAGACCAGAAAGCCAGCACTGAAGCCCGCGTAGAGAAACAGGTGCCGGTGACGGAGGAAACCCCTTCGTTCAAAAATATCTGGATGCGGGACATCACTGTGTCTGGCGCAGATGAGGCGGTGGCCTTGCAAGGACTGCCCGAGATGAACCTGCAGAACGTGTCTATTGAAAATGCTTTCCTGAAAGCCAAAAAAGGCATCACGGCGGTTGATGCCACCGGTATTACGCTGAAAAACGTGAAGGTGCTGACTGACAAAGGCCCGGCGCTGACCATCTACAACAGCAAAAACGTGAACGTGCAGGGGCTTACGTACAAAGACAGCCAAGAGCCAGCCGTGAAAGTATTGGGGCCTTTGACGCAGAATGTGAAGCTGCAGAACAAGGATTTCAAGAATTCCGCCACCCAAATCTCACAGGGGAAAGACTTGAAGAAAGCCGCGGTTTCAGTGCAATAATCTTTAGGGCCGCCGGCGTAGCCACTGCGTCTGGGAGCCTTCTGGTAGTTTTTCAGAAGCAACCTTCACCTAAAAGCCGTTTCTGTTTTGGAGCTGTTTTGGCTAAAACAGCTCCAAAACAGAAACGGTGATTCTCTCCCTATTTCCCCTTACCCAATGAAAAAAAGACTTGTTCCTGCGGTAGTGCTGCTCCTGATGGTTATGGCCTTCGCCCCTTTCAAAAAGAAAGTGGCGCGGGTGTATCTTATTGGTGACTCAACGGTGGCAGACTACTCTGACTATGACGGCGAAGACTACATGAACAAACGCTATCCGGTGATGGGGTGGGGGCAGGTGTTTCAGCCATTTCTGCGGGCAGACAGCGTTTCTAAGATTAAGCATATTATCAAAGCAGATAGTGTGATCCTCTTGGACAAAGCCCGCGGCGGAAGAAGCACCCGTACGTTTTTTGAGGAAGGCCGCTGGGCAGCGGTATACCAGGAGCTGAAGAAAAATGACGTGGTGATGATTCAGTTCGGGCACAATGATGCGGCAGAGAACAAGCCGGAGCGCTACGTGAACGTGCAGGGGTATAAAGAGTACCTTCGGCTGTACGTGAACCAAACCAGGCAGAAAGGCGCGTATCCAATCCTGCTCACGCCCGTAACCCGCAACTACCCCTGGAAAGACGGTAAAATTGGGAACGTGCACGGGGAGTATCCGCAGGCGGTAAAAGACGTGGCCAGGGAGTTGAACGTACCGTTGATTGACTTGCAACAGCTGTCCATTGATTCTTTCTCGGCCAAAGGCCAGGAATATGTGACCGAACACTATTTCATGAACCTGCCGGCGGGCAAATACAAAAACTACCCAGACGGCCAGAAAGATAACACCCACTTCCAGCCCGAAGGAGCCAAAGAAGTAGCTAGATTGGTGTTTGAGGGAATGAAAAGCCTGGCAAAGAAATAACACCGTCCCTCTGTTTCTTTAAGGGCACAAAGCCGGGGAAGTTGGTTCTGTGGGAAATATGCTGTTAGCCACAGTCATTTGGGTAAGTGCAGAAATTATTTCACAGGTCTGTTTTTGGCCTGTTTTTGAAAAATCAAGTCAAAAACAGACTTGTGAACACGGCAAATCCATCTCCAGATCGCCCTTTTGACTGAGTTAAAAATTGCAATAAAACTATTTTAAAGCTATTTTAATGATAAAAAGGTATTTTTACCTTGATTATTAAAAGATAATTGATGATATTTAAATATTAAGGAGGGGCAGGCGGTGCTGGGGTAGAAAAAGGGAGGCAAATGAGTGCCTTTTTTTAGTTCAAGTTTGTGCAATCGATTGCTCATGAAAAGAGGTAGCTTCTAAAAGAAGGGGTACAAGAGAAGGGCTGGTGCGGGTTGAGCAGGAGAATATTTAGCTAATAAATCAGGAAAGTACCATATACCCTGCGGTTGTAAAATAACAGGAGGTAGTGAAAGTGCCTTGGGCACGTGCAGTAGTAATTCCATTTAGTTTTATATAATCCTTACCCTATGAAGAAAATCTACTTCTTACTTGGCTTGGCATGGCTGCTTTGCTTTTTTTCTACACAGGTGTTCGCGCAGACGGCAACGGCTACATGGGCGCTTTCCAATCCCTCCGGCACCACTCCGGGTACTGGACTTACCGCCACTGCTACAGGACAAATCAATGCCCCTGATGAAAAGTTAAGTATCTTAACTATCAATGGGTACACGGGAACTGAAAGTAGCCAGCGTCTCAGTTATATGAATAACATTGGCTGGCCCGCCAGTCAGACAGATACCATCAGCAATGTCTATGTAGAGTTCTCTGTAACCCCCAAAGAGGGTTATGATCTAACCGTAAACACCGTCTCTCTTAAGATTGGCGGCAGTGGCGGTAGTAACCTGAAGGCTACTATTTATTATTCCACAGAACCTTCCTTCAGGAACCCTACCCAAATTCCATATTCAGCCGGCAGCAATGATCTGTTGACGAACGGCTCCATGTATGCTGTCTCTGCCCAATTGAACAGCCGGGTGGCCAATGGGAAAACTTTTTATGTGAGAGTGTATCCATGGCTACACAACCAAACCAGTAGCCTCACAGGAAAATACCTTAACCTGAAAGATGTAGTTATCTCAGGCACTACGGAAGCAGCAGGGGCATCCACTATCTATAGCCTGGCCGTGACTACTCAGGGGCAAGGGGCGGTATCACCTTCCACCGGCACATTTGCCAAAGATGAGCAAGTCACCTTAACGGCAACTGCAGAAGCAGGCTGGCAGTTCAGCGGCTGGAGCGGAGATGCTACAGGGAGTACTAATCCTCTCACAGTCACCATGAATGCGAACAAGGCCATTACAGCTACGTTTACCCAAATACAAGCGACCAGGCATACTTTAACAGTTTCTACTGTTGGTCAGGGGGCTGTTTCTCCTAACGGCGGATCGTTCAACCAGGGGGAAGAAGTTACCTTGACGGCTACCGCCGCGGCAGGCTGGCAGTTCAGCGGCTGGAGTGGTGACGCTACGGGTATTGCAAATCCGTTGACGGTTACCATGAGTGCAGATAAGGCTGTCACGGCTTCGTTCACACAGGTACCCGCCACCACATATGCGTTAACCGTGACTACGGTGGGGCAAGGCCTTGTGAATCCCAATAGTGGAACCTACTCAGAGGGGGAAATGGTCACGCTAACGGCTACCGCCGCGGCAGGCTGGCAGTTCAGCGGCTGGAGCGGAGCTGCCACGGGTATGACCAACCCGTTAACCCTAACTATGAATTCGGCAAAAGCCATCACGGCCACCTTTCACCAGATACCTGCAGGGCCTATGAATCAGGCCTCCGCTACTTGGGCGTTGACAAACCCAAGTACAGGCGGAACAGGTGGGGCCGTGGCCACCGCTGGGCAAATGGCAGCTTCAAAGCAGCAGCTAAAGAATATGGATTTGAACGGCTATACCGGCATCAACACAAGCCAACGGGCACGCATACTAGGCAACAGCTGGCCTGCCGGACAGACGGACACCATTGCCGGCACCTACATGCAGTTCTCTGTGGCAGCCACCGCAAACAACAAGCTCACTGTGAAGTCTATTTCTTATAAAATCGCCTCTCACAGTGGGAATGGTATGCGCGCAAGGGTTTTTTACTCAACTGATCGCTCCTTCAAGACGGCCACCGAGATAGTGGGTGGGAGCGGGGCCGCTGATTACGTGGTCTCTAATTCTGAGCTTCAGCCGGTATCGGTCAACTTGTCGGCAGGCGTAGCAGAGGGGGATAGTTTGTACCTGCGGTTCTATCCTTGGTATAATGTTGCTTCAACAGGTAAGTATATTACCCTGCAGGATGTGACCATTTCTGGTGAAACCGAAGCAATGGCCGTTCCTTCCCAGATTGTGTGGGCAAGTGACCAGACCTTCTCGGTGACGGGCGCACTGATAGGGCAGGCTCCCACTTACAGCCCTGCCATGAAATATTATGGCCAAACCGATCTGCCTATCACTGATACCAATGCGAATGTTAATGTAATGGCCGTGCAGACAGTTTCACAGGATTGGCAGGCAGAACCGAATCCGGTGGAGTCCTTGTATTTTCAATATGCGGTGAAACCTAAAACCGGGGCTTCCTTTCACGTGACCAATGTGTCTCTTGCTTTGGGCGGGTGGTATTCCTCTAACCTGAAGGCTGCTATCTATTATTCCAAAGACCCGTCATTTGCCCAGCGTACCTTGCTGGTGGCAGACAGGGCGCTGGTAGGAAATAAAGTTGAGCCCATCTCGGTTGATCTCAATGCCACGGTAAATTCAGATGAAACGTTCTACGTGCGCATCTATCCGCACAACACCATGGCAGAAGGTTGGGCCAAACTGGTGGCGGTGCACAAATTCACCATCACGGGATCGGCCATTGGCGTGACCGTTGATCCGGCAGTTGTTTCAACCGTAGCCCAGGTGAGCAGAATTTCTACCACCTCTGCCACCAGCGGCGGAAACATCTCCACAGACGGCGGCTCGGCTGTTACGGCAAGGGGTGTGGTGTGGGGAACCAGCGAGAACCCTACCGTAGATGGGAATAAAACTCAAAATGGCACTGGTTCAGGCGCCTTCAGCAGTGAGATGACCAGCCTCAGCCCCAACACAAAATACTATGTAAGGGCCTACGCCACCAACGCCGCCGGAACCGCCTATGGGGAACAGGTGAGTTTCACCACACTGGCAGAAATGGTGGTGCCTACCGTGACTACCTCTGCTGCGACCAACGTGCTTGCTAAAACCGCTGAGATTGGGGGCAATGTAACGGCATGGGGTGGAGCAGAAGTAACTTCCCGCGGGGTTGTCTGGAATACCACCGGTAATCCCACCACCGCAGATGCGAAAGCAGAGGGAGGGAATGGTTTAGGAAGCTTTAACAGCCTCCTCTTTAACCTGACTCCTAACACTACCTACCATGTGCGGGCATTTGCCACCAACAGCCAGGGTACCGGCTACGGCAATGAAGTAACATTCACCACCCAGGCCCAGGCAGCAAATGTAACCAAGGTAGTGGCCAAAGACGGCACCGGTGATTACACTACTGTTCAGGCGGCGTTTGATGCGGTGCCTAATTTCTACACAGGCAAGTATACTATCTTAGTGAAGCCTGGCACCTACTATGAAAAGGTGATTCTGCAGAGGGAAAAGGTGAACGTAGTACTACGCGGTGAAAACCCTGCTACTACTATCCTCACGTATGATGACTATGCCGGTAAAAACAATTTAGGCACTGCTAATTCCTACAGTGTGGCTATAGAGGCAGATGACTTTACAGCCGTAAACATCACCTTCCAAAACACAGTTAAGAATGACGGATCTGTAGGAAACCAGCAGGCGGTGGCGCTGAGAACCAACGGTGACCGCCAGGCTTACTACAACTGCCGTATTTTGGGTTACCAGGACACCTATTACGCATGGGGCGGTAGAGTAGTGGGGCGGGTGTACATGAAAGACTGTCTCTTGGAAGGCTCAGTTGATTTTATTTTTGGACGTCAGGTTGTGGTGTTTGACCACTGTACCATCAGGGTAAACCGCAATGGCGGAATGCTGACGGCTGCCTCTACAGAAGCTGATACCAAACACGGCTTTGTGTTCTTGAACAGTACCGTAGAAGCGTCTGCCGTAGGGTTTGACGGGAACGCCATTACCAGCTTCTTCCTGGGTAGACCATGGCAAGCCGCTCCCCGTACAGTTTTCATGAACTCAGTCTTGCCAGCCACGTTGAACCCGGCAGGTTGGAGCACCTGGAACACCACTCCCGCCTTGTACGGCGAGTACAACAACACGGGACCGGGAGCGGCCACCAACGCCAGAAGCAGTATCTCAAGGTTGCTGACGGCAACAGAGGCCGCAGACCATATGGTAGCCAAAATTTTTGCCAGGGCAACCCACCCCAGTTACAGCTTTGACTGGATGCCAGAGCCTGTTGAGTACAACGTTACCGGGTCTGCTTATGAGACAGAGAACAAAGTGTCTAAGCTGGAGCAAAATTACCCTAACCCGTTCACAGGCGCTACCACCATTCCTTATGAGGTAAAGCGGGCAACGCGGGTTTCTTTAGAGGTGTTTGACGCTATGGGTAAAAAAGTAGCCACGGTCTCTGAGGGAATAAAGCAAACTGGATCACATACTATTCTCTTTAGAACCTCTTTACCAGGTGGTATTTACTATTACCATCTGATCACAGACGGCGGCAGAAGCGTTCGTAAGATGCTAGTGGTTCAGTAGTGACAGGTACATCAGCAGATGGCTTCTGAGAGGGAGAAGCCGTCTGCTGATCCTGTCATTATTTTATCAGGGTTCAGCAAACTAAGTTATCTAAATAAGTTAGTGGGGAGGAATCAGTGCCTGGGAGCCAATCTGCAGCAGCAAGTTTATTTATCTGACTACAGAAGACCAACAGGGAGTTTTATTTCGTTGATAGTTAAGTGACCTATTCATCACTCAAGAGTAAAATGCAATATGTTTCTTGAGGATGAAGCTGGATAGATTTTTTGAAACTGGCAGGCAAAGGCTGCCGGGTAAGGTTGTTCCCCCGCACTAATTTCTGTTTTCGGGCTGTTTTTCAAAAAACAGCCCGAAAACAGAAATTAGAATCTTTGCGAAACGCCTTTCTGTCAAAACTCTAAACAGCTTCCATAGAAAGAGGGGGTAAAGAAAGGCAGGTGATGCCTTTTTTTTAGATACAAGGAGCAATCGATTGCACATTAATAGGTTCATTGTTATTTTGAGGAACAGAAAAGTTAGGAAAGAGAGAGTAAGAGAATAATGAGCAAGCATATGGAGTAAATAACCGTGAAAAGAGACTTTTGGCAGCCAATCCAGATTTGCCCGGGAGATACTACTGCTGCTGCCAGGAGGATCAGTTCATGCTAAACCAATCAGTCATGAGAAAAAACTTACCGTCTATCCTGTTTGCCTTTGCGTTACTATGCCTTACGGCTTTTGCAGAAGATATACTTTTTATTGCAGAGGCTGCCGGGATAGAAAATCAAGTAGAAGTACACGTAAAATCTGGGGTAGAAAAGTCATCAGATTGGCCTTCTTTAGTTAACGGTGACCCTGGAGAAAATAACAGCAGAACATCAACGGGACCTAATGTTACGCCCTTCAAGATCTTTCAGCCAGCAGAGAAGGGAAAAACCCGTTTCCCGTGATGGGATCAGGTGAATACAGCTCAGAGTCAATGGGTAGTCTCAATTCCCCTGAACTTTCTAGCAGGTTGGTCTTAGACAGAAGCTCCGGCAGTGAATGAACGGGTAGTGCAGAAAATGTTTCTCTTCGGCCTGGGGCTTTTAGTTTAAAGAAATGTCCTGATGGTAAAGGCTACCTGGGTTTACCTGAAAGGAAGTTAATGGAGCCCGGAAACGGGCGGTTTCATTGTTTCATCTTGTTTTGCGTTTTGGAGCTGTTTTCGCCAAAACAGCTCCAAAACGCAAAACAGTTCTTATAAAGCAGGATGTGTCTTCCTTCGTTAGTGCTTACTGCCTGCCGAAGAAAGGTGTAGAATAGAATATGAAAGTTCATCAGCGATTATTCATTTTTATAGTAGGAGTATGTTGGGCAGGTCAAGTGCAGGCCCAAACCACCCCGCAGGTGCTCACCTGGAAAGCCCAAACCACTTATAACGCCTATCTGGTGCGGGAACTGCAGGAGGCATATGACGTGCGGCGGGAGAAACTGACCCAGGCACAGCAGAGCAAACCCGCCATGCAAGCCTACCAGGCCGGGGTGAAGCAGCAGTACCTGAATGTTTTGGGGCAGTTTCCTGAAAAACAGCCGCTAAACGCAAAAGTCACCCGGCAGATCAAGCAGAAAGGTTTCAGGATAGAGAATCTGGTCTACGAGAGCCGGCCCAACCACCACGTCACCGCCAACCTGTACGTGCCAGAAGGCAAAGGGGAATTCCCGGCTATCCTGCTCATGAACGGGCACGAGATGACCGCCAAAGCCACCGAGTCTTACCAGAAAACCGCCCGCCTGTTCGCCAGTCATGGGTTTGTGGTGCTGTCGGTTGATCCGTTTTCGCAGGGCGAGCGCATTCAGCTCATTGATGAAAAAGGCAAAACCCTCACCCGCGGCGCCACCACCGAGCACACCTTGCTCAATGCCGGTTCAAATCTGGTGGGCACCAGCGTGGCAGACTACATGCTCTGGGACAACGTGCGCGGGCTGGATTATCTGGAGACCAGGCCAGAGGTAGATAAAACCAAACTGGGGGCTATTGGCAATTCGGGGGGTGGCACGCAGACCATTTACCTGATGGCCTATGATGACCGCATCAAAGTGGCGGCACCCTGCAGTTACTTCACCCAGCGGGAGCGGTACATGGAGCAGGCGGGGGCGCAGGACGGTTGCCAGTACATGCCCGGCGAGGGCGCGCTGGAGATGGCTGATTTCATCATCACCGCAGCTCCCAAACCTGTCTTGATCTTAGCCGGGGAGAATGACTTTGTAGATCACCGTGGCACGCTGCAAGGCTATCAGGAACTCCAGAAAGTGTTCACCACCCTGCAACAGCCGGAGAAGGTGAAGCTGTTTGTATGGCCAGACGGCCATGGCATCTCGCAGCCCAAGCGGGAGGTGGCCGTGCAATGGTTCCGGAAATGGTTTTACCAGGATACGAAGGAAATCAGGGAAGGGGACATTGGCAGCCTGCCGGAGAAGGACCTCCTCGCCACCACCACGGGGCAGGTGACTACCGCCTTTCCCCATGAAGCCACGGTGCAGGCCATGAACCTGGCGCAGTTCCAGCAGCTGGCCCCACAGCGCAAAGCGTTTATGGCAGAGCCCAACCTCCCAATGCTGCAGGAGAAGGTGAGGCAAGTCATCGGCTTCCAGCCGAATACCAACCCCGTGTTCACGGAGCAGAGCGGTGGCTCGCAGGTGAAAAGTTACCGGGTGGAAAAGCAGATCATCATGCGGAACGGGGAGCTGCCCATTCCGGCGCTGGTGTACTTTCCAACGGGTAAGACGGCCCCCAAGAAGCTGATCATCCGCCTGGCGGAAAATGGGAAGGAGACGCTGGTGAAGAATGACAGCCTGATCCAGCAGGAGATGCAGGCGGACCACGTGCTGGTGCTGGCAGACCTGCGGGGCGTGGGCGAATCTAAGGATGACCCCAAGCTCAATGATGCCAAGTACATGAGCCATGAGTACAGAAACGCCATTTTGGGCCTGCACCTGAAGCGGCCGCTGCTCGCCCAGCGGGTGCAGGATGTGGTCACGCTGCTGGACTATCTACTCTCCAGAAAAGAACTGAGCACACTACCCGTACTCATTGCGGCTGACGGACTTTACGGGCCGGTGGTCACGCACGCCACCTTCCTGGACAACCGCATCGCCCAGGCCGAGCTGCAAAACACGCTCACGTCGTATGAGAGGTATGTGGCCAATCCGCTGCAGCAGAACATGTATTCAAATGTGGTGCAGGGTCTGCTGCTGCAGTATGATTTACCTGATTTAGTTTCTAAAATCGCGCCGCGAATAAAACACAACACAAAATGAAATTAGAACACTTCGCCCTGAACGTAGAAGATCCGGTGGGCATGGCCAGCTGGTACACCCAGTATTTAGGCATGCGGGTGGTGCGGCAGCAGAAAGAGGCACCGTTTACCACCTTCATGGCAGATGACAGCGGCCGCATTATGGTGGAGATCTACCTGAACCCCGCCGATGAGGTGCCCGCCTAGCGAACCATGAACCCGTTGTTGGTGCACCTGGCGTTTGTCTCTGAAAACCCCACTGCCGACAAGGAGCGGCTTTGCCTGGCGGGGGCCACCTGCGTCTCTGACCAAACCTTAGATGATGGTTCTCACCTGGTCATGCTCCGGGACCCATGGGGGCTGGCGCTGCAGCTCTGCAAGCGGGGCAGGCCCATGCTGGCCAGAGACGAATGGTAAGCGCTTGGTTTGCGTTTTCAGCCTGTTTTTCAGAAAACGGCTCCAAAACGCCATTGGAAAACAGGTGGGGCTTGGCAAACCGTCAAGGATGTAGATGTGCTGCCTGAAAAGTACAGAGCCGGTACTGGTTAAGAATCCATCGGCGGATCAAGGTGCAGATTAACGGGGTTAAAAAGCCTTACAGGTTGTCCAATGGTAAAGACCATTTGTTTCAGAACGTGCCTCTTATCGGCGGGAAAATACTCTTGCCCCAACAGTTGTTTTAACTATTTTCTGATGCGTAAACTTCATTTCTCTTTTCTGGCCCTGACGCTACTGACGGTAGGGTGTATGTCATTCATTGCAAAACAAAAAAAGACCCCTATCACCGTTTACCTGATTGGGGACTCCACCATCTCTATCAAAGAAACCAAAGCTTACCCGGAGACCGGCTGGGGCATGCCGTTTAAGTACTTTTTTGACAACACCGTGACCGTTGACAACCGCGCCAAAAACGGCCGAAGCACCCGCACGTTTATTGAAGAAAATCTCTGGCAGCCGGTGTCCCAGGCCCTGAATGCGGGAGATTACGTGTTCATCCAGTTTGGGCATAATGACGAGGTGCCCACCAAGAAAAGCTATACCACTGAAAAAGATTACCGGGCCAATCTGGAGCGGTTCATCTCGGAGACCAGAGCCAGGAAAGCCCAGCCCGTGCTGATCACCCCCGCCGCCCGCCGCAAGTTTGACGCTGCCGGCAAGATTGAGGAGACGCACCAGGTGTATGCCGCCATTGTTCGGGAGGTGGCCAAAAAGCAGGAGGTGCCTTTGATTGACCTGGATCAGAAAAGTCAGGAACTGCTGCAGCAGTACGGCCCTGAATTCTCTAAGAAACTCTTTTTGCACCTGAAACCCAACCAGCACCCCAATTACCCAGACGGCAAAGAAGACGATACCCATTTCAATGAACTGGGCGCCCGCGAAATGGCCCAGATTGTGCTAGCGGGTATCAAAGACCTGAGGCTGGAACTGGCAGAGCGGGTGGTAAAACCGACGGTGAAGAAGTAGTTTAGGAAAAGGAAGGAAATAGTATTCTAGTTAAACAGGCTAATTGCTGACGAGCTGTTTTCGGCCTGTTTTCAGAAAAACAGGCAAAAAACAGAGAGGGTGAAAATTCCCCATAGAAGCACATTTCTCTTTCTATATTTCTTTCTCAATACCCGTCCTTCTCCATTTTTCATGCTACCCTTTTTTCTTTCTTTCTTCCTTTTCCTTCTCTATGTCATCCTGAAAGGAGCTTGTGGGCGAACGGTAAAGACGTTTAGTCCTTGCTACTACCGTTCGCTACCAAGATCCTTTCAGGATGACAGAGTAGAGTAGAGTAGAGTAGAGTAGAGTAGAGTAGAGTAGAGTAGAGTAGAGTAGAGTGCATGGAAGGATGAAAATTCCCCAATCTTGACAATCAGCAATCAGAAACTTTGATCCATTTCCACCAAAGGCGCTACCTAATGAGAAACTTCTGCTACATACTTTCCAGCTTCGCCCTTGGCGGAATGATCTCCTGCGCTTCGGTCAAACCAATGCACTGGCAGGTGAATTCTATTTCCGCCGTGGCTGGCCATCCGGTGACGGTGGTGGGGTCGCCAAAGGTGGTGAAAACAGAGGATGGTGCAACCGCAGTGGCCTTTGATGGGGTAGAAGACGGACTGTTGCTAGACGTGAACCCTATTCTGGGGGCGGAAGAATTCACCATTGAAGTGGTGTTCAAACCGGCAGATGCCTGGCCCGCCAATTTTGAGCAGCGGTTTTTGCACATTCAGGATCCGGCCAACCCCAACCGGAGAATACTCATGGAGCTGCGGCTGAACAACCAGAAACAGTGGTACCCAGATTTTTTCATGCGCACAGACAGCGCCTCCCTCACCCTGATTGACTCCACCAAAACGCATCCGGTGAACCAGTGGGCCATTATGACCTTGGTCTACAAAGACCGGCAGATGCGAGGGTACGTGAACGGAAACCTGGAACTGGCCGGACAGATCACGTACCTGCCCATTCCCGCCACCGCCAAAACCTCTCTGGGCACCCGCATGGACCAACGCTCCTGGTTTAACGGCGTGATCAAATCAGTGACCTTCACCCCCAAGGCCGTTGTTCCTGAAAAGTAGAGCCGCGCCGTTTTTGACCTGTTTTTCCAAAAACAGCCCCAAAACAGACTTCCCTTTCAGGGAACTGCTTATCTTGGAATCTCAGAACAAGCTACCTAAGACATGGCAAAACTTCCCTATTCCACCGTGCGGTGGGGCATCATTGGTTGCGGTGACGTGACCGAAGTCAAAAGCGGCCCCGCCTTCCAGAAGATTGAGCATTCCCAGCTGGTGGCCGTCATGCGCCGAAACGCGGATAAGGCGCAGGACTATGCCCAGCGGCACGGGGTGCCAGCGTGGTATGAGAACGCGCAGGCGCTGATTCAGGACCCTGAGGTAGATGCGGTGTACATTGCCACGCCCCCAGATGCTCACGCAGACTATACTTTGCAGGTGGCTCAAGCCGGAAAACCGGTGTACGTAGAAAAGCCCATGGCGCTGAATTACCAGCAGTGCCAGCAAATGGTAGAAGCATGCGCCCAGGCGCAGGTGCCGCTGTTTGTAGCCTACTACCGCCGGTGTCTGCCGTCTTTTCTGAAAGTGAAGGAACTGGTAGAGAGTGGTGCCATTGGCGAAGTTCGGTTTGTGAATATTCGTCTGTACCACCCGGTGCCGCAGAACCTGAACCCACAAGAGCTGCCGTGGCGGGTACAACCCGACAAAGCCGGCGGCGGTCTGTTCTTTGACCTGGCATCACACCAACTGGACTACCTTGATTTTCTGCTGGGCCCCATTGCGCAGGCTTCCGGGCAAACCGCCAACCAGGCCGGTCTTTACCCCGCCGAGGACCTGGTGACGGCGCAGTTCCGGTTCCAGAACGGCGTGCTCGGAACCGGTGTCTGGTGCTTTACCGTTGATCCCGCCCAGTTCACAGACACCACTGAGATAATTGGGAGCAAAGGGAGAATCACGTTTCCGTCGTTTGCGCCAGAGCCGGTACGGCTGGAGAACCAGGAGGGGCTGCAAGAGTTCCACCTCCCGCCGCCCACCCACGTGCAGCAGCCGTTCATCCAGACCATGGTAGACGAATTGAGAGGGCAGGGCAAATGCCCCAGCACCGGAGAAACCGCCGCCCGCACCGCGTGGGTCATGGACCAGATTGTGGGGCGGAAGTGATTAAAAAAAATTGGTAATCCTGTTTTCGGCCTGTTTTCCCAAAAACAGGCCGAAAACAGGAGATCAGGTATGGCATACCTTGAGCAGCGCCCTTGCCTTTGAAGGCATATAAAAATAAAAGCTTTTTAGCGGGTCTTAGGCAAACCACTATGACCTTTTTCCTCTCTGTCATCCTGAAAGGATCTTGGTGGCGAACGGCAGAAGCGGTCAACAGAAGCTTAATTACGTTTCTACCTGTTCCCTAAGACTTTCAGAATGACAAAATGTACAATCAGCTTTACTCTAGAAGAGCTAAATGCTTTCTTGCTGTCTGTGCAAACTGAAATGAAAATTGGTTGAAAAGTATTCTCAATTGCCTCGCCAGAGGCGAAAAGTGGGAATTCTTCTGTTGGGAAAATCTAAACCCCGCGCTGCTCAGGAACCCCTGCGTTATATTTTCTTTATTTTCTAAAAGATTTTGTTCTAATTTTTTCAATGTTCTCTAAATATTGATATATTGCGCAATCGATTGCACGATATGCTCTTAACGCTATGCTACACCGAATTCTAAAAATTCACCCGAACGATAATGTGCTGGTAGCACTGACCGATCTGAAAAAAGGCGAAACCGTGACCTATGACGGCGCAGACGTGGTCTTGACTGATGACATTCAGGCCAAGCACAAGTTTGCGCAAGTGCCGTTGGCGCAAGGCGACCGTATCATCATGTATGGCTCCCTGGTGGGCAAGGCCGTGTATGACATTCCGGCTGGCGGTGTGCTGACCATTCACAACGTGAAGCACCAGGTATCCGGTTTCCAGGGGAAAACCCAATCAACGGGCTGGAACGTGCCAGATGTGTCCCGCTGGAAAGATAAAACGTTCATGGGCTACCACCGCGCCGATGGGCAGGTGGGGACCGGCAACTACTGGCTGGTGATTCCGCTGGTGTTCTGTGAGAACCGCAACGTTGACATTATCAAGCAGGCGTTCTTAGATGAGCTGGGCTTTGGGCAGCGTGATGTGTATAAGTCTTACGTGCAGCAGATGGTGGAGCTGTACCAGTCTGGTAACACTGAGGCCATTGAAACCCTTACCCTGCAGCGTACCGAGCACGCCACCAAGAAACGCATCTTTGACAACATTGACGGCATCAAGTTCCTGACCCATGAGGGCGGCTGCGGCGGTATCAGACAAGACTCTGACACCCTTTGCGCCCTGTTGGCCGGTTATATCAATAACCCTAATGTGGCCGGGGCCACTGTGTTGAGCCTGGGTTGCCAGAACGCGCAGGTGCACATTCTGGAAGACGCCATCAAGAAGATCAACCCAGCCTTCTCCAAGCCGCTGTATGTGCTGGAGCAGCAAAAGGAGGGCACTGAAACCGAACTGTTGTCACAGGCCATCAGAAAAACCTTCTTAGGTCTGGTGGAAGCCGATAAACAAACCCGCCAGACGGCGCCGTTGAGCAAGCTGGTGGTAGGTTTGGAGTGCGGTGGCTCAGACGGATTCTCCGGCATTTCGGCTAACCCGGCCATTGGCCATACCTCTGATCTGGTGGTGGCCCTGGGCGGAAAATCAGTGTTGTCTGAGTTCCCGGAGCTGTGCGGCGTGGAGCAGGACCTGATCAACCGTTGCGTTACCAATGAAATTGCCGACCGGTTTGTGCACCTCATGCGCTCCTACGCCCGCGCCGCCGAAGCAGTGGGTTCCGGTTTTGACATGAACCCCAGCCCGGGCAACATCCGGGACGGTTTGATAACTGATGCTATCAAATCGGCGGGAGCCGCTAAGAAAGGCGGTACTTCGCCTATTCAAGACGTGCTGGATTACCCTGAATACATCACCAAAGATGGGTTGAACCTGCTGTGCACACCAGGCAATGACGTAGAGAGCACCACGGCCTTGGCTGGTTCGGGCTGTAACATCATCCTGTTCACCACCGGTTTGGGCACACCCACCGGCAACCCGGTCACGCCGGTGATCAAGGTGGCTTCTAACACCAAGCTTGCTGAACGCATGCCAGACATCATTGACGTAGACACCGGTGCGGTGATTGCCGGTGAGAAAACCATTGAGGAAATGGGCGAAGACATCTTAGACTTCATCATTGAGGTGGCCAGCGGCAATACTCAGACCAAAGCCCAACTTCTAGGCCAGGATGACTTCATTCCGTGGAAACGCGGGGTATCACTATAATTTGACTCCCTTATCAGCCCGGTAAAAGTTTACCACTGCTGATGATCTTACAGCCCTGTTCTTTCGTGCTACAATTGTGCCTTGGTAGACGCGGAAGGATGGGGCTTTTTTTGACTTTTAGATTTCGCCCGAGGGGCAATGTTATTTAAAGGTATTTGCTTTCACTCTTGCAGGTTGTGGTAAGCGTGCGGTTTTGCCTTCAGGCTAAATAAACTTCTGTTTCCGGGCTGTTTTAGGGAAAGTAGCCCCAAAACGGAGGCACACGCGCACGCTTGGGGCGGGGGCTGAAAGAAACTTTGAATAACTTCAAACTCTAAAAAGCTACTTACTGAACCATCATGTGACTTTGAAATCATCAGAGCACTTTTTAGGTTAAATTACCGTATGGCAATCCTCAAGGGAGAATCACGGTGGGCAGTCATTTTCTGATTTATGAACCTTATTGTAAAGGACTTCTGCAATTCCCAGGTTCCTGTTAACGGTCTTATGCAGCAGGTTGGGATAACGCCAAAAACCCCCACTCTACCGAACAGGCCGAGTTGGGGGTTTGCATTTTAGCACATAATCGAATCAAAGGGTGCGGAGCCAGTTTTTAAGCTCGTGTTCCGTCTTCCCTAGCTTCTGCTGGAGTTTCCCGATCCACTTGTCCTCCTGCCCCTCATCATAGGTGAGGTCATCTTCAGTCAGATCAGCGTAGGCCATTTTGATTTTGCCTTTGATCTCGTTCCAGTTTCCGCGAGCTCTATACTCTGCTTCGTGTGTACTCATTTATGTAAATGGTTAGATATAGATATGTAAAAATATACGCAGAAGGAGTGGGGCGAGTTGGAGGAATAAATACGATTTACATTTCTGGTTTTGGAATGTGGTTGATAATCAGAAAGAAAGCAGAAAATATATTTATTCAGGACCTTGAAAAGCTGTTCAGATCAGCTTCAGCAAGGCTTTCAGGGCCTGCAAATCCTGCAGGCGTACCAGCTCTACGCGCAGTTGTTGTATCTCCTCTTTCAGCTCCCGTTTGTACCCCCTGAACTTTAACTCCACCTGTTTGGGGGAGCCGTAGAAAGAGCCGTAGAAATCCTGCTCGCCCTGACTGCTGAGCCTGTTTTTCTCGGCCAGCTGCTCGGCCAGCTGTTGCTGTAGCAGGTGCACGTAAGGCAGCAACTGCTGCTCTGGCAGCTGGTGCAGCTGTTGGGTTTGCTCCTGCAGGTACTCCATCTGCAGCCGGAGCAGGGCAAAGAAATCATCTTGGTGGTAAGCCACCGTCACTTTTTTCATGGCCTCCTCTTTCCAGAGGCGCCGCGTGGCGTCCAGCTCACGGTCTGGGTGCAGCAGTTTGGCCAGATCAGTGTAAAGGCGGCGCGTGGTTCTGGCAGTACCCAAGATCTCCAGTTTCAACTGGTCTGCCGTGGTGAGCTGCACCTTAGTATTCTTTTTAGCCAACCGCTGGGCTTGCCGCTCCTGCCGCTCCCGCTCCAGCTGTTCCTCCAGCTGCGCCTGCGCCGTTTCCCAGTCCTCCCAATCTAGTTCCTGGGGGGCGTTTTCTGTGCTTTCCCTCACCAGAAGGTCAGGAGGAGATGGGGCTTCACTTTCAGGGGTTGGGGCGGCGGCATAGCGCTGGTAGATCTCCTCCAGTTCAGGTGTGTCCTGGTGCTGCAGGAGCGGCTGCACAAACGAAAGGATCAGCTGGGCCAGTTTGTCCTGTTCATGTGGGGGGAGCAGGTATTGGGTGTAGGTGTGGTCAAAGAGGTGCACCAGATGCACGCGCAGGTCAATGATCTGCCAAATGAGCGGCCTTATTTCTTTTTGCACCCGCTGCCGTACGGTCTGTTGGGCATCTGTGTGCGCCGCCAGTTCGGCCTTGGCCGCGTTGATCTGCTGGAGAAGAAGGTTGAACTGCTCCTGCAGGGCAGACAGAGGCTGGTGGCCCTGCGGCGAAATAATAGGAAGTGGTGCTGCGTTCTCTGCTGACATAGTTTGAGGCAACGCCAGGTATTGCTGACGGTGAAAATTTTCTGTTTTGAGCCTGTTTTTAGAAAAACAGGCTCAAAACAGCTGAACAGAATTGCGGGAGATTTTTATTGGTAATGCCAAGCGCGAACGCACAGACAGGGTTCGCAGAATCTGACCTTTGCTCTTCAAGCTTTCCAGTTTAAAATCTGCTGTAAATACCGGAGCCGCCCCTGGTTTACAAGAGCGGCTCCGGCCGAAACAACTGAAAGGGCTACGCCTTCTCCGGAATGCGTTTCAACGTTTCCAGCAGAAAGCCCCAGAACTTCTGCACAGAGCTGATCTGCACCTTCTCATCTGGCGAGTGGGCGCCGGTAATATTGGGCCCGAAGGAAATCATTTCCATCTCCGGATAGTTGGCGCCCAGAATTCCGCACTCCAGACCGGCGTGGCAGGCATTTACGTGCGGGGCCTCCTGAAACAGCTCCTGGTACAGAGAACTCATGGTTTTCACAATGGTGGCGTCTGGTTTCGGCGTCCAGCCGGGGTAGGAGCCTTTCTGGGTCACACTGGCACCCGCCAACTCAAACGTGCTCTGGATAGCGGCGGCCAGGTCAAACTTCTCGGTGTCAACAGAGGAGCGGGTGAGGCATTGAATAGTGTACGCACCGTCTTTCACCAGCACGCGGGCCAGGTTATTTGACGTCTGCACCAGGCCTGCAATGGCCGGACTCATACGGTAGATACCGTTGGGGCAGGCGTAGAGCGCGCGCAGCAGCTGGTTCTGGAAATCATAGGAGATAGCCGCCTGCGGCAAGTCAGAGACTTCAAAAAGAAGCTGCAGGTTTGGGTCTGTGAGGGCGTATTCACTCTTTAGAATCTCAGCCTGGGTCTGCAGGAACTGCTCAAAGATGTCTGATTTGGCTTCTGGCACGGCCACTTCGGCAAAAGATTCGCGCGGAATGGCGTTGCGGAGGCTCCCGCCGTCAATGCTGCACACCCGGGCGTTGAACTTGTCAGCGGCCTGGTGCAGAATGCGGTTCATGAGTTTATTCGCGTTGGCGCGGCCCAGGTGAATGTCCATGCCCGAGTGGCCGCCGGTGAGGCCGGTGAGGCTCAGCCTGTACGCTGAAAAGTCAAACGGAATGTTCTCCTGCGCATAACTGCCCGTGGCGGTCACGTCTACGCCGCCGGCGCAGCCAATGGTGAGTTCCCGGTCATCTTCGGTGTCCAGGTTGAGCATGATGGTGCCGTTCAGCAGACCTCCTTTCAAGCCCATGGCCCCGGTCATGCCGGTTTCCTCGTCAATGGTGAAGAGGCACTCCAGGGGCGGGTGGGCTATGTCTTGCGAGGTGAGCAGCGCCATCATGGTGGCCACGCCAATACCGTTGTCAGCGCCCAGGGTGGTGCCTTTGGCTTTCACCCAGTCACCGTCTACGTACATGTCAATGCCCTGGCTCAGGAAGTCAAAATCAGTGTCAGCGTTTTTCTGGTGCACCATGTCCAGGTGGCTCTGCAGCACCACCGTCTGGCGGTTCTCCATGCCTTTAGTGGCCGGTTTGGTGATGAGCACATTGCCTGCCTCATCTGTGATGGTGTGAAAGCCCTGGCTGTTCCCGAAGTCCTGCATGAACTTGATGATACGCTCTTCTTTCTTAGAGGGGCGGGGTACGGAGTTTAATGCCGCAAAATGCTGCCACAGGGCTTTGGGTTCTAAAGATTCTAGGGAAATACTCATGGTCATAGGTTCAATTTAGCCCGGCGGAACAACAGGGTGTTCCCGCGCACGGGCGACTGGGAAAGTATTCTACGGGTAAAGGTAGCAAACTGAACGGAAAGCCTTGGGCGAAAGCTGCATTATCTGGCGTCTGTTTTCGGGCTGTTTTCTGAAAAACAGCCCGAAAACAGAAAAGCGGCTTTGTGGTTTACGTTCTGGAAACCGCCCGTGCCAGTGAACCTCTTCCTGTAGAAAAAGTAAAACAAGAGGTGCCCCTGAGCTGGTGCTCAGACCTTCTATGCCCATCGGTTTTCATTACGTACAAACTCAAGCAGGTGGAGGAAGGGCGGCTCCCGGCCTGACGGGCACGTTTAAAATCAGACTGAGAACTATAAACAAGAATGCATTCTATGGCAAAGAGAAAGATGAAAGCCGCTTATTATGAAGAGTTCGGCGCCCCCGATAAAATCAAGGTAGGCGAACTGGAAATACCTGAGGTAAAAGAAGGGGAGGTGCTGGTGCGCATTAAGGCCGCCGCTGTGAACCCTGTAGACAATGCGGTGCTGGCGGGGTATCTGAGCAGTTTTCTGCCGGTGAAGTTTCCCGCTATTCCGGGGTGGGACGTGGCCGGGGTGGTGGAAGACCGCGGCCACAGCGCCCGCCGCTTTCAGGTGGGCGATGAGGTGTACGCGTACGCCCGCCGCCCAGAGGTGCAGCACGGTACTTTTGCTGAGTACATGGTACTCCCTGAGTCTTACCTGGCGCACAAGCCCAAGAACCTGAGTTTTGAGGAAGCCGCGGGCATTCCGCTGGTGGGGTTAACGGCGTACCAGTCTATGTTTGACGCGGGTAATCTGCAGGCGGGGCAGACCGTGCTGATTCTGGGCGCCTCCGGCGGAGTTGGCACCTTGGGCATTCAACTGGCCAAAGACAAAGGCGCCACCGTCATTGGCGTAGCCAGCCAGAAGAACCATGCCTTCATGCAGGAGCTGGGCGCAGACCATGCCCTAGACTACAACGGGCAGGACGTGGGCGAGGCCGTGCAGCAGCTGTTCCCAGACGGCGTGGATTTGATCTTTGACGCCGCCAGCGGCGAAACCCTGCAGCAAAGCCTGAAAGCCCTGAAACCCAACGGCACCCTTGTCTCCATCCTGAACCGCGGCGATGATATTGACACGCAGAACCTCAACTTCCACTATGTGTTCGTGGAACCTGATGCAGTGGAGTTAGAGCACCTGCGGGAACTAGCCGAGGCGGGCAAGCTGAAAGTTCTGGTAAGTGAGAAGTACCCTCTGGCGGAGGCGGCCAAAGCGCTGGAGCAGATTGCCACCCACCACACCAAAGGTAAAATAGTGGTAGTGCCGTAGAAAATCCAACGGCAAAATTTTGTTTTCTGTTTTCGGCCTGTTTTCTTAAAAACAGGCCGAAAACAGAAAAAATGCAGGGTGAGACGCATTGTTGTTAACAGACGTAACGGGTAGCCTCAAAAGGCTAAATCCTTTTTGCTCAGGAAATCTCTTCTATCTTTGGAGACAAATTAGCATCCCCCTTTACAGCCATTTCAGAATGATGAGGAATCTCCTGCTTTTCACACTTTTCATCTGTCAGTTTACCCCCTTGGGCCAGAAACCTCCTCTTGATCTGGTGCGCTGGGTGAATCCGCTTATAGGCACGCATAAAATGGGACACACCTACCCGGGGGCCACGGCGCCGTTTGGCATGGTGCAGCTGTCGCCAGACACAGATACCATTCCGTATGAGGTAAACGGCAAGTACAACAAAGATGTCTACAAGTACTGCGCCGGCTACCAGTATGATGACCCTACTATTGTGGGTTTCAGCCACACCCACTTCAGCGGCACCGGCCACTCTGACCTGGGTGACTTCCTGATCATGCCTACCACGGGCAAGCTCCAGCTGAACCCCGGCACCGAGGCGAACCCCGAGAAAGGCTACCGCTCCAAATTCTCCCATGACCATGAAAAGGCGGAGCCTGCCTATTACCGCGTGCAACTGGAGGATCATAACATTCTGGCCGAACTCACCGCCACCAACCGCGTGGGCATGCACCAGTACACGTTCCCTAAGTCAGAGGAGTCGCACATCATTCTGGATTTGATGCACGGCATCTACAACTATGAGGATAAAAACGTCTGGACCTTCATCCGGATAGAAAACGACACGCTCATTACCGGTTACCGCCAGACCAACGGCTGGGCCCGCACCCGTACGGTGTACTTCGCCATGGCGTTCTCCAAGCCATTCACCAGTTACGGCAACAAAGACTACAGCAAGGCCCAGGTGTACCGCGGCTTCTGGCGCAAGTTTGACCAGAGCAAGAATTTTCCGGAGATGGCGGGTAAGCAGCTGCGCACCTATTTTGATTTCAAAACTGAGGAAGGGGAGAAGATCAAGATCAAATTCGCCCTGTCTCCGGTGAGCACCCAGGGGGCGGTGGCCAACATGCGCGCCGAGGTTCCGCACTGGGACTTTGAGCGGGTGAAGCAGGAGAGCCAGGCGCAGTGGAACCAGGAGTTAGGCAGAGTCAAGGCCGCACTGCCCACCAAAGATGATTACATCAACTTCTACACCGCGCTCTACCACACGTTTCTGGGGCCCACCACTTACATGGATGTGACCGGTCAGTACCGGGGCCTGGACCAGAACAACCACCAGGCCAACGGCTTCACCAACTACACCACCTTCTCCCTCTGGGACACCTACCGTGCCTTGCACCCCTGGTTTAACCTGGTGCAGCCCAAACGAAATGCGGATATGGTGTCTTCTATGCTGGCGCACTATGACCAGAGTGTGCACCACATGCTGCCGGTCTGGTCACACCACGCCAATGAGAACTGGTGTATGATTGGGTACCACAGCGTATCTGTGATTGCAGACGCTATTATGAACGGCACCTATACCGGCAATGCCAACCGCGCCCTGGACGCCTGCGTGGCCACCGCCCGCCAAGGCTACTATGACGGCCTGCAGTACTACATGCAGCTGGGCTACGTGCCCGAAGACAAGAACGGTTCCTCGGTGTCTAAAACTCTGGAGTACGCCTATGATGACTGGTGCATTGCCCAAGTGGCGAAAAAGCTGAACCGGCAAGACGTGTATCAAGAATTCAGCCGCCGCGCGCAGAACTGGAAGAACGTGTATGATAAAAGCATAGGCTACATGCGGCCTAAGCTGAGTGACGGCACGTTCAAAAAAGAGTTCGATGTGTTGAGCACGCACAACCAGGGCTTCATTGAGGGCAACGCCTGGAACTACAGCCTCTACGTGCCGCATGACCCGGCGGCCATGATTCAGGCCATGGGCGGAAACAAGCGCTTTGTGCCGCACCTGGACTCGCTCTTCACCATGCACCTGCCCGATGAGTTCTTCGCCGACACCGAAGACATTACCCGCGAAGGCATTATTGGCAATTACGTACACGGCAACGAGCCCGCCCACCACGCCGCCTACCTCTACAACTGGACAGACCAGCCCTGGAAAACGCAGGAGCGCGTGCGCATGATCCTGAAAAAACAGTACCAACCTACCCCAGACGGTCTGGGCGGCAACGATGACTGCGGCCAGATGAGTGCGTGGTACCTGTTCAGCTCCCTCGGGTTTTATCCCGTGGCCCCCGCCTCCGGTGAGTACGCGTTGGGCAGCCCTACCGTGAAAGAAGCCACCCTGCAGCTGGAGAACGGCAAAACGTTTACCATTGAAGCCAAAAACCAGAGTGACAGGAACGTGTATGTGCAGAAAGTAGAGCTGAACGGCAAAGCACTAAACAGACCTTTCCTGGCCTATGCAGACATCGCCAAAGGCGGAAAACTGACCTTTTACATGGGTGGCAAGCCGAGGAAGTAGAAGGGAACCCCCTTTAACCAGAACAGATGATTCTGTTTTTGACCTGTTTTTGGGAAAACAGGTCAAAAACAGAATCATCTGGCGAGAGGGTTGAGACTGGTGCTAGTGGATGCACGGAGTCTCCAGGCTCCTGCCTTTTTGCCCGTGGTTCCCGGTGAGCCTGGAGACTCGCATCATCTCTTTGTCACAAGTCTAAAGACACGCGCCGTGATATTTTATTAAATTAACAGCATCTACTAGCAAACAAGCTCTGAATACTAACAACCATTCACCCCTCTATGGACCAGCGCATCATCAACCTGTTTGACGAGTACACCCACGTACCGCTTTCCCGCAAGGAATTCATCAGCCGTCTGGTGAAATTGACGGGAAGCCTCACCCTGGCCCTGGCGCTGCTCCCGCAGTTGGAGAACAACTATGCCCACGCCGCCACGGTGGTAGCCAAAGATCTGAAAGCCGAAGATATCACCTATCCAGGGGCTGACGGGGTGACCATGAAAGCCTTTCAGGTACGGCCAGAGGGGAAGAAGAAATTGGGTGCTGTCCTGGTCATTCATGAGAACCGGGGCCTGAACCCGCACATCAAAGACGTGGCCATGCGGGTGTCGCAGGCGGGGTATTGGGTGGTTGCCCCAGATGCCCTTTCCCCTTTCGGCGGAACGCCGGCCAATGAAGATGAAGCCCGGGAGCTATTCTCTAAGTTGGACACGCGACAGAACCTGCAGAACTTTCTGAAAGGGCTGGAGTACCTTAAAACCAATCAGTACGGCAACGGGAAAACCGCCTGCGTTGGCTTCTGCTGGGGTGGTGCCCTGGCGGGACAATTGGCAGTACATGATCCCGGCTTAGAGGCCGCTGTCGCCTACTATGGCCGCCCACCAGAGGCAGCTGATGTACCCATGATCAAAGCCGAATTACTGCTGCATTACGGCGGACTGGATGAGCGGGTGAATGCCGGAATCCCGGCGTTTGAAACGGCGTTGAAAGAGGCGGGCACCAAATACCAGCTGTTTGTGTATGAAGGCGCCAACCACGCGTTTAACAACAACACCTCCCCGGCCCGTTACCACGAGGCCGCTGCTCAACTGGCCTGGGAGCGAACATTGGAGCTGTTCAGCCGGAAGTTAAAGTAAAGCGCTGATCTTCTGCTGAATTGACGCTTGCCGTTGCACCCAACATCCAGATCGTTTACCTTAGACTTTCCCAAACGAAAGAAAAACATGACATACATTCCCTCCCCGGCCCGTTATGAAACCATGGAGTACCGCCGCTGCGGCCGGAGCGGCTTAAAACTGCCCGCTCTCTCGTTAGGCCTGTGGCACAATTTCGGGCATGTAGATGTGCTGGAGAATTCGCGCCAAATCCTGCGTGATGCCTTTGATGCCGGTGTCACCCATTTTGACCTGGCCAACAACTACGGCCCGCCGCCCGGCTCCGCCGAAGAAAATTTTGGGAAGATTCTGCGCGAGGATTTCAGGGGCTACCGCGATGAACTGATCATCTCCACCAAGGCCGGATATAAAATGTGGGAGGGGCCGTACGGCGATTGGGGCTCCCGTAAATACCTGGTCTCCAGCTTGGATCAGAGCCTCCAGCGCATGCAGCTGGACTATGTAGACATTTTCTACAGCCACCGCCCAGACCCCAATACGCCGCTGGAGGAAACCATGGGCGCCCTGGACTCTATTGTGCGGCAGGGGAAGGCGCTGTACGTGGGCATTTCCAATTATGAAACGCCAGAAGCCACCCGTGCCATTGAAATCCTGAAGGAACTGGGAACGCCGTGCCTCATTCATCAGCCCAAGTACTCCCTATTTGTGCGGTGGGTAGAGGAAAGTCTGCTGGACCTGCTGGAGCAGGAGGGCGTAGGCTGTATTCCGTTTTCGCCGCTTGCCCAGGGCTTGCTCACGAACAAGTATTTAGGCGGCGTGCCTGAAAACTCCCGTGCTGCCAAAGCACACGGCTTTTTGAAGCGCGAAGACATAACCGAGGATAGACTGGAGCAGATTCAGCTGTTAAACGAAATGGCCGAACAACGCGGACAGTCACTGGCGCAGATGGCGCTGGCGTGGCTGCTGAAAGACCCGCGGGTAACATCGGTGCTGATTGGCGCCAGCACGCCCGCTCAGTTGGCAGACTCGCTCAAGTGCATGCAGAACACCCGGTTCAGCACTGAGGAATTAGCCCGTATAGAGACCATTCTTAAATAAAAGGTCTCCCGTTTCTGGGTTACTTTTTGAAAAACAGGCCAAAAACAGCTCGGCCTTCTCCAGACAAAAGGGGAGGCCGAGCTGTTTTATTTCACCTAATGCTGATTTCTGGCGCAAGCGTCCGCTTGTGCCGAATTTGCATATTGGCATGTGTGCGGGCACAAGCGGACGCTTGCGCCATGGAATACTAGCATACTTAAATAGCCGGATTGGCTTTGTACGCCTGCCATAATTCCTCCAGCGTTTTACCCGTCAGCTCTTTCCATGCCTCTGGGGTATACGTTTTGTTCCGCATGCGGGCGTCTAGTTCATTGACCAGTTTCTTGTTGGTGTTTTTCTCAGCCCACACCAGAAAACGGGCGGTGATGCGGTAGCTGTTGTCATAGTGGTGTTTATCTGTGAGGGCAGGAAGCGACCAGTTGGCGCCGGCGTTGTCTACGCCAAAGGTGTGGCGTACATAGTCGGCAATGCCTTCGGTGAGCCAGCCGGGGCCGCTGTCTGGGGGGTACGCTTGCACCAGATGCATGCCTTCATGGGTGATCACGTCAATGTCTGTGGGGCGTTTGTGGAGCCATTGGGAGCTGATGGTGATCTTGCCGTCATGGGCGTAGGCCACTCCCGTGTAAGCGGTGTCAATGGTCACGGTCACCGCTTTTACCGCGTTTTTGTTGAACCGCTTGGCCTCTGCAGGATAGGTCTGGAAGAAGGCATCTATCAGCTTCTGCTTCACCGTAGGGTTCAACTGCGGGTCCTGGTTCACAAACGTGAGGGTGTACTTGCCTCTGGTGTGCGTCTCGGTCTGGGCCTGACTGGCAGAAATAGTGGCAACGGACAGGGCGAGGGAAAGGAAAAGCGATTTCATCTTGTTCTAAGTTGAATTCCTGTTTTCGGGCTGTTTTCTGAAAAACAGCCCGAAAACAGGAATAAAGGAAGTGAATGATTACTGCTTGGGAGAGAACGAATAAGGATAAGCGCTCTCCTGCGTGCCCCGCTGCGTGTTGGGTTGGCTGGAGAGTTTGTACTTCATTTTTCCGCCCTTCAACAGCTCAAAGTGGTCTACCCAGTTCTGCTCATGTTTTTTGCCGTTGACTTCAGCTCCTGCACGTACAGGTTCTGGTCACTGGCTTCTGGCGCTTCAATCTCTACTTTCTTGCCGTTCTCCAGCGTGAGCGTCATTTTTTGAAAGAGTGGAGTGCCCAGCACGTACTGGGTGGTGCCGGGGCAAACCGGGTAGAAGCCCATGGCGCTGAACACGTACCACGCCGAGGTCTGGCCATTGTCCTCATCGCCGCAGTAGCCGTCTGGGGTGGGTTTGTACATGCGGTTCATGGTTTCGCGCACCCAGTATTGGGTCTTCCAGGGGGCACCGGCGTAGTTGTAGAGGTAGATCATGTGCTGGATGGGCTGGTTGCCGTGCGCGTACTGGCCCATGTTGGCAATCTGCATCTCACGTATCTCATGGATCACGCCGCCATAATAGCTGTCATCAAACACCGGCGGAAGGGAGAACACGGAGTCCAGTTTCTTGACGAAGTTGTCTTTACCGCCCATAAGGTTCACCAGCCCCTGCACGTCATGGAACACGCTCCAGCTGTAGTGCCAGCTGTTGCCCTCAGTGAAGGCATCGCCCCATTTGAAGGGGTTGAACGGCGCCTGGAACGTACTGTTCTGGTTCTTGCCGCGCATGAGGCCGGTGGCGGGGTCAAATAAATTGCGGTAGTTCTGGCTGCGCCTGGCGTACAGGTCAATTTCGGCTTGCGGCTTGTTCAGGGCTTTGGCCAATTGGTAAATGGTGAAGTCGTCATAGGCGTACTCCAGTGTACGGGCGGCATTCTCATTGATCTTCACGTCATAGGGCACGTAGCCCAGCTTATTGTAATAGTCTACGCCCTTCCGGCCGATGGCGGTAATAGGGCCTTCATTGTTGGCCCCGTGCACCAGCGCCTCATAGAGCTTCTCAATGTCATAGCCGCGCAGGCCTTTGATGTAGGCATCTGCCACCACAGAGGCTGAGTTGTTCCCCACCATGATATCGGCGTAGCCGGGGCTGGACCACTCGGGCAGCCAGCCGCCCTCCAGGAAATCGTTCACCAGACCCGCCTGCATTTCTTTGTTGATGCTGGGGTACATCAGGTTCAGGAACGGGTAAAGTGCCCGGAACGTGTCCCAGAACCCAGTTCCGGCGAAGCGGTAGCCGTCATGCACTTTGCCGGTATGGGGGCTGTAATGGATCGCTTTGTTGTTGGCATCTAGCTCGTACATTTTATGCGGAAAGAAGAGGGTGCGGTAAAGGCAGGAGTAGAAGGTGCGGCGCTGCTCGTCTGTACCGCCCTCCACCTGTATGCGGCCCATGGTCTGGTTCCAGAGGCTGCGGGCCTTCTCATTGGTGGCGTCAAAACTATCCTGCGCCAGTTCCCGCTGCAGGTTCAGCTCAGCCTGCTCAAAACTGATGAAGGAGGAGGCCACCTTCAGGTTCACTTTTTCCCCGTCATTCGTCCTGAAGCCAATAACCGCCCCAGAGTGGTTGGAGGTCAATTCCAGCGAGTCTTTGCCAGTGAGGTTCTTCCCCCTGAAGGTACGGGCAAAACTGATAGGCTTGTCCACGTAGATGACAAAGTAGTTTTTGAATTCCTTGGGGTTGGAGCGGGCAGCGCGGGTGGTGTAGCCTATGATTTTCTTCTCCCTGGGCAGCACTTTGATGTAAGAGCCCCGGTCCAGTGCGTCAATGACTATAAAAGAGCTGTCTTTCCTGGGGTAGGTAAACCGGAACTGGGCAGCCCGTTCGGTAGGGGTGAATTCAGCAGTGACATCATGGTCTGCGAGGTACACGCTGTAGTAGTACGGCTTGGCCACCTCAGACTTGTGCGAGAACCAGCTGGCGCGGCCGTCCTGGTCAAATTTCATTTTACCGGTCACGGGCATGATCACAAACTGCCCGTAGTCGTTCATCCAGGGGCTGGGCTGGTGCGTCTGCTTAAAGCCTCTGATCTTGTCGGCCGCATAGGTGTAGGCCCACCCGTGGCCCATGGTGCCGGTTTGGGGTGTCCAGAGGTTCATGCCCCACGGCACGGCCACGGCAGGGTAGGTGTTCCCGTTAGAAAGCTCCGGCTTGGAGTCGGTACCCATGAGTGGGTTGGCCAGTTCAGCGGGTTCAAAGGTGGTTTTCTTTTTCTGGCCTTCGGCCGAAAGGAAGGTAAGGCAAAGGGCGAAGAACAGACAACAAAGTCTCAGGCTACTGGTCATGCGTTTTGGGGCTGTTTTTGAAAAAGTAGCCCTAAAATAGCAGAATATTCAGGAAGGGACACGTTCTATTCTTAACCGGCCTCTGGAAACTCAGGAGAACCGCTCTTCTGTTTTCGGCCTGTTTTCCCAAAAACAGGCCGAAAACAGAAGCCGGGCCTTTGGTTCTTGTACCAAAGGCCCGGCTTCTGCAGGTAGGAGGGGAACCAGCAGCGCGGTTGCGACTTACTCAATGGCTTTGATAAACCGCTGCACTGCCCGGTAGGTGGGGCCTCTCCTGGCCATCAGGCAATTGAACAGCGCAATGCTGGTGGCCGCGAAGAGAATCCCAAAGAGCACATCCAGAATGTAATGGTGGGAAGTGTAGACCGCCGCAAACCAGATTCCCGCGGCAATGACTGCAAACACCACCCTGGCCACTTTTAAACGGTTTTTGATGCCGTAGTACAACACAATCAGCGGATAGGCGGAATGGAGCGAGGGCATGGCCGCAAAGACATTGGACCCTTTGGCGTACATGCCCCGGAACAGGTCTATCTGGAAGAAGGCGTCAAACCGGGCGAGGCCGGCCATGTTACCGGGTGTTTTGGGAATGAACTCAAACCCATGCAGCTGTACATACCACGGTGGGGCCGCCGGATACAGATAATAGGCCACAAAGCCCAACAGGTTCACCAGCAGAAACGTCAGCGAAAAATAGGTGAACTGGGTTCTGTTCCGGAAGAACAGAAAGGCGGCAAACCCCATGGGTACCGGCACCCAGGAGAGGTAAAAGATACCGGAGAGCACATCCAGCAGCGTATAGTGGTGTAGCTGCCAATATTCGTTCGGGGTTAACCGCACCCCGTCCACCACCACCCCAAAGATTGCCTTCTCGGCCTCATACAGGTCTTTGATGTGTACCTCATTGAACCAGTAGTTGGGGAAGGCTTTCATATAGTCATACAGTACCCAGAACACCATGAAAATAGTGAAGCCCAGCGCAAACTTGCGGGTGATGGGGGAGAGGTAGTACAAAGAAGTGAACAGGACCACCAGTAACAGCTGGTCTGCCTTGAAGCCAATCAATATATAAGAGAGCAGCAGATACCCCAGCGAGAGGGCGGCTATCCAGAGGGCTGCTTTAGGAGAAGCGCTCTTTTCTGCTTTTTTAGCTACTGTGGAAGTAGTACGCATGTTATTTTTTGATGAAATCAGATCCAAATATCTTGTCCCAGAGCGAGGAACTGACGCCGTACCCCTTACTGGGGTCAGCGTAATGGTGCAGCATGTGGTGCTTCTTCAGCTTCTTCCAGAACCCGTTTTTGAAGTTGAAATGGTGCAGGGCATAATGCGAGAGGTCATACACCAGATACCCGGTCAGGAAAGCGGCAAAAAAAGCGTGGAGCGGCCCGCCCGTGAGGAACAGCCTGAAAAAAAAGTACAGCGCAGTGGCCATGGGAACACTGGCCGAAGGCGGCATGACCAACCTTTTGGCGTCATTGGGATAATCATGGTGTACGCCATGGAAAATAAAGTGCAGCCGTAGGGCCCAGGGTGCCTTTGGCACAAAATGGAACACGAACCGGTGCAGCAGGTATTCGGTCAGCGTCCAGACCACCAGCCCCAGCCCGTAGTATCCGGCAAAGGAGAGCAGGGAAAGGTGCTGCCGGTACAGGGCCTGCCAGCACAGAACGGCAATGATTGGCACGTAAATGTACAGTGGCACGGTAAAATGCACCTTAGAGAGCGCTTCCATCCAGTCTGCCTTGAACATTCTGACAGACTCTGTGGAATTAGAGACATAGTTCTTTTTCATAAAGGGGAAACATTATGGTTTGAACCGTTCTACAATTTCTTTACCTGTGGCAGATTCCCGGCCCTTGAACTCTGCATACACCACGTTGGGCACCCAGAGCGTTCCGCCCTCTATCCGGACAAACACCCGGTCTAAAACAGATGGTTTCTGCTGAATGGCGGCGTAGACATGCCACTTCCCGTCTGGTCCTTTCTGAAGATACAACGTGCGTTTGGAGTAGCTCACAAATTTAAGCTCAAATTTCTCTGCGCTTAGTTTCTTTACGTGCAACCCGTAGGCAAATTTCCGCTGGATAAAATTGAGTTCCTGCTTTCCGCCGCCATCTGCGTACCGGAGCCAGTAGATTTTGATGGGTTCTTCTTCGTTCAAAACCCCCTTGCTGTTCAGGTTCAGTTCATACACTATGGTGTTGGTGTTGGGGTCCCGTTGCACGAAGAACAGCAGGTTGGGAATTCCTTTGGGCGTGAGCAGTTCCTGGCCCTGGCTGGTTTTCAGGGTTTCCTGGGCAAAGGCCGGTAACGTGCCTGTACCCACCCAAAAGAAGAAGGCGCAAAGGGAGAAGATCGCTCTGTTCATGTTGTAAAACATCTACTTTCTCAACAAACGCTCTTTCTCTTCCAGGGCCTTTTTGGCTTCCAGCAGCCTGTTTAGGGCTGTGAGGTTGGTCAATACCGCCAAAACCGCCAGCGGAAAGGTGAACACGGACATGGTCTCGAACACCAGAAGGCGCGTGCCCGGCAGGAGGACTTTGTACTCTCCGCCAATCCAGGAGGCCAGCAGGCCGCACAGCATAGAAGAGAGGCCAATGAGAACAACGCGTTCAGGCCGCTGCATCAGTCCGCCTTTGCACGCTACGCCCAGGCCCTCTGCGCGGGCGCGGGTGTAGCTCACCATCATGGAGCCAATCAAGGCAATGAACGCCAGGAGCGAACTCAGGAAATAGTGGTGGGCCACCAGATAATAGCAAATGCCCAGGAACATGATCAGTTCAGAATACCGGTCTACTACAGAGTCAAACAAGGCTCCGTAGGGGGAACTCATTTTCCCGAGGCGGGCTACCTGGCCGTCCAGCATGTCAAACAGGCCGGCAAACAGGATCAGGAAACCCGCCCAACCCACATAGCTCAGATCACCACGGTTGCCCTGTTCGCCGCCCAGAATAAAAACCACCGCTACGCCCATATTCAGCAGAAAACCAGTGATGGTGACGGTGTTGGGCGTAAAACCCAGTGAGATGATGAACTTTACCAACGGGTTGATAATCTTATAGATCCCTTGCTGTAAGGTGTCTCTGAGGGTGTTTTTGCGTAGTGTGCTCTCCATGCTGTTTAACACTTAGAAATCAAATTTAAACCGGCCTCTGATCCCAAGTTCTGACACTTCTGGGTGGTTCAGGTAAGACAGGCGTTTCACCACGTCTACCCGGAAGAATTTAAACAGATTGCCTACGCCCACACTGGCTTCTACGTAAGGCTTTTTCTCCAGGGAGTAGGTGGTAGGCAAGCCATTGGCGTTGACCGGAAATGCCAGCAGGTCTTTGTTATTATTGTTGCCAGGATCATTTTCCTCCCTCACTTTGCCGTACAGCACCTTAAGGGTGGCAAACTCCCGCAGCTTGGTATGCCTGATCAAAGGCAGCTTGTTGAAAATAAAGCCATTGAAGCAGTGGTCTATGTTGAGGCTGGCGTATTGGTCACTTACAAACTCCAGAAAGTTCATGAGGTTGTAAGACTGAATCTGGTAAGAATACGTCTGGTTGGCCCGGTGAATGGCCAGTAAGGGGAACGGTACCTGCCCAACAATGTAACCACCTTCTGCTATTACGTCAGAATAGCCTAGCTGAGACAGAAAGAACCGTTTGGTCACGTTGAGGGTGAGGCTTTGGTAATCATAGTCTCCGTTGAAGACACCCTTTACCCCAGCCGCTGCCCGTAGCGTGAAAACCGGATATCTATTGACAATTGGGTACCGGTACAGTTTGCCTTGAACATACTCCTCATGCGGTGCCCAACGCAACTCCAGTTGAAACTCTGAGGTGGTGAGGCTTTTTATCTGGTCTGCGCCTCCTGTACCTGGCAGATCAGCTGTTGGCGGCGTGTTGTTCACTTTTAGGTATTGCAGACTCCCGGCGGGACTCTGTTCCCAGTTTTTGAACCCAACCCTGAAGGAAAAACGGTTTCTGAACTCATGCAGGTAATCAATGGTGTAGGTTTCATTGTAGAGCCATTTGTCATTGGTGCCCCGCTTGAAAGAGAGCAGGAAGTTGTCTTCCTGTACAAACTGTAGTTCCTGCCCCGGAATTTTGGTGTCTTTTTGATAATTCGCCCGCAAGGCACGCACCGGAAACTCAAAGATGGATCTATCTGTCAGGGAATAGGTGCCTCCCAGAAAGTACTTCCATTTTTCATCTTTAAACCCATAGGCGGCGTAAGTTTCCAGCATCAGCCGTTTGCTGAACGTGGTGGTGGTTCTGCCACCCGCCCTAAGTCTGAAACCTTCTACGGGGTTGAAACTATAAAAAGTATTAACTGGTCCTATTTCAAAGTAGGGGCCTGCCTGCTTGTAACCAGCAACCAGCATAGTGGCAATGTCCAGTGTCCGTTTAAAAGATTTGGTGCTTCTCAGGCTGTCAATGCTCAGATAGGTATTGGCTTCTGTGACAGAAAGGCTGTCATGGCGGTTTGTTGCCCAGAAATCCTCTTCCTGCTGATTGGCGGTAGGGGCTTTGGCCAGGGCTTCGCCTTCATAAAAACTGTTAGGCTGGGGTTGGTTGATCCGGAAGTCTTTATAAGAAACAGTACGTTCGCCGTACACGCCCCCTTTGCTGTTGGCGGTGGGGGCAAACTCAGAGCGCAGTACACTTTTGCTCAGGTTGTAGCGCCCGTTGGGCAACCGATCAAAATTTAGGGTAATGTGCAGGTCGCGCACCCAGTTAATGTTCACCTTTGGGCCTACTTCCATGTCTACTTTCTGCACGGCGTAGTTGCCGTCCATGGTCACGAACAGTTTTCCGGTAAAGAGGAAGTCGGCCTCATTTTTAGGCTGAAAAGAAAGTTCAGTCAGTTTTTGACCATCTACTATTACTGTGTCTGTGATGTAGAAGCGGTAGAAGGTAGGGGCCAGATCAGCTATGGGGCTCAGGAACTGGTTTGTGAGCAGGGTGATGTTGTTTTTGTAGATGTCAATGTCCTGGTACATGTGCTTCACGTAGGAATCAATCACCACAAACTCCCCAAAATCAACTTTCTTCTCCCCTTGTACAATGGTTTTCTTTTTTTCAGGCTCCTTTTTGAAATAGTGCTCAGAAATTGATTCCTGCAGGTAGAGGGGCAGAATGGCCGTGCCTTGCAGTTTAGTGGTATCTATGTTCTTGAGAACAAAATCATATTTTTTGAAAAAGAAGTTGCTGCGCAGTTTGTCTGGGGAGTTGCTGAGCGCCAGGAGCAACTTGTCATATTGCTGGTACTGCACATAGTTGTAGCTCTCCAGCCGGTTTTTGTTTCTGTTGTCAACCACCAGCCTGATCAGGTCTACGGCGGGGTTGTTTTTATTACTGTAATTGCGGCTGCGGCCTTTGATGACCACCTCCTTCAGTTTCTGTGACTCACTTTCCAGTTTCACGTTCAAGACCCTTGACTCTCCTGGTGTGAGGTCAATGGTTTGGGTTTTGTACCCCACGTAGGTAAACTGTACCCTGGTGATGGTCTGGGTGGTTCTGAAGGCAAAGTTTCCTTCCAAATCAGTACTAGCGCCCAGGCTGGTGCCCGGAAAGAAAATAGTCACGCCAATCAAGGGTTCATTGGTAGCAGCGTCTTTGACGGTGCCCCTGACAGAGGTTACCACCCCTTGCCCCTGGGCAAAATTGAAATTTGCTCCCATAGCTAGAAAGGCTACGCAGCAAATTAGTATATGTAAAGTTCTGACATATACATTCTTAGTTGAATACATATCTCTTTTGTAGAATAAAATTGTAGAAAAAGCCGACCAATAGAGAAATGGTGACTTTAGAGAAGATATAGTTGAGACCCAGATAGTGGGTGAACATGAACACTCCTGAAGCATTGAGTAGAAAGCTACCGCTCCAGACCAGGAAGTATTTGGTGGCTTGCGTGGGTATTGCTCCATGGGCAGCATGGAAAACCCAGGTTCTGCCTATAGAGAAATGTGTGATTCCACCAGAGATGGTGCCTAAAACAGTGGCGGCTACATACCAAATGCCTAAAAGTTCGACTGCAAAAATGGTCACCAGAAAGTCTACTCCTGATGCAATCAGGGAGACGGCCTGGGACCTTAGGAAGGTGAGCATCTAAAATAGATCCAGGTAGACAAGAAGTTGCAGAACCACGTTGGCGTAGATTCCGGAGAGCGCGTCATCCATCATCACCCCCCATCCGCCGGGCAGCCTCTCGGTTCTCCTGATGCCGAGGGGCTTCACAATGTCAAAGAAGCGGAACAGCACCAGCCCGGCCAGCAGGTAAGGGACCGTCACCGGGATGAACAGCAGGCTGGTGCACATGCCCGCCGCCTCGTCTACCACCACCTTTTTGTCGTCTTTGCCCCAGCAAGGTTCCACCTCATTGGCCGACCAGACGCCCAGTGCTGTTATCAGCGCCGTGACGCCTACTTGCCAGAGCACAAGCCCACCCCCGCCGCCCGGCAAGAAATACCAGCAAAGGCAGGTGGCCGCCGCGGCCACCGTGCCCCCGCCCCTGCCCACGTACCCGATGCCCAGGCCGGTGGAGATGAGTTTGTGCAGCTGAACCATATACAACTTTCTAAACCCTCAGTCCCCTACAGGGTGTCCACCAGCTCCTGGTAGTAGTCCAGGCCCAGGTGGGTGATCAGGTCCTCGCCCATCATGTGGCGCAGGGTGTTCTGCAGCTTCATGAGCTGCTTGAAGATGTCGTGCTCCGGGGCCAGGCCCTCGGCCGTCTGCGGGGACTTGTAGTAGAAGCTCAGCCACTCCTGGATGCCCGACATGCCCGCGCGCTGGGCAAGGTCGGTGAACAGGGCCAGGTCCAGCACCAGCGGCGCTGCCAGGATGGAGTCGCGGCACAGGAAGTTGATCTTGATCTGCATCTGGTAGCCCAGCCAGCCGAAGATGTCGATGTTGTCCCAGCTCTCCTTGTTGTCGCCGTGGGGCGGGTAGTAGTTGATCCTGACCTTGTGGTACATGTCCCCGTAGAGCTCGGGGTTGGACCCGGGGCGGAAGATCTCGTCCAGCACGCTCAGCTTTGAGACCTCCTTGGTCTTGAAGTTCTCGGGGTGGTCCAGCACGTAGCCGTCGCGGTTGCCCAGGATGTTGGAGGAGAACCAGCCCCTCACGCCCAGCGCCCTGGCGTGCAGCCCGGGGGCCAGGATGGTCTTCATCAGCGTCTGCCCGGTCTTGAAGTCCTTGCCCGAGACGGCCACGCCGTGCTCCTTCGCTAATTCCACCAGGGCGGGGATGTCCACGGTCAGGTTCGGCGCGCCGTTGGCGAAGGGCACGCCCGTCTTGATGGCCGCGTAGGCGTAGATCATGCTCGGGGCGATGGCCGGGTCGTTGTCCAGCAGGCCCTGCTCGAAGGCGGCGACGCTCCGGTGCACCTCCGACTCCTCGATGTAGATCTCGGTGGAGCCGCACCACACCATCACCAGGCGGTCGCAGCCGTTCTCCTGCTTGAAGGAGCGGATGTCCTCCATCAGCATCTCGGCCAGCTCCATCTTGTCGGCGCCCTGCTTCACGTGCTCGCCGTCCAGGTTGCGGGCGTAGGCCTTGTCGAAGACCGCCTTCATGGGCTTGAGCGCCTCCAGCTCGGGTTTGATGGCGTGCAGCAGCACGGGCTCCAGCACCCTGGCCTTGACGGCCGCCTCGAACACGTTGTCCTCGTACACGTCCCAGCCGCCGAAGACGATGTTGTTCAAATCAGCCAGCGGCACAAAATCCTTGATCAGCGGGTGGCGGTTCTCGGTGCGCTTGCCCAGCCGGATCCGGCCCATCTGCGTGAGCGAGCCCACCGGCTGTGAAAACCCTTTCTTGATCGACTCCACACCCGCAATAAGGGTGGTAGCCACCGCGCCCAGGCCCGGCAGCAGGATCCCCAGCTTGCCGCTGGCTTCTTTTAATTGGTATTCCATTGTGTTTAGATTAGTTAAATCAATTGTTTATAACCACTTATTTGCTTTATACCACTGCAGCGTATGGCTAAGTCCTTTTTCAAGGTCATACTCCGGTGTATAATGTAAATCCTGTTGAATGCGTGCTATGCTGCAGTTCCAGTTCTCTGCAATGAGCTCGCTTATTTTCTCCCGGTTCAAAGCCGGGGTTTTGGTTCCGGCCACCAATTCAGACACGGTCGCCAGGGCTTTAACCAGGCCCAAAGGAAGATGAAACCGAAGAGCCCTTTTCTGAAGAGCCTGTTTGGTCAGGTCTGCCAGATCATACCGGTCATAGCTTCTGCCATCAGATACATTATAGCAGGTTCCAGTCTTGTCTGACGCCAGGGCCTGCAATACTGCTTTGGCCAGGTCTTTCACATACACAAAGCTCAACCGCTGGTTCAGTTTGCCTATGTAAGGGTCCAGCCCTTTGCTGATGGTGGAGAACAGAAGGAAGATGTCTTTCTCCCTTGGCCCGTACACGGCGGTTGGGCGCAACACCAGCAGCGGGAGGTTCTCTATCTCAGCAAGCTGCTTCTCTGCCTGTAGCTTGCTTCTGCCGTAGTTGGTGACGGGGCGGGCACTGGTTTCTTCTGTAATGGGGCTGTCTTCCTGATAAGAAATAGGCCCCAAAGCGGCCAGGCTGCTGATGAAGACAAACTTCTTCAGAGGGATGGAAGCCTGCGCGGCGGCTATCCCTAAATTCCTGGTGTAGTCAGCGTTTACTCTATTGTATTCCTGCGCATCTTTGGCTTTGGTAGTACCGGCGGCATGAATAAGGTAAGTGTACTGCTTTTCCTCCAGTTCCTTCTGCAAGGCACTTACACTGGTAAAGTCAAGCTGCGTGTACTGAATAGGGAAGAGCTTCAGATGGTCTACCTCACTGGTTGGACGCACCGCCGCAAAGACTTCCAGACCTGCGTTTACTGCTGCTTCCACCAGATGATAGCCCACAAAGCCACTGGCTCCCGTTATCAGTACTCTTCCGTTCATATCGCCTTTTCGTAAATGCGGTATTTTTTATAGGGTTTGGCATCCATGTTCAGGAGACCCTGGTTCATGAGGGTGTTGTTCTCCAGAATCCAGGAAGCTTCTGCCACTTTCATTTTCTTCTTCTTGAACTGCTCCATGGCATGGCCGTAGAAGCAGGCCTCAATACCCAGTTTCCGGTAGCCTTCCAGCACACCCAGGGCAATGATGCGTAAGCCGTTTATCTTCTTCTTTTGGAAAAGCAACTTAAAGATACCGGTAGGTAGAAGACGGCCGTTCTTGATCTTGATCAGGATCTGGTTGATATCTGGCACTGACAAGGAGAAGCCAATAATATGGCCCGCATGCTCGGCTACCATGCAGAAATCAGGATCCAGGATCATCTTCAGGTCCTTGGCCATGTAGTCAAATTCCTTAGGAGTCATGGGAACAAAGCCCATGTTCTGGTCCCAGGCTTTGTTGTACACTTCTCTGATCCTGAAGACTTCCTCTTTGAAGTTCTTCAGGTTGACCGGTCTGATCTTGATCCCTTTGCGCTCCAGTCTTTCCTCCAGCACCTTTGTCATCTTGAAAGGACGTTCGTTGTAGTGCTGGGTGAACTGGTACGCAATCAGATCTACCTGTTTAGTAAGACCGGCTTTCTCCAGCAAATCCAGGTAATAAGGCTTGTTGTAGGTCATCATGACCACCGGCGGGCTGTCAAAGCCTTCTACCAGCAGGCCACACGTTTCATTGGTAGAGGGGTTCACCGGGCCAATCATGGTTTCAGCACCCTGTTCTTTTAACCAATTGGCAGCTTGCGTAAATAACAGATTGGCTACTTCCTGATTATTGATGCAGTCAAAAAAACCAAAGAACCCATCTTTCTGGCCGTTGGTTTGGTTATGGTTTCTATTCAAAACCGCAGCTATGCGTCCTGCCACGTTGTCGCCTTCATACACCAGATAGGGCTGAACAGAGGAATGATCATGGAAGGGGTGCTTGCCCGGGGTCAAGAGATCGCGTTGGGCAATGAACAGCTCAGGGACATAATTAGGATCCCCTTTGAAAAGCGTATGCGGAAAGTCTATAAAGGCTTTGAGCAGTTGCTTGGAGTTAACGGGCACTACTTGCCACATACACTTCTTGCTTAAGGTTGATCTGAAGTTCTCTAAATGCCTCAGAGAGTTTACTTACTGCCTCTTCAATCTGCGGAAAGGTATGGGTAGCCATCACAGAAAGACGAATAAGCGTGGAGTCTGCCGGTACTGCCGGGGCAACCACCGGGTTCACAAAGATCCCTTTGTCTTGCAGGGCGCGGGTGAGCAGGAACGTCTTGAAGTTGTCTCTCACATAGATAGGGATGATAGGCGACTCGGTAGGGCCTACTTCAAATCCTTCTTCCTGCAGCAGTTTGGTCATGTAGCGGGTGTTCGCCCACAAGCGGTCCATCCACTCTGGTTCCGTCTCAATAATGTCCAGGGCGGCCAAAGTACTCGCCACCGAAGACGGCGACATGCTGGCACTGAAAATAAGGGAGCGGGCGTGGTGTTTCAGGAACTGGATGGTTTCATGGTCAGCGGCAATAAAGCCCCCCAGTGAAGCCAGGGACTTACTGAACGTACCCATGATCAGGTCTACCTGATCAGTGAGGCCGAAGTGCGAAGCAGTGCCGGCACCCTTTTCGCCAATGACCCCCAGGCTGTGGGCGTCATCTACCATGATGCTGCCGCCGTACCGCTGGGCAATGGCCACAATCTCAGGTAACTTCACAATATCGCCTTCCATGCTGAAAATGCCGTCTACCACAATCAGCTTGATGGCGTCACTGGGCAGCTTGCTGATTTTCCGCTCCAGGTCTTCCATGTCATTATGCCTATATTTCAACACCTTGGAGAAGGAGAGGCGGCTGCCGTCTATGATAGAGGCGTGGTTGAACTCATCCAGCAGGATGTAGTCATTGCGGCCCGTCAAGCTGGAAACTACCCCCAGGTTCACCTGGAATCCGGTGCTGAAAACCAGGGCGGCGTCTTTGCCTACAAAGGCGGCCAGTCTTCTTTCAAGTTCCAGGTGCAGGTCCAGGGTGCCGTTCAGGAAGCGGGAGCCTGCGCAGCCTGTGCCGTAATCATCAATGGCTTTTTTGGCGGCCTCCTTGATTTTAGGGTGGTTGGTCAGCCCCAGATAGGCATTAGAGCCAAACATCAGCACCTTTTTCCCTTCAATGATGACTTCTGTATCCTGAGCCGATTCTATGGATCTGAAATATGGGTAGGCCCCTAACTCACTGGCTTTCTCCCCGGCTTTTTCTGGGGCGCCCTTTTCCCGGTTGGCCAGTCTCTCGCTTAATTTTTGTGTCATATAACCTGACATTTTTAAATACCTTACTTGCTGCGCGTGCAGACATTCTTGCAGACATTCATGCCTCTTCAGAGACACGGGGGGGAGGGTATTGATTTATTTAGTTGATTATGTCAACTAAACTTTTTCCGGAAAATCAGTTAATCAACTAGGCGTCTTTAGATGGTTGATGTGGTCAACTAAATGGATAGAAAATTAAATTTTATTCCTGAAGTGAAGGGCCACTTTTATAAAGACATTCACCTCTTCCTTGGTGAGACCCTCCTGTAGTGTAGAGTTTACTTTATGTTCTATTAACAAGGCTTTTTTTAACAATGTTTTTCCCAGTGTGGTGAGGTGTAAGGTTTTTTTCCTTCTGTCACAGGTGTGTCCAAACCGCTCTACTAACTTTTTCTCTTCGAGGGCTGCTATTACCCTTAAAACGGCTGATTTATCTATCTTGACAATATCTGCCAAGTCTTGCTGAATGAGCTTATTCCCTTTTGATAATAGATTCAGGAACATGAAGTGCTGGTAGGTTAAGTCCAAGCCTACCGCCTCAAATTCTTTTTCCACCGCCTTACCCAAGACCAGTCCGGTTCTGGCAATCAGTAATCCTATATGCGATGCCTCCTTCATTTCCTTGTCTTATTTCCTGTGCAAAGTAGTAGAAAGTAGTTGACATGTTCAACTAAATCATGGTATCTAAAAAGATAGTAATCAGAGAAAATAAAACTCAGGTTGCTGGTAAGGAAAAAGCGGAGATCAAAATTTGAAAGATAAATTTATAAAAGGGCTAGAGCTTTACAGATTTTGGCGCCTCGGCAGTAAGGGAAGGGGGAAGGGTAGCTTCAGGTTGAAGGGCATCCCGAAAAATAGCCCAAAGTTCCTTGCTTAAAATGGGCTGGTAATGAGCCTAGGGAAGATGTATAAAAATGTGACCCTGTCTAAAATTGACCACTCACCACGGCATTTGCGTCTGCTTGTTCCTTTGGTTATTGTGTATTTCTGTTTTCGGGCTGTTTTTCAGAAAATAGCCCGAAAACAGAAATACTCAGGAAGACGCTTGTTCAAGAACGGCTTAGAGAGAATAGGAGCTGAACAACTTTAAACTGCCCCTCTACCATTCTCTTTCCCTGGTCTAATTAGAAGCTCAATTTTTCCTGTTTGCTTGTTTAGAGACATACTCTACAAAGTCACCCACAGTGGTAAAAGGTACTTCATCAGGTATTACAATTTTGAAGCTTTTCTCCAGTTCCCAAATTACGCTAACCAAATCAAGGGTGTCAAACCCTAGTTCTTTCTTGAGGTGTGAAGAAACCCGAAGCCGAGATGGCTTGATCTCTTTTATTTTGCTGATTATTCTGACCACCTTCTGGGCAACAGAAGGGACTGCAACGGCGGATATCATGTGAAAAGGGTATAAGTTCTTCTAAAGGGTGTATGTGTTTAAATAAATCACCGTGATTGAGTTTTTATATGACTATCACGCAATGAATAAATCTTTTAGTTAAATCTGTTTTAAGCAGGCAATAGCTGTGGCATGTCTAAAGTGACCTCATGGGTGACAAACACTTCTGGGGTACCAACTACCCGCTCATTCGCTGACAAACCCACAGGTGACCGTGAGGTCATCTCCTAAAAGGATGGCAAAAGTAGGGACTTGGGTTCTCTGTCACAATGCAAGGGGCAGTTTCAAAAAGGTAAGTGCAGAAAAACGGGCACCAATAGCGCCCGTCTTTCTACATCATTCACTTTTAGGTGGCTTGTTTATCTATTAGGCGATGGCCGTATGGCCATGGCTTTCTTTCTTCGCCTCCAACTCGGCGGTTTCACGCTCCAGCTCTTCGGCGGTTTTGTCAATCAGGACAATCTCGGTTTGCTTGTCCCAGCCAAACTTGGCGAGGATTCGGTCAAAACCGTAGTAGATGATAGGCACCACAATCAGGGTCAGGAACATGGAAGAGCTCAGACCGCCAATCAAGGCCCAGGCCAGACCGTTCTTCGTCGCGGCTACGGAGCCACCGGCCAACGCGATTGGTAACATACCAATCACCATCGCCAGGGTCGTCATCAGGATGGGACGGAAACGGATTCTCACTGCTTCCAGCAACGCGCTCTTCACGTCATGACCTTCCTTCTTCATCTGGTTCGTAAAGTCCACCACCATAATGGCGTTCTTGGCTACCAGACCAATCATCATGATAATACCCAGGATAGAGAAAATACTCAAACTCTGAGCGGCCAAGGCCAGAGCCAGCAAGGCCCCAATAATCGCCAATGGAATAGAGAACAGTACTACCAGCGGATACACATACGAGTCATACAACGCCACCATGATCAGGTACACGAAGATGATGGAGGCCAGCAAGGCAATTCCCAGCGTACCGAAACCTTCACTCTGGTTTTTTAAGTCACCGGCGTAGTCAATGGTCACCCCGTTCGGTACTTTGATTTCGGCCATCTTGGCTTGAATATCAGCACCCACCGAACCGGACGGACGACCGATAACCTGCGAGTTCACGTTCAATGAGGTCACCCGGTTGGTACGCTCCAGCTGTGAAGGACCCGTAGATTGTTTGATGTCAGCGAACTGACCCAGACGTACCACTTTTCCTTGGTTATTGATGAAGGAAAGGTTGGCGATGTCGGTCACGTTGCGGCGGTCAAACTCATCTAACCTGATGTTGATGTCATAGTCCTCCGTACCTGAGCGGAAGGTAGCATCTGTGTTTCCGGAGAAAGCCATTTGCATACCGGCACCCACGCTTTCCAGGGTCATGCCTACGCTGGCCATCTTGTCACGGTCCACTACCACTTCAATCTCGGGGTTACCGCCTTCCACAGACACTTCCACGTCCACGGTTCCTTGTACCCCTTCCACTACCTGCGTCACGCGCTTGGAGAAGGCAATGAGGGTGTCAATGTTAGAGCCTGAAAGGACAATCTGGATTGGCGCCTGGGCGTTCCCCACCAAACCTACCGGTACCGGTGTCACTTCTACGTTGGGTAGTTTGCTTTCAATATCGGCTTTGGCCCGGCGGCTGAATTCCTGGGTACTGAAAGAACGTTCTTTCACATCAACCAAGGCTACGGAAAGCTCAGATTGGTACGCCGAAGTTTGGCCTTGCTGCGAAGATGCCGTGGTACCTACCGTGGTAAACACCCGCGTTACTTCCGGAATGCCGCTTAAATATTCTTCCACCTGTTTGGTGGCGAAGTTGGTTTGCTCTACGGTAGAATTTTTAGGCAACTCCAGCTGCAAACTCACCTCCCCGCGGTCACCGGCCGGGATAAACTCGTTCCCGATAAACCCAAACGGCACCAGCATGAACGAGGCAATCAGGAGCAGGAATGTAGCCGCCAGCGTAATGAACTTATGGTTAAACGCCCACTTCAACGCGCCGGTGAAACCGTCAATGATTTTGTCCAGCAAGCGCTCAAACCACAGAATGAACCGCCCGAATAGGTTTTTGTCAGATACGTGCTCCAGTTTAGAGAAGCGGCTGGCCAGCAACGGAATCAACGTGAACGCCACGAAGAGCGAAATCATAGTGGCAATGGCCACCACCACCGCAAATTGCCGCAGAATGTCAGACACCAAACCGGTAGACAAGGCAATTGGCACGAATACCACCACAATTACCAGGGTAATGGAGGTAACGGTGGCCATGATTTCTTTGATACCGTCATAGGCTGCCTGGGCCGGGGTTTTCCCCATTTCCATGTGGCGGTAAATGTTTTCAATCACCACAATGGCATCATCTACCAGAATACCTACCACCAGCGAGAGCGCCAGCAAAGACATCAAGTTCAACGAGTAGCCCAGCAGGAACATGGCAATAAACGTAGCCACCAACGAGGCCGGGATAGACACCATCACAATCACCGCGTTACGCAGCGAGTGCAGGAACAGTAACATTACCACGGCCACCAAAATAACGGCAATCACCAGGTCATGTATCACCGAGTCAGCGGCCTCCAGGGTAAAGTCAGAGCTGTCTGAGGCAATGTTGAATTTTAGGCCTTCTTTGGCATAGATTTTCTCCAGATTGGCCAAAGCCGCCTTGGTCTGCGCACTCACTTCCACCGCGTTCGCATCAGACTGTTTCTGAATGGTAATCCCCACCGAGGCTTTGGAGTTTATACGGCTCAACACGTCCACGTCTTTCTGGGTATCCTGTACTTCGGCTAAGTCTGATAACCGCACAGTTCCGTTCTGGTCAGATTTAATCACCAGGTTACGCAGTTGGTCCAGGTCCTGGTATTTACCCGCCAGACGAAGCTGGGTCTGTCCGTTTTCGTTCTTGATTCTACCAGTAGGGAAGTCCAGGTTAGAGTTCTTGATGCGCTGCTGCACCTGCAAGATAGAGATGCCGTAGGCTTCCAGTTTCTCGGCCTGAATGTTTACTTTGATTTCACGCTCAGCACCACCCAGGATTTTAATCTGGGCCATACCCGGCACGCGGGAAAGCTCTGGTTTAATCTTGTTGTCAATCAGGTCGAAGAACTCCGTGGGAGGCATGTTGGCCGTGGCCCCCATTTTGATGATAGGCAAGTCGTCAAAGTCAAACTTGTTCAGCGTGGGCGGATCTGCATCTTCGGGCAAGCGGGCCAGAATGGTGTTGATTTTCCGCTGGGCGTCCTGCAAGCTCAAATCTACGTTGGTGCCTTGGTTTAGCTGAATGGTGACAATAGAGAAACTCTCCAAAGAGGTTCCTTTCATCTCTTTCACGTTCTCCAGGGCAGAAAGCGCATCTTCAATCTCTTTGGTCACCGAGTTCTCCACCTCGTTCGGCGAAGCCCCGGGGTACAGAGTGGTAATGGTCAACACCGGAGGGCTGAACTTAGGCAGCAACTCGTAGTTGAGCGATTGGTAGGAGACAACGCCCAGCAGGGTAAGGACCGTAAAGACCACCACCACCAAGGTTGACCGCTGTATGGATAATTTGGTTATGTTCATTTTCTAAACTTCTTCTGTAAAAGAAAAGATGATATTACTTCAACACAGACACCTGAATGCCTTCACGCAGGTTGATCTGGCCGCTCTGCACAATTTTCTCACCCGGCTGAATACCTTCTAGTATCTCTACCTGGTCCTGGGTCACCACACCTACCTTCACCTTCCGGATGCTGGCTTTGTTGTTGTTCACTACCCATACACTTGGGTCCTGAATGCTACCCACAATGGCTTCACGCGGCAGCAAAAGCGCGTCACGCTGGGCATTTACCGGGAAGAACGCGGTGCCATACATACCGGCGCGCAGGTTGTTGTTAGCCGTATTCTTCACTTCAATCTCCACGTCAAATTTCAGGCTGGCATCTGCGGCTGCGCCGATGGCGGTCACGGTGCCTTCATATTCCTGGGCACCGCCGGCATTGGCCGTTACTTTCACTTTCTGGCCACGGTTGATGAGGAGCACTTCGGCCTCAGACGCTTTCACGTTCAGTTTCAGGCGGTCTACATTCACAATGTCATACAGCTTGGTGCTGGCATTGGCGTTCAGGTAAGACCCCACTTCAATGTACATTTCGTTAATCTCACCGTTGATAGGGGCGGTGACACGGGCGTTGGATTGGTTCTGGCGGGCGGCTACCAACTGGGCGCGGGTGGCGTTCACGTTGATTTGGGCTTCTTCCAGCTGGCGTTTGGTCACGGCGTCACCGGCAATCAGGTTTTTCATGCGCTCCAGGTCTTTCTGGGCTTTCTGGTAGTTGGCCTGTGCCGTGGCCAGATTGGCGCTGGAGGTGTTATCTTCTACCTGAAGCAATACTTCACCGGCCCGTACTTTATCGCCTTTGCGTTTGTACACGCGCTGGATTTGACCAGAAACTTCTGCCATCAGGGTCAGGCTTTGTACTGGCCTAAAGTTCCCTTGGGCCGTGAACGACTTGTCCAGCTTGGCATTCTGTACCTCAGTCAATGTCACCGGAATGGCCTCGCTTTTGATTTCGGCCACGGCCGCCTTCTCAGTCATTTCCTTTTTGTTCTTGTTCAAGGTGTAGGCAATGGCGCCTATGAGAAGAACCGCAACCAGGATATAAATCAGCTTTTTCATTTTTTTAGTGTTCCTGCGTAAGTGTTATTGGATTAGGTTTTTGATTTCGCCGCGGGCTCTCAAGTAGTTCAGCTGCGAGATTTTGTATTTCAAGCGTTCGTTGTTCAAGTTGGTCTGGGCTTCGCGCACGCTTACTTCCGCTTCCAGCAAATCGGTGAGCGGGCTAAGACCCTCTTTGTATAGGCGGTTGGTGGTGTCATACACCTCTTGCGCCAGTTGCACGTTGCGCTCCTGGTTCTGAATGGCCAGTTGGCTGGTGGAAATCTGCTTGATGGCGTTGTCCAGGCTCATTTGCGTGTTCAGCGTCAGGTTCTGCAAATCCAAATCTGTTTTCTTTACCTCCAATTCGGCTTGCCGTATCTGGTTTCTGCGTTGGAACCCGTCAAAGATGGGAATGTTCAACTGCACGCCTAACACAAAGGTGTTAAACCATGGTTTGCTGGTGTCAAAGAAGTTGAATTCCTGACGCTGGGCGTTGTAGTTGTATTGCCCAAAACCTGCTAACGTTGGGAAAGCGCGGCCTTTGATGTTCTCAACGTTCAAACCATACAATTTCTTCTGGGTTTGCAGGGCCTGGTAATCGGTGCGTTGGGCCAATACCTCATTGGCGTCTGCGGTGAGCGGCAACACGGTGTTTTCCAGCGTGGCTTCGTCTGAAAGCTCAAACTGCTGGTCTATGGGCAAACCTATGAAGAACTTCAAGGCGTTTTTCTGCTGCTCATAGGCAGAGGCCAAGGTTTCGCGCTGGTTCTCCAGGTTGGTTTTGTTTACCGTGATGCGGTTCACATCAACCTTCTTGGCGAAATCATTCTTGTACTGCAGCGTCAGGATTTTCTCCAGCTGCACCAGGCGGTTGTAGTTGGCCTCAATGGTGTTGAACTGCTCCTTGGTTTGCAGCGCCTGCAGATACGCCGAACTTACGTTGTACAGCACGTCTTCCTTGCTCATCTGGGTGCGCAGGCGGTACAGGTCTCGGGTAGTGGCCGCCGCCTCCAGGCCTACAAAGTAGGACTTGCTGAAAATCAGCTGAGACAGCTCAAACCCACCGGTGGCATTGTATTTCTGCCCGAATTTCACCGGTACATACGTTCCCGGCTGACCGATAATCTCACCTGGCAACAGCTGCGTAGGAATAGACGGGTACACTGCCAACTGGCCGGTAGCGTTAATCTGGGGCAAGCCAGAGCCTTTGGTTTCCTTGATGCGGTATTCAGCGCCCTGCTCATCTAACTGCGCCTGCTGAATAGAGATATTATTGGTGGTTGCCAGGTTCAACGCCTGTTGTAAGGTAATGACGTTGCCCTGCGGTTGGGTCTGCGCATAACTGAAACTCGCCACTATAGTAAGCAGGAGACTCAGTACTAAATGCTTCTTATTCACGGTTTTATTTAAGTTAAATTGTTTTTATATTTCTTTTTAGTTCTGTTTTTTTGAGAACTACAATGGGCAAAAAAATTATTTTTTCCGCTCTTTCCGCCACTTCTCCAGTAGCAGGGGCACCTCGCGGGAGAGGAACTCCATAAATTCTATCCGCTCCAGCACTTTCTCATTCATGCCGGGGTTGGAGTCACCCCTGAGTTCATTGGCCTTACGGAGCAGGCTGCTGAAGGCCAGGATAGAACCCATTTTGTCAACCACCTCCTGATGCCACTTTTCCAGCAGGGCACTGAAGTACCGCTTGCGGTCACCGGAGAAAGTGGTGTATTCTATAAGCCTCATCTGCAGCAGCAGGTTCAAGGCATTGCTGGTGGCACTTTTGCTGATGTTCAACGTGTCAATGATTTCCTCAAAGCTCAGGTGAGGGCGGTCAGAGACGTACAGCAAGCCCATGATGCGGCCCACCACCGGCGGAAAGCCCTGCTGCTCATGGTATATCCCGATTTTCTCTATCAGCTGTTTCTGTTCTTGGGTTAAGTTCGTCACGTCTTTCTTTTGTTGTTCAGAGTAAGAACAGCACAAAGGTATGGGTTAGTTTCTTTGGTTCATAATTTTTAGAACTTTATTTTAATATTTTTTTTACAGCAGTTCTGGGTAAGGAAATTGGCTGGCCGCCAGGGCCGTCTTGTGGCCCAGATTCTTGTGGGGCCTTTCTGTTTTCGGGCTGTTTTTTAAAAAACAGCCCGAAAACAGAAAGGCCCGCTTCTGCTGGAGAAGTGGGCCTTGCACGTGAAGTTCTATTCTATGAGTGGACTACTGCCTTACCGGTTGTTGCGCACAGGAACTGGTACGGGCTGTAAAGTCTGTCCTTTTAATTTTGAAACCAATTCCCTTAATAATTCTGAAAGAGAAAACTGTAAGCTCGTTAACATGGGTCTGTTTTGTTTGTATGTCTTAAATAGGGGCTCTGGCAAAAGGAGATTCCCTGGGCCATCTGCCTTTGTAAGTCCCTCCAGCGCTTTCAGCTGCACCGTATGTCTACCCGCACCCCCAAAGGAAAGTTGTCTATTGGTCAAGATGGAAGGAAAAAAGTTAAGATCCTAGTCCGTGCCAAAATATGTAGCTACACAATGTAGTTGCCAAAGCCTGGGGAATTCTATGCAGATAACGTGCCAAAGGGGCTATTCTTGCAGGGAACAGGAAGAATTTTAAAATAATTCAGTTGGCAGCCACCGCCTGCGCTTTTTTTTTCTGAAGAGATCACGCCCTCAGTTTGTTAAATGCCTGGCTGTATTGGAGCCGTTTTCCCAAAAACAGGCCTGAAACGCAGCGATCCCCTGGAGCGGCGCGTATGCGGAAAGCAGAACTGTGCAGCCAGTGCTACTAAAGAAGCCAGCCAATACCCCGTTACAAGCGCCGGGCGGTACTGCTGCTCGGCTTTCAAGTTGGCGTCACCCTTCCCTTTTCTTCATCTAAGTTTTTTATGAAAAAGGGATCAGCCGGGGGCATAGCCTGTGCGGCGGCGTCTGATAGGTGTTTCTGTTTTGGAGCTGTTTTTCCAAAAACAGCTCCAAAACAGAAACACGGCCAGCCGTAACACTGAAAAGACGTGCTCAATATCCTTGGCATCTTCTGGTATAAAGCGCTTTATTATAAACAGACGTTTGGTTCTGGAGGAAGTTCTAAGTGGGTCTTAGTTAATCCTTCAAGTCCATTTATGTCAATTATTTACGCTTGGTTTGAAAAATATGTGATTCTCTATATAAAAAGAAAAATTTTGGCAGGATGTTTGGTTTAGACAGAGGAGAGAAGCATCCTTTTTTCAACTTGTTGACGGTAGAAAGCCACATCCCCCAAGCCTCTTCGCCAACGCATAGCTTTTACCAATGAAAACGTTTATGAAAAGATTGTGGGCGCTGGGAGTGATGGCGCTTTTGGCGTTCGGTCTGCCGGGCAGCAGAGAAGTTATGGCCGGACCCGGCGGCAGGGTTTCGTTCCAGGTTTTCTATGACGAACTCAGCCCCTATGGCCAGTGGATCAATGACCCCGAGTACGGGTATGTGTGGGCCCCCAGGGTGGAACGGGATTTCCAGCCGTATGCCTCCCGTGGCCACTGGGTCATGACCGAATACGGCAACACCTGGGTCTCTGACTATGACTGGGGCTGGGCTCCTTTTCACTACGGCCGCTGGATGTATGATGACTACTACGGTTGGCTCTGGGTGCCCGGCCAGGAATGGGGGCCTGCGTGGGTAGACTGGCGGCACACAGACGGGTATTACGGCTGGGCACCCATGGGGCCCCGCGTTACCTACGTGGTGGCGCCTGCCCGGTGGGTCTTTGTACCAGTGCGCTATATCAGCAGTCCGCGCATATACAGTTATTGCTTGCCCAGAACGCAGGTTGTGAACATTTACCACCATACCACCATTGTCAATAATTACTATGAGCGGGACAACCATAGGTATGTATATGGCCCGCGCTCCAAAGACATAGAGCGCTACACCCGCCAGAAAGTGCAGGTGCACCGCCTTGATTCTGACTCCCGCCCCGGCCGAACCCAGGTGGCAGACAATTCACTGCGCCTGTACCGGCCAGAGGTTGATTCCAGAAGAAGGGAGGCGCCCACCCGGGTTGCGGTCCGGGAAAACCGGGCGGCCAGTCATTCCCGGGTGACGGAGACTCAACCCTCCAGCGCGAGAATAGACAGGAGCAGTGACAGGGCTAGGGGTAGGACTGCTGTTGAGTCTACCTCATCTTCTGGTTCTATGGCTGATGATGCAAGAATAGACAGGAGGGAGCCGGTGGGAGAGCAACTGCAGGAGCAACGCCCGCAACCCAGCCGCTCTGTTGGAACTGGCAGAGCCACATACCAGGGGCGAATTGAACCCTCGCCCGCCAGGGCTCAAGGGGAGGCTTCCCCTTCCAGCAGAAGCGAAGTGGAGAGCAGAAGGTATGAAAGAACTCCCGCGCCAGCCCCAAGGCAACGTTCTTCAGCTATTGAGCCGGCCGTTGCACCCCCGGCAGACTATTCCCCGCAGAGAAGCACCGCGTCTCCTCAGGGGAGATACCAGCCTGCAGAACGCCAAAGCCACGGAAACACAGCCCCGGCGCAGCGGTCTTCTTCCTCCAGGTCAGACTCCCCAAGACGAGAATCTCCTGCCAGAGGCCGAAACTGATTGCCGGTATTTGTAATAACTGGATTAAAAACCACGTCTCGTTAGGCGTGGTTTTTTTGTTGCCACCAGCTGCTCCAAAGAATTTCTGTTTCTGGGCTGTTTTAGTAAAAACAGCCCAGAAACAGAACCGGGTTCACTGAACATGATCAGGAAGGCTCCCTAAGCACGAGTGGCTTTAGTGGCGTATGAAGGCAGTGATCAATTGGCTCACCTGTTCAGGTTGTTCATGATGGAGCCAATGGGTAGCGTTTTCCAGGAAAACCAGCTGGCCGTTTTGGCAATGTGCCATGCTGGGTTGCGCCATCTCGGTTCCTAAGAACTTGTCTTTTTTACCCCACAGTAACAGGGTGGGAGTTGTAATGGTATGGTTGGCCTGCATGGGGTTGTGTTTATACGCCCGGTACCAGTTGAGCATGGCCTCTATTGCCCCGGGCTGCGCCCAAGCTTGCTTATACTCCTGTAGCACCTCCGGCGGAAAAGTGCCTGGTAACGCCGTGCCGGTTAAAGCGCTCTCCAGGAATTTAAAGTCAAAGGCACGGTTCACCTGCTCTGGCAACCAGGGTAGCTGAAAGAAACCGGTGTACCAGCTTCTAAGCATCTGCTGGGGGTTGTGCGTCAGGTGGTGGTGCATGGTCTCGGGATGGGGCATGTTCAGAACCACCAGCTTCTCCAGGAGATGGGGATGTGTCAAGGCCAGGTTCCAGGCAACTACACCTCCCCAGTCATGCCCTACCAAGACCACAGTGCCCCGGCTGATCTGAGGTATGAGGTCTGCTATGTCTTTGGTTAAAAGATCTGTGGTGTAGGCCCCTGCCTCGGTAGGTTTGCTGCTCAGGTGATAACCCCGTTGATCTGGGGCTACTGCATGCCAGCCCCGGGTGGAGAAGTACTGTAGCTGTCTGTGCCAGCCCTTGCCAAACTCCGGGAACCCGTGCAGAAACAAAATAGCAGGATCTGCGGGGTTGCCTGCTTCCCATACATTAAGCTGAACGTGGTTGACGGTATAAAAAGAGTGCTTCATCTTATCAGAGGGAAGGTGTAGGCACTAATACGTAAGTAAGGGCGAAGATTAGGTGGTAATTTGCCTTGTAAAGTCTACGGCAAAGGCCTGAATATAGGGATAGGAAAAAGAAATACCCTGCTCGTGGGGGCAAGCAGGGCATTCTCTACAATGGGGGATATGTTAAAAAGGGGAATACTTTACAACTACAAGATGCTGTGCTACTACAAGATGATCACAAAAAGGAGCAGGCTTATGGTCAGAAGGATTAATGAATAAAATGCGGTGACTTCCCAAGCTGAGAAGTCTTCTGCCTCTGAACTCAGCAGAAACGCCATGAATGATTTGAGCACACCTTTCCTTGACACCCCCTTATGCCTGGTTTTGTGTAAATAATAGAGTCTTAAAAGCAAAGGCATTGTTAGAACTTTAAACGAACCTTATGGTTACATAACAGGTGAACCTGTCTTGCTGGAAGAACCTATTGACGAGAGAAACCAGTATCATGGGGGAAACTGATAGGGGGCCAGTTTCTCTCGTCCTTTGTTCAATAGGTATGGGACAAATGTAGAGGGGCTGTCACTTGAAAAGAAGGAAACATTTGGTTGTTTTGTAACAGAGAAATTTGTCCTGTGTATTTTGGAAATTCTTGCTTTTTGGGTATTTGCCAGCGTTTGTTGTTTAAAAGATTCAGCAGGTGATGTGCTTTTAGTAACCAATACGGGTGATGGGCCTAAGCTTTTTTACTGGGAGATTCTACCTTATGGGTTCTATGAAAAGGAAGGAACCAAAGTAAAACCAGGTTTCTGATTATGATTTAACAGTCCTGTTCTTTAAGTAAGCCCGTCAACGCCGCCTCCTGCCTGGCATACAATCTACGCCTTTCCTGTACATTTCAGGTCTTTTGATTCCTGGGGGCGCACCGCAGTCCTGTATAGGTTTCTTTTACCAGTCCTGCGGCACACATACCTTCTGGTACTTTAAGAGAGGGAGTTCGGGTCTTCTTACAGAGAGCATCCAGAAGGGAGCAACGTAACAGTTCCTGTCCTGTGGAGCTGCCTGTTTTTGATCTGTTTTTCAGAATTCAGGCTAAAAACAGCCAAACAGGAAGTACTGTACAAAGTGCCTCCGCCTGCCTGAGTAGTCAGTACCCTTGTGCCACCTTAAACGCCTCTTTGTTTAATGTTTTTCCTCTTTGGCTAAACCAAAACCTGGTAAATACAGTATAATTCCAGTAAATCATATAAATTGTTTAATAAAATCAAAAATCTATTAAACAAAATATGTCATATTGGATAAAGGCTCGTATAATTGTTTAACGTTTTACTTTAAAGGTTAAACAAATGACTGCACTAGAATTTACCTCCGTAGTAGAGAAGATGGCGCCAACCCTGCGCCCCGCTGCTTTCAATCTTACCCGTGATACTGATGATGCAAAGGATCTGGTGCAGGAGACCCTCCTGAAGGCCTTTGTGAACCGGGACAAGTTCAGGGCGGGCACCAACCTGAAGGCATGGCTTTATACCATCATGCGCAATACCTTTATCAACCACTACAACAAGGTAACCAAGCGCACCAGCTCCATTGACACAGATGAGTATTTCCAGTTTCTGTCTACTGACACCAAAATGGTAGCGGTGAATGGGGCCAACGGGGAGTTTGTCATGAAGGATATATATGCGGCCATTGAACAACTGCCGGAGGAGTTCCGGACTCCGTTCATGATGTACTATGTGGGCTATAAATACTTAGAGATTGCAGACCAGCTCAAGCTGCCAATTGGAACCGTCAAAAACCGGATTCACCTGGCCCGGAAAGAGTTGAAAGAGCAGCTGAGTGTTTACGCCTACGGCGACTAATATTTTCACCCAGTTGCCCGCCGTGCAGCCTTTTGCAACAGCGGGCATGGGTGTATATTTACATAGGAACTTAACTATATAGCAGCTAATTTACGTACAAATCGCTATTTTGGAGAAACGAGAGCCCATGCAGCACACATCCGCAAAGAAAGTCATTGTAATTGGAGCCGGCTTTGCTGGCTTGGCGGCGGCCGCTGGTTTGGCCAGCGAAGGGTATGAGGTGGTGTGTCTGGAGAAGAATGAAGTAGCGGGCGGGCGGGCCCGCGTTTTCAACACCAACGGCTTTGTGTTTGACATGGGCCCCAGCTGGTACTGGATGCCAGACGTTTTTGAGCAGTTTTTTGCCAAATTCGGCAAAAACGTGAGCGATTATTATGAGCTGGTGCGGCTGGACCCTTCTTATCAGGTGTTGTATGGAGACCAGGAGGTGCTGGAGCTGCCGGCCAGCATGCCCGCGCTGGAGTCACTGTTTGAAAGCCTGGAGCCGGGGGCAGGAACGCAACTGCAGAAGTTCCTGAAGCAGGCTGCCTATAAATATGAGGTGGGCATTAACAGCCTGGTCTACAAACCCAGCCGTTCCCTCACAGAATTCATTGACCCCAAGCTGTTGGTAGACGTGCTGCGGCTGGATGTGTTCCAGAGCATGGCCAAGCATGTGCGCAAGTATTTCCGGCACCCCAAGCTCATTCAGCTGATGGAGTTCCCCATTCTGTTTTTGGGCGCGCTCCCAGAGAATACCCCGGCCTTGTACAGTCTCATGAACTACGCAGACATGGCTCTGGGAACCTGGTACCCCAAAGGCGGTATGCATAAAATTGTAGAAGGCATGGTGGCGCTGGCAAAGGAGCAGGGCGTTGAGATAAGATTAGGGGAGGAAGTGCAGCGGCTGGAGCTGGAAGGCGGCCGCATCACCCACGTAGTAACGGCCCAGGGAAAATATGAGGCTGACGTGGTCATCGGCTCCGCCGATTACCACCACCTGGAAACCAAACTGCTGCCCCAGTCATTTCGTACCTATAGTGACAGTTATTGGGACAGCCGCGTGATGGCGCCTTCTTCCCTGATCTTTTACCTGGGCGTAGACAAAAAACTGACGGGGCTGCAACACCACAACCTGTTCTTTGATGAGGACTTTGGCCCCCACGCAGCGGAAATTTACACTACCCCGGCCTGGCCCCAAAAGCCGTTGTTCTATGTGTCAGTCCCGTCTAAGACAGACCCCACCGTAGCACCGGCAGGTATGGAGAATCTGTTCGTTCTCATTCCCGTGGCCCCTGATCTGGAGGACCGGGAGGAGACGCGGGAGCATTACTATCAGATGGTGATGGAGCGGCTGGAGAAAATCACGGGGCAGGAGGTGCGCAGCCATGTTATATACAAACGCAGCTACGCCCACCGTGATTTTATAAAAGATTACCACGCGTTTAAAGGCAACGCCTACGGGCTGGCCAATACCTTGCGGCAGACGGCGGTTCTCAAGCCCAGCCTCAAGAGCAAGAAAGTGAAGAACCTGTTTTACGCAGGGCAGTTAACCGTTCCCGGCCCCGGCGTGCCGCCCTCGCTCATCTCTGGGCAGGTGGTGGCTGCCGAAGTGGTGAAAGAATTTGCCCCGCAGAACGTTACCTTAAGCCATTAATGCAGATGCTGTCACCCATGAATCTTTTTGATGCCACCACGTTGGAGTGCAGTAAGCTGATCACCCAGCGTTACAGCACGTCTTTTACGCTAGGCATCAAAACCCTGCATCCGCGCTTCCGGGACCCCATTTACGCTATCTATGGGTTCGTTCGTTTCGCAGATGAAATTGTAGACACGTTCCACCACCATAACAAACAGGAACTGCTGGAGCGGTTCAGGCAGGAGACGTACCAGGCGCTGGAGGAGCGCATTAGCCTGAACCCGGTGCTGCACGCGTTCCAGATGGTGGTACACCAGTACGGCATTGACCGTGAATTCATTGAGGCGTTCCTGCACAGCATGCAGATGGACCTGGTAGACCACGTTTATGACTGTGAGCTCTACAAACAATATATCTACGGCTCCGCCGAAGTGGTGGGCCTGATGTGCCTGCGCGTGTTCTGCGAAGGCGACAGCGCCAAATTTGACCAGTTGCACGAAGGGGCCCGGGCGCTGGGCTCGGCGTTTCAGAAAGTGAATTTTCTGCGGGACATCAAGAGTGATTACCATGACCGGGGCCGGGTGTACTTCCCTGAAGTAGATTTTCTTAAATTCTGCAACCAGGACAAGCAAGAGATAGAGGCCGACATACAGCGCGATTTTGACAATGCCTACCAGGGAATTCTGGGCCTGCCCCGGGGGGCCAGGTTGGGGGTGTACCTGGCCTACATCTATTATCTCAAACTTTTCAAGAAAATAAAGCGGTTGCCGGCCACCCACATTTTAGAGCAGCGCGTACGGGTACCAGACAATACGAAACTTGCACTACTGCTTGGCTCGTATATACGGTACCAATTAAATACAATCTGATGCGCTTATTCCCCCTGTTGCTCATACTCTGCCTTGTTTTCTCTCCTGCCGCCTTTGCCCAGGGGAAAGACGCGTATTCGCATGATGAGCTTTTGAACTACTACCAGAAGGCGGCCAAAGATGAAGACGTGGCCAAGCGTTTTCTGGACCTGATGGGCAAATATCCGGGCAAAGACCCCCTCAAGCTGGGGTACAAGGCGGTTTCTCACGCCATCATGGCCAAACATGTCTGGAGCCCTTACTCTAAAATCAAATACCTGAAGCAGAGCGCCGCCATCTTTGACCAGGCGGTGGCGCTGGACCAGCATGATCCGGAGCTCCGGTTCCTGAGATACTCTATTGAAAACTACATACCGCGGTACCTGAACATGAGCCCCAACCTGGTAGATGACAAGAAGATCTTCATGGCGGCCATATTGCGGCACCCCCGGTCCGGCATGCCGGTAGAGTCTGTGCGCATCATGAAAGACTTCCTGCTCCGCAAGGAACTAGTCACCGGCGAAGAAAAACAGCGCGTGGAAAACCTAAGGTTATGACCCATAGCTACGTAGCCCTCCATCTGTTTAGTCTGCCGCCCACCTCTGAGCAGGGAGGATGTCTAAAAAGGCTTTCTTCTAAACCAATGGAACAGGAGCGGACAAAGCGGAGATTCGGGAAACAATGCTCCTCCGGTAGAAACTGCTCTTTAGGGTCTCTTACTGCTTGTCATTGCCTGCTTGTGGTAAACAGATTTCTGGAAAAAGAACCCGTATGCGCAAACAAACCCCTACCTGAACTTGTTTAGAAAGTATGCGTCAGTTACAGGTACATATAGATTCAAATTCAGGCTTCTGCTTTGGGGTCATCTACGCCATTCAGATGGCCGAGGACTTGCTGGAGGAGAAAGGCTATCTCTATTGCCTGGGCGATATTGTGCACAATGACGTGGAGGTGGAGCGCCTGAAAGACAAGGGCCTTCGTATTATTGACCACGCCATGCTGCAGACGTTGCAGAACGAGCCGGTGCTCATCAGGGCGCACGGGGAGCCGCCGTCTACCTACCAGATGGCCTTGCAGAACAACCTCACCCTGATTGACGCCTCCTGCCCCGTGGTCTTGAAACTGCAGAACCGCATCAAGACCTCGTTTGACAAGCAAGAGCAGATTTTCATCTACGGAAAACACGGCCACGCCGAAGTCATTGGCCTGCTGGGCCAAACCAACAACGAGGCCATTGTGTTTGAGAACCTGGACGAGCTCCTGCGCCATGAGCTGCCCCAGAACATCACGCTTTACAGCCAGACCACCAAAAGCACTGACAGCTTCTACCGCATCAAAGGCGAACTGGAGGCCCGGGGCCACGCCGTTGCCGCCAATGACACCATCTGCCGCCAAGTCTCCAACCGGGACAAGGAGCTGCGCCACTTCGCGCTGAAGTTTGACAAAGTGGTTTTTGTCTCCGGTACCAAATCTTCTAACGGGCGGGTGCTCTACCAGGTCTGCAAAGACACCAACCCCAACACCTACTTCGTCTCCAAGAAAGAGGAGCTGCAGCCGGAGTGGTTTGGGGAAGGGGAAAGAATTGGGATCTGCGGGGCCACCTCCACGCCCATGTGGCTCATGGAGGAGGTGCGGGACGTGCTGCTCACGTTTTAGTTTTTTGGTATCAAGTAATAAGTATCAAGACTAAAGAGGGAAAGCTTCTGTTTTTGACCTGTTTTTCTGAAAATAGGCCAAAAACAGAAGCTTGGGTGTACGGCTATTGGCACAGACGCTCGCAGGTCCTCCGGACGCTACGAGGTCTTTGGAGTAAGCTAGTTAGAGCTTGTTTACATTTTGATTTTGCAGGCGAAAATGGGGAGCACAACGTTCTGACGAATCGATTTTGGAGCAGCATACGCCTCGCTATGGTGCGAGAAAATGGCAAAGTCAGGTTCCTTTTATACCCGTTTGCAGCGCAAAAGGAAAATTTAAACATGCTCTTAGGAAGAAAAGAGTGTTTCGTCAAAGCGATATAATTGTATTCTCCTGCCGCAGATTAATTTTCTGCTTCAAGTTTTCAACTTGGAGCCACCCTGCCGCAAGTTTGTAACTTGCGTATATGCTTCTGTCGGTTCCCGGAAGTTGAAAACTTCCGCCAAGGGAAGCCAAAGGTTGAAAGCTTGCGGCAGGGAAAGCGGCAGGAAAAATGCTGGCAGGAGAATTCATCAATAGAAAATCTGTTTTGGAGCTGTTTTTGAAAAAGTACGCCGGAATCACCATTGCCCTCACCATTCTGGTGGCTTGGGGCAGTGTGCTTTGGTTTCTGCTGCACTGGCAAGTAGATTTCATTTCACCGCTCACGTATCTGGCGGTGCTGGTCATGATGCACCTGTACACCGGGCTTTTCATTACCGCCCATGATGCCATGCACGGCGTGGTGGCCCCCGGGAACAAACGGTTGAACACGGTCATTGGCACCCTCACCGCCGGGCTGTTTGCCTACAATTACTACCCACGGCTGTTCCCCAAGCACCATCAGCATCACCGCCACGTGGCTACTGACAAGGATCCCGACTACCACGGCGGCAACTTCTTTCTCTGGTTCTTCAGCTTTGCACGGCAGTACATTACAGTGGGGCAGATTCTATTAATGGCGAGTACGTTCCACCTGCTGCAACTCTGGTTCCCGTTGGAGAACATTATCCTGTTCTGGATGGTACCGGCGGTGTTGGCTACGTTTCAGCTGTTTTACTTCGGCACCTACCTTCCGCACCGCGGCGTGCATGAACCAGAGAACAAGCATAAATCTGGCACCCAGCAGCGTAACCATTTGTGGGCGTTTTTGAGCTGTTACTTCTTCGGGTACCACTATGAGCACCATGACAAACCTTACCTGCCTTGGTGGCAGTTGTACAAAGAGAAAGACCGCCGGGAGGGGGCCAAGGAAACCAGATAAGAGCAATGTAAAGAATTTCTCTACCGGGTTTATTCGTGCTTCGTAGCTAATTTATGGGTGATTCTCCTCTTGAAGAGGGATGGTTTCATCTGCTGAGGCATGCATGCCAAGTGGTTTTTTAGCGGACAGGTAATGTAATACTGCCATACCCGCTACTCATTTTTTCGCTTGGGTAAACACGCTTTGTTGTCTCTTCTTCTGAAGGAGAAGGCGCATCTAAATTGACCGTTCCTGTTTTCGGGCTGTTTTGGCCAAAACAGCCCGAAAACGGCAAAGCCGAAGAGCTCTTTCTCTTCGGCTTTGCCGTTTTAAATCAATCATTTGCTATTTCACCTCATACACGTTGTTAGAGCGGTCTGCATCTGATACGTGGGAGTGCTTGATTTCCAGTTTTTTTACCGGCTTGAGGGCTTTAAAATCAACCTGGGTGGTTTTGGCTCCGGTTTCCCAGACGGCAATGGTTTTGTGGTGGGTGGTGGTGGAGTTGTCTGCGTAGGTTACCACCAAGTCAACCGGTACGGGTTTGCTGCCCACAGCCTCAACCGTGACCTGGTAATTCCCGTTCTGCTGCTGTACGTGGGCAATGGCCAGATCTGGCATGCCGTTGTCAAAGAACCAGCGCTGCCAGAACCAGTTGAGGTTTTTCCCGGCTCCGGCGTTCATGGCGTTAAAGAAATCCCAGGGCAGCGGGTGCTTGCCGTTCCAGGTCTGGATGTAGTGGTGCAGGGCTTTGGTGAACAGTTCATCGCCCAGCAAATCTTTCACATAGAGATACCCGAAGGCAGGCTTGGGGTATGAGTTCAGGAAGAAAGCCGTGCCAGACTGCTGGGTAGAGAGCGTGGCGATGGGCAAGTCTACCTCGGTGCCCGCCAGCATGGAGTAGGGCTGCACGCCATAATCATCCACCATTTTGGGTTCAATGAGCGGCGAGATAATCCATTCGCCCATGGTGGCCCAGCCTTCATCCATCCAGCCGTACTTAGTCTCGTTGGTGCCCATGTAGAAGGGGAACATGGTGTGGAAAATCTCGTGGTCGGTGAGGGTGATAGCGTCTTCGCGGGTGTCAACGGGGTTGTCGTTCACCATCATGGGGTATTCCATCTGGTCCAGCCCGTCAAACACGGTGATGTGCGGGTACGGGAACGGCCACTTGGGGAACGTGTAACTCATGTGCTGCACCGTCTTGCGCGCGAAGTCAATCACCTCTACAAAATCATGGTGTTTGGGGTTGAACGCCACATCTACGCGGGTGCGGCGTTTGGTTCTGGGGTCTACCACCAGGCTGGTGCTGTTCCAGAGATAATGCGCCGAGGTGGCAAACGCAAAATCCACCACGTTTTGGGCGGTGAACTTCCAGGTGTTACGGGCGTTCTGGGCGGTGATATTGCCTTTCTTCAGGTCTGTGCTGTCAATGATGGCCACAAGGGCGTCTTTCTTTTCGGCGTCTGCCAAACGTTTCGCAAATTTCTTCTGGAGCACCTCAGCGGCGTTGGTCAAATCACCGGTGGCCCACACCACAAAGTCCTTAGGCACAGAAATCTCAGTGTTGAACCGGCAGAAATCATTGTAAAACTCCTGCGGGCCCAGGTACGGAGTTCGGTTCCAGCCTTCTACGTCATCATACACCGCTATGCGCGGAAAGAAATACGCCACAAATGCCGCGCCTTGCGGGTCAACCTGACCGGTGCGCATGTGCGAGCCTTCGTTCAAAATATACTGGTACGCAATGCTGAATTTGGCTTTTTGCTTAGGGGCAATGGGTTTTACCCTGAGCGTGAGGTTGGTGGCCTCAATGCGCAGCTTCTGCACATCCTGGGCCTCCTGGTTCACGCTCAGCTTCTCAATCTGCACGCCGTCGCTCACGTCTTTGGGCGAAATCCCGCTCGCGCGCGGCGCTCCTTTCTGGTAAAGGTTGGGGTACAGCTTGAACACAATCTGCTTGAGCGTGTCTGGGCTGTTGTTGGTGTAGTCAATATCAACGGTGCCGGCAATTCTTCGGGTCCGCGGGTCGAAGTCTATTTTGATGGTATAGTCGGCGGTGTTCTGCCAGTAGTTCTGGCCGGGAAGGCCGGTGAGACTGCGGGTGCCTTTCTGGTAGGCAGCTTCAATGTTGCGCGGCATGGGCAGCTGCTGCTGGGCAAAGGCGCGGGCGCCCACCAGTAGGAGCAGGAGCGTGAGGAGGGGTTTGTTTGTGAGCATCAGGGACAGTCAAAAAAAGAAAAACTCCCTTAAAGATAGCGCCTTTCCCAGACTTGCTGAAACCCTGCTTGCTTAAAAGCGAATTTCCGTTTTGGGGCTGTTTTCCTGAAAAAAGCCCCAAAACGGAAACGGGGAATACCTCCAGCTTTCAGGAAACCGAAACAGAGCCGTTGTGGCGGGAACGTGTCCCCAGCCTGATGCTAAAGCGGAAACCTGTGTCAGTTGCCCGTTTTCCTTTCTTTTTTGGGCGGTTTGGTAGCTGGGTTGGGAGGCGAGATGTTCACCCCCTGCACATTGCCGTTCAAAGCCCCTGAATTGGTAGCGAACCCCACCGGGTCTTTGCGGGCTGCTTCCAGCATTTTATTATACTCGCTTTTGGTGATCTTGACCGCTTTCTGCGGGAACTCAATGGTCTGGAAGGGAGCGGCAGGACTGGCCACGTTCAGCAGTTCATACGTGATGGTTTTCTCGTTGTTTTCGGCTTTGACAATTAACCCGGGCAGCCCGTGCAGCGTGCCCGGCCCCACTGAAAAAGGGACATCTGGGGTGAACCACACCGTCCATTCCGTGTTGGTGGCGGGGGAGTAGGTGGTGGCTTTCTGACAGGTGAGCCCTTGCAGGGTGGTGGTTTCCGGGGAAATGTTCCAGTCATAGAACGGCCAGTCTTCTTCCCAGAAGTACGTGTGCAAGAGGGTGCGGGTAAAAAGGCCTTTGTTTTGGTAGTAGATTTTGTAGAGCTGGGCATCTGTACCGCGTTTGAGGGCGCGGCTGTCAAAGGCGAGGTTCTGCTTAGCGAAGATGGTAGAGTCCCGCACAAACTTGTCATAACTTTTGAAGGCACTCATTTCTTTGCCAATCAATAAGAGCATTCGTTCTGTGTGCACCATGCCGGTTGGGTCTTGCACGGTGTACAGGTATTTGACCACGTGCACCGTTTGGTCAGTCTGCGCCAGCAGAGAGAATGCCGGTAACAGCAGCAACAGCATAAGACTCAATGCTTGCTTTTGCATAATATTCTGCCTGTCGTTATTGGAATAGCTATAGAGATATAAGTTGTGGTAAGTTGTTGAAAGTAAGTTGGTTGAAATTTTTAAGATAAACAAGAGGTAGGGCTGAAAGCAAATTCCTGTTTTTGGGCTGTTTTCTGGAAAACAGCCCAAAAACAGGAAAGGCAGAAAACAGGAAAGCCTGCCCAAAATGGGCAGGCTTTCCTGTTTTAAATATCAAAAGGTTTAGTGGGCACCTTTGTCTTTCTTGCAGCACTCGTCCAGGCGCTCATAGGCGCGGGCGGTGGCAGGGGAATCATCGGCGTCATAGCCCAGGTCGTTCACAGCTTTCTTCAGTTTGGCCGCATCGGTTTTGGAGCCGTTGAACTGAATGGTTACCACTTTGGTGTTTTCATCAAGGGTGGCTTTCTGCACGCCTTTCTCATAGGCCAGACCTTTCTCAATGGTGGCTTTGCACATGCCGCACACCGCCGAGGTTTTAAATTTCACCTCCTCGTTTTTCTTTCCGCCCTGGGCGAAGCCTACGGTAGAGATAGCGGTCAACAACAGCGAGAACAATAGGGTTTTCAAGGTTTTCATTTGGTGATGGTTAAGAGTTTAAAGGTATGGGTTAAAAGTTAAATTTCCTTAGGTGCGTTTTTGACCTGTTTTGCCAAAATCAGGCCAAAAACAGCAATGGGCCTGCATGTAAAGAACAAAATTTAGTTAAACAGAGTTTGGGGCAGGTACAGTTTTATGGCTCCTTTTTTCAGTTTGAGCCCGTCTACATGGCCCATTTTCTGTTTGTCTGCCGTAATGAGGTGCAGGTGAAGGTTGGTGTCATGGTGCGTGAAAATGGTTTTGTGCGCCGTAGAGTAAAAGCCCAGCACCTGAACCGGTACGTTGGCCACCGCATAATCCACCTGCCCTTGGTGCGCATCTTTAGGCGAGCGAACCACCGTGCCGGCGGGCAAATTCACCACGTGGATGGTCGCGTGCTCTGCCATTCCTTCCAGCTTAAAAAAGAACGGTTCTTTCACGTTGGCGGCCCGTTGGGTCAAGTAGTCTTCCAACTGGGGCAGGGTCTGCACCTTGGCCGGAAGTTTCTGCTCTACCCACTTCTCTACGGTGGCGTACCCAAAGAAAGGCGCCTTGAGCTGAAACGTTTCCTCTACTTTCATAGAATTGTCTGGCTGCACCGTGGCTTTGTACGCGGTGCCGTCCAGCACCAGAATTTCACCGGCCAGATTCTCCATCGGGCCCAGCCCGAACAGATGGGTTTTAGAGGAAAGCGTGTCCAGGTCAACGGTTGCGCGCAGCTGGCCTTTCATCATCACGTTTCTCATGGCTCCCACCATTTTCACCTGCTGGGCGTACGCCGATGAAGAAGTACCCCAACTGATGATGAGCACTAATATTCCCGCCCACGCGCGGGTAGAAAGGAGCGTTTTTGAAAATCTTGTCATCTCTGTTTTCATAGCGCGTTTATTTAATGGTGAACCGTAAACCTGCGTAAATTACCCGGCCCGTAATGGGTGCCCAAATCATGCTGGCGTCAAAGTCCTGGCTGAACGGACGGTCGGCGGCAATAATCGGGTTTTTCTGTTTATAGCCCAACAAGTTTTCGCCGCCTAAATAGAGTTCCCATTGTTTAAATGCCCGGGTTACCTGCGCATTGAACACTGCATACGGACTTACCCTTCTTGTTTTAATGGGGCCTTCATGATAATGTTCCATCACAGGCACCGTTCTTTGGCCAAACCATTGCGCCGTCAAATCTGCCCGCCATTTGTCAAAAGGCGTGGCGAAGCCGAGGTTCAGGAACGCGCGTTGGTTGGGTATGAACGGACGCTGCAGCAGCTGGCCGTTGTAGCTGGTGCGCACGTCAAAATACTTGTAAGCCGCTTTCACATCCAGCATAGACGTCAATTCATACTGCACCTCTGCCTGGAAGCTTTTGGAGAAAGAACGGCCGTTCAGGTTGGTGAATATAACCATGTTGGGGCTGCTGTACATATCAGGCACCACCTGGTTCTGGAACGTGGTGTAGTAATAGTCGGTGATGAAAGCGCCGGTACGCTCGCCTAACGTGAAGTACTGGGTGAAACTTCCGCCCACGTTCCAGGCTTTCTCCGGCCGTAGGTTGTCAGGAATCATGAATTCACGGTTACTCACCAGGGAACCAACGTTTTCGGCAATGGGGTTGGCTACCCTGAATCCTTTTCCGGCGGCCAGCCGAAGAATGGTGTTGGGCGTGAAATCATACTTCACGTTGAACCGGGGCGTGAACACCCAGCCGTACAGGTTGTGGTAATCGGCCCGCAGGCCGCCCACCAGCGTCAGATTTTTGCTGTTCTGGTAAACGTACTCAAAGAAGGCACCCGGCACCAATTCCCGACGGGTGTAGTTTTTGCCCGCCAGCGTCTCGTCATAGTCCTCGTACTGATAGCTCAAGCCTGTCTTGTACGTATGCGCCGTGTTCCCAAACGCCGACTGGAAAATCAGGTTCGCCAGGCCGCTGTTCTGCTCGCCAAAGTAGGTTCTGGGTCCGTAGTGCGAATCAAACTGATGGTTGGTGCCTGACAAAATAAGCCCGATGCTCTGGTACGGTTTGCTTTTAAAGGTGTAAGACGTTTTAGAATAAGCGCTCACGCGGTCGGTTTCAGACTCGGTGCCGTAGAAATTGCCTTCGGTTTGGGGCATGCCGCTCCTGAAGCCTTTCTGCCCGCCAATGCGGTTTTCAGTGAGCAGCTGTACGCCCAGTTCAGAGATGATGGGGCCGCCGCTGTTGTACTTCCATTTGTTGAACACGTTGTAGTGCTTGCCCAAGGGTAAATCCAGAAAACCATCATTGTTGCCATCTACCCGGTTAGAAAGCTGGTCTGTGTGCAGCATGAGCACCGAGCTAATTTTCTTGTTCAGGCTGAACGAAGTGTTCACGTTGGCGTCCCACTTGGCCAGGCTGTTACCATACAGGTTCACATGCAGGCGGTCGGTTTTCTCCGGGTCTTTGAGCCGCACGTTCACCTGTCCGGAGATGGATTCGTAGCCGTTCAGCACAGAACCAGTTCCTTTGATAATGTCAATGGCATCAATGTAGGTGCCGGAGAGGTAGTTGAGGCGGTAGGGCGTGGCCAATCCGCGCAGCGAGGGCACGTTTTCAATGGTCAATAAAGTGTACGCCCCGTCCAGCCCCAGCATCTGAATTTGTTTGGCGCCAGAAACCGCGTCTGTGGTAGAAACCTCCACCGAGGCGTTCGTTTCAAAGCTTTCGGCCAGGTTGCAGCAGGCAGATTTGAGCAAGTCTTTGGCGGTAATAACCTGAGAGTTGGTAGGTGTCATGGCCGAATACCGGTCCTGTTTGCCCGTGATGGTCACTTCCTGCAGAGCCGTTTCAGATTTCAGGTGCACCATCAGGTTCTGTTGCCCTTGAAATGTCACCGTATCTGGCTTATAGCCAATGTAACTGATTAAAAGCGCGGTAGCTCCTGAAGGAATTTTAGTGAACGTAAAGAAGCCGTCAGCATCTGTGCTGGTGGCCTGGGTGGTGCCTACCCACAGCACAGAGGCACCAATCAAAGGGGTGTGTTTTTCCTGGTCCATTACCCGGCCAGTCAAGGTTTGGGCCGAGGCCAAAAAAGGAAGCAGGAGCACCAGCAAGGTCAAAGCCCATGCGGCCTGACGTATATAAGAAGACATAGTTATCATGATTTAGTAAAACAATTTCCAGAGAAACAGAAGGGCGCAGAAATGCCGCTTCCGTTTAAAAACCGAAGGAAATGTCTACTAAATGTTCAGGATATGCAGGCGGTGCAGCAAATCTTTGCCCGCCAGCGGAGGGGAGGAATCTGAGTACAGTGGCCAGGAATTGGCCTCCGTGGCAAGCGTAACCGGCGGCAACAGGAATGTGCTGGTTAGCGCCGGTGCAATAGCCAGAAACTCCACCTTAGAAAACTTCAGGGAAGTCTCAACGTCCAGTTTTTGGTACGTGGTGGCCTCACTGCAGCAGGCTTTTTTGCTGACAGAAGTGGTTTTTGGGGCTTTGTCTGGTTTAGGGCAGGCAGGCGCTTTTTTCTTTTTGGAGCAGCAACCCATCTTCTCCATTTTTTTGGCCGCCGCCGAGGATGGGATGGCCATACCCAACATAGCGCAGAACCGCTGCGTACCCGCCACTCCCACAGAACCTGTGAGCAGGCTGAACACCAGCAAAAGCAGCACTATATGTCGGGTTTTTGTCCGCATGTCGCAAAGTTACGGAAAATTGTTCCACTTTCCACCACTTCTGTACCACCTGGTAGAAACGGTTTCTGTTTTGGGTGAGTTTTGGGAAAAACGGCTCATAAACAGCGTATTAGCGGTTTTTGCGCATTATGCTATGAAATTTTTAGCAAATGATATCCAAAAGTTTTCCCGAAGTGGGGCCGTGGGAATGTGGATAATGTGCATAAGTGGGGTGGATAACCATGATTTATCCACAAAGTGGTAAAAAGTGGGAGAACGTGGTTGACTTTGCCTTTGGCTTTACTACTTTTGTTTTGTACCAAAGACTGCCGTCACCACCAAACCAAGTATGAACTTCCTCTCCGGCGAATACGAATGTAAGCTAGACCCGAAGGGAAGATTGGTGCTGCCTTCTAAAATCAAAGCCAACCTGCCGGATGAGTCTGGAAACCAGGTGGTTTTGACCAGAGGGTTTGAGCCATGCCTGGTGTTGTATCCCAAAACCGAGTGGAAGGTGATTTACGACAAGGTGGCCGGTCTTAATGAGTTCAACGAGGAGTACCGCCATTTCCAGCGGAATTTCTTCAGGGGCAACACCGAGGTGGAACTGGATAACGCCGGCCGCTTCATTTTGCCCAGAACCATGGTGCGCTACGCCGAGATAGAGAAAGAAGCCATTGTGGTGGGGCTCGGCAACCGGGTAGAAATCTGGAACCCGGACAAATACGACGAATTCTTAATCAAGGACCAGCAGAACTTCTCCGAGATGGCGCAGAAGTTTCTGGGCGACGGTCCAACCACTACAATAACTGAGTAAAGGCCATGACCTACCACCAGCCCGTTTTGTTACAGGAATCGGTAGATGCGTTGGCCATTAAGCCCGGCGGTATCTATGTAGACGTCACGTTTGGCGGCGGCGGCCACTCTGCGCACATCTTAAGCAAGATGCAGGGCGGTCAGCTCTATTCCTTTGACCAGGACACCGATGCCGAGAAGCAGTCTGAGAAACTCATCTCAGACCAGTTTACGTTTGTGAAAGCCAACTTCCGGTACCTGAAAAAATACCTGCGTCTGTACGGGGTTCGGCAGGTAGACGGCATTTTGGCAGATTTGGGTGTTTCTTCCCATCAGTTCAACACCGCTGAGCGCGGCTTCTCTACCCGTTTTGACGGCCCCCTGGACATGCGCATGGACAATGACAGTCCTTTGACAGCACGCGAGGTGGTGAATACCTATGAAGAGGAGCAGCTGCACAAAATCTTCGGGCTGTACGGCGAGGTGAAGAACGCCAGGACGCTGGCGCGGGAGATTGTATCTTCTAGAAACGTGCAGGCCATTGAGACCATTGCTGATTTCAAGCAGGCCATAATGGGTTGTACGCCAAAGGGTAAGGAAAATAAATACCTGGCGCAGGTTTTTCAGGCCTTGAGAATTGAGGTGAATGATGAACTGAAAGCGCTGGAGGAGATGTTGGAGCAGGCCGTGGAGGTGTTGAAACCCGGCGGAAGGCTATCAGTGATTTCGTACCACTCCTTAGAAGACCGGCTGGTGAAGAACTACATCAGCAAAGGCAAATTCTTTGGGGAAGTGGAGAAAGACTTCTTCGGAAATGAGATTAAACCCCTGGATTCTGTGACGCGCAAGCCCATTGTGCCCAGCGCGCAGGAACTACAGGAAAACAATAGAAGCCGCAGCGCCAAGCTGCGCGTGGCAGAAAAACGGGAGACGCAGGATTCGTCAAATAAGGGGAGAGGAAAAGGAGATAGGTAACACATTTACGAAGATTGAATATGGCAGTCAACACTGTACGTCCGCAAGTTAACCGGCCCAAGGCCAACACCATGCGCGAAGTGCCTAAGGCAGAGCCCGTGCGCGCGCCAAGACCGCCGTGTCAGAAAGGCACCAGTCTGTTTGAGCTGCTGGACCGCTACACCAAAGTAGACTGGTTCTTTGCTGATGGTCTGCCCGTGAAGTACCTGCCCAAGGTGCTGTTTGTGATGGGGGTGGTGCTGTTCTACATTGGCAACACCCACTTCGCGGAGCGCACGCTGCGGCAGATTGACAAAACCAAAGCCGAGACAGAGGATTTACGCGCCGATTACACCACGCTTAAATCTGATTACATGGAAGCGAGCAAGCAGTCTGAGGTGGCCCGCAACGTGGCACCTTACGGCCTGGTTGAAAGTTCTTCCCCACCCGTACAAGTAGTTATTAAGAAAGATGAATATTAAGAGGTCCATTGTCACGCGAGTGCGGTTGGCCTTTTTGGCTATCTGTCTCTTTGCGTTTGCTATTATTTATAAGGTAGGGGTTATCCAGTTCAAAGACGGCGACCGCTGGCGCGAAATCGCCAATGAGAAGCGGTTCCATTACCAGCCCATCTACGCCACCCGCGGCAACATCTACTCAGATGATGACCGGATTATGGCCACGTCTTTGCCTTTTTATAGAGTAGCCTTTGACCCGTCTATTCCCAAGGAAGACGTGTTCAACAAAGGCATAGACTCCTTAGGTATGATGCTTTCCCGTTTCTACGGTGATCATTCTGAGGCGTATTATGTGCGCAAAATCAAGAATGCCCGCCGCGAGAAACGCAAGTATGTGCGCCTGAACGGCCGCATGATTAATTATCAGGACAAGAAGATGATGGCCCAATGGCCGATTTTCAGGGCCGGTAAAAACAAGGGCGGGGTGATATTTGAGAAGATTGACCGCCGGTTCCTGCCGTTCGGGTCGTTGGCGCGCCGTACCATTGGGTTCATCAATGAAGACAAGAAAGGCGCGGGGCTGGAGTTCAGCTTTAACCGCCATCTGGCCGGGAAAGATGGGGAGGCATTATATGAGCGCATGGCGGGGGGGAACAAACCCATCAATGACGGGACCGAGGTCAAACCCATGCCCGGGTTTGACATTCAGACCACCATTGACATTAACCTGCAAGACGTGGCAGAAAGTGCGCTCCGCCGCGTGCTCACAGAGAATGACGCCCACCACGGCTGTGTGATTCTGATGGAAGTAAGCACGGGGGAGATTAAAGCCATTGCCAACTTAGGCAAGCACGGCCCCGGCCTCTATCTGGAAGACTACAACTACGCCGTAGGTAACCAGGGGCGTACCGAGCCGGGTTCCACCTTCAAACTGGCGTCTATGATGGCCTTGCTGGAAGAGACTGACCTGAAACTCACCGATACCATTGACACCGGCAACGGATCTAAGCGGATAGCCGGGGCGGTGAAAACAGATACCCACGGCTACGGAAAAATCACGCTGCAGCAGGTGTTTGAAAAGTCTTCTAACGTGGGCGTGTCAGACCTGATTCAGACCCACTTTGGGGACAACCCGCAGAAGTACGTAGACTACCTGCACAAATTTGGGCTGCACCAGCCGCTGGGTTTCCAGATGAACGGCGAGGCCATTCCGGTGATTAAATCGCCCAAAGACCGCAGCTGGAGCCGTCCGTCGCTTTCTACCATGGCCATTGGGTATGAATTGAAGATTTCGCCGCTGCAGACGCTGGCGTTTTACAATGCCGTGGCCAATAACGGGGTGAAAGTGCAGCCTATCATTGTAAAGAGCATTAAACGCGCTGACCAGGAACTGGAGAAATTTGAAGCCAAAGTGCTAAACCCTAAAATCTGTTCTGATGAAACCCTGGCTGAACTGCGCGCCATGATGGAAGGCGTGGTGGAGAACGGAACGGGCAAGAATGTGCGCAGCAAAGACTACAAAGTGGCCGGTAAAACTGGGACCGCCCGTAAGTTCATGAACGGCCAGTACACCAGAAAGTACTCTACCTCATTTGTGGGTTACTTCCCGGCAGATAGACCTAAGTACAGCTGTATTGTGATCATTGACAACCCGCAGAAATACGCGCAGTACGGCGGTGACGTGGCCGCGCCGGTTTTCAGGGAGCTGGCTGACAAAGCCTATGCGCAAGACTTGGCTATTCATACCCCCATGGCCAGGAGAAAACCAGGCGTGATGCCGAAGTTGCCGAGCCTGCACGCCGGCAGCCAGGAAGAAATCACGCTCTTATGCAACAAACTGGGCATTAGCGCCCATCCGCTGAACCCCGAGGAGGATTGGATTCGGGTTGATACCCAAAAGCACTCGGTGGCTTTGAAGCCGGTCCCCGTGAAAATGGGGCAGGTGCCAGATGTCACAGACATGACCCTCCGGGACGCCATCTACTTGTTAGAGAACAACGGCCTGAAGGTGCGGGTAGCGGGGCTGGGTAGGGTTGAAAGCCAAAGTATTCCACCGGGGGCGCCCCTTCAGAAAGGCGCAGTTATTACCATCACACTAAAACGAAATGGCAAACCTACAAGACCTGCTGAAGTCTTACCAGCCAACGCAATTGCTCGGGCCTACTAACCCCGAGCTTTCTGCGTTAACCATGGATTCGCGTCAGGCAGGGCCGGGCGTGGCATTTTTTGCGATCAGGGGAACTGTACGGGACGGGCACGACTATATTGATGCGGCCGTGGCTCAGGGCGTTTCTGCCGTGTTTTGCGAAAAACAGCCCGAAAACGCACCAGAGCACGTGACCTTTGTGGTGGTGTCCAACGCCGCCGCGGCCATGGGCTACGTAGCCGCTGAGTTCTACGGTAATCCGTCTCAAAAACTGAAACTGGTAGGGGTGACCGGAACCAACGGGAAAACTACCTGCGTCACGCTGCTGCACAAGCTGTACCGGGATTTGGGCTACAATGCCGGTTTACTATCAACGGTGCAGAACCAGATAAACGAAACGGTGATTCCGGCTACGCACACCACGCCAGACGCCATTACGTTGCAGGCACTACTGGCCCAGATGGTGAAAGCCGGCTGCACGCACGCGTTCATGGAAGTGAGCTCGCACGCGCTGGTGCAGCACCGCGTCACGGGCGTGCAGTTCACCGGGGCCGTGTTCACCAACATCACCCATGACCACCTGGACTACCACGGCACCTTTGACGAGTACATCAGGGCCAAGAAGCTGTTCTTTGACGGGCTCACCAAAAAAGCCTTCGCGCTGGTGAACGCAGATGACAAGCGCAGCATGGTCATGTTGCAGAACACCAAAGCCGAGAAAAAAACGTACGCCCTCCGCAAAGAGGCTGATTTTAAGGCGCGCCTGCTGGACAACTCCATTCAGGGCCTGCAACTGGAGCTGGAAGGGCAGGAAGTTTGGTTTAGGCTCATTGGCACGTTTAACGCCTACAATATTCTGGCCGTGTATGGCTCAGCGGTGCTGTTGGGCGAAGACCCGCAGGAAGTACTGGCCAGCCTTTCTAATTTGACTTCGGCCGCCGGCCGATTTGATTACGTGGTGTCTGCCGCTGACCAGATTACCGGCATTGTGGATTACGCGCATACTCCTGACGCGCTGGAGAATGTGCTACAAACCATTGCCCAAATCAGAAAGCCGGAGCAGAAGGTGATTACGGTGGTGGGCTGCGGCGGAAACCGCGATGCCGCTAAACGCCCCGTGATGGCCGACATTGCCGCCCGCCTGAGTGACCGCGTGATTCTGACCTCAGACAACCCCCGCCACGAAGACCCGCAGGAAATCCTGAACCAGATGCAGGTAGGCGTAAAAGCGGCAGATTTGAAAAAGGCGCTTTCTGTGGTAGATAGAAAAGAAGCCATTAAAACCGCGGTCCTGCTAGCCCAACCCGATGATATTATTCTGGTGGCTGGCAAAGGGCACGAGACGTACCAGGAAGTAAAAGGCGAAAGATCGCCGTTTGATGATAAACAAGTATTGCAGGAGGCCTTTGCGCTGCTGCAGAAGTAACTAGACTGATTTGGAGGGGAGAAACGACAAAATAACTCCTGTATCCTAAACCCGAAACAGATGCTTTATTACCTTTTCAGATACTTAGACCAACAATTTGACCTCCTGGGGGCGGGCGTTTTCCAATACCTCTCCTTCAGGGCGGCGTTGGCGGCATTGCTGAGCTTGCTGATTGCCATGGTGTTTGGTGGCCGCCTCATTAGAATGCTGCAGCGCAAGCAGGTGGGCGAGAGCATCAGAGACCTGGGGCTGGAAGGACAGCTGGAAAAGAAAGGCACGCCTACCATGGGCGGTCTCATTATTTTGCTGGCCATTTTGCTGCCAACGCTTCTGCTGGCCCGGTTGAGCAATATCTACATCATCCTTATGTTGGTGTCAACCTTGTGGCTGGGGGCCATCGGGTTTCTGGACGACTATATCAAAGTCTTTAAAAAGAACAAAGAAGGGCTGGCTGGTAAATTCAAAATAATTGGTCAGGTGGGGCTGGGGCTGATTGTGGGGCTCACACTGTTCTTCTCTGAAGACGTGGTGGTACGCCAATACCTGACCGCGAAAGGCATCTCTGCCATTGATGTGGGCAGCACCTACACAGATGTGCGCAAGATGATTACCACGGTGCCCTTCACCAAGAACAACGAGCTGGACTATCACCATTTCTTCAGCTTCGCGAGCCCTTTGTTGGGCTCTTACGCCCGGTTTCTATACATCCCGCTGGTGATTATCATCATTACGGCGGTTTCTAACGGCGCCAACATCACCGACGGGATTGACGGGCTGGCAGCGGGAACCTCGGCCATTATTGGAACCACCCTGGCCGCCTTCGCGTGGGTGTCTGGTAACGCCGTCTTCGCTGACTACTTTGACATCATGTACATTCCTAACACAGGCGAGCTGGTGATTTTCTGTACCGCCTTTGTGGGGGCCTGTGTGGGGTTTCTGTGGTACAACTCATACCCCGCGCAGGTGTTCATGGGGGATACGGGCAGCCTTTCCATTGGTGGTATCATTGCCGTTCTGGCCTTGATTCTGCGCAAAGAACTCCTGATACCTATTCTCTGCGGCATTTTCCTGGTGGAGAATCTCTCAGTGATGCTGCAGGTGAGCTACTTCAAGTACACCAAGAGAAAATACGGTGAAGGCCGAAGAATCTTCAAAATGTCGCCGCTGCACCACCATTACCAGAAGCTGGGGTATCATGAAGCGAAAATCGTATCCCGTTTCTGGACTGTGGGCATTATGCTGGCCATTTTGACGCTGGTGACTTTGAAATTGAGGTAAGTTAGTTGATAGTTATTCGTTGTTAGTTGTTCGTTTTGGAATGAGGGCATACACAGATTTGGATGTTTGGAAAAAGGCAAGAGTTCTTGCTAGCTCTGTGTATAGGTTGTCAAGAAGCTTTCCGAAGGAAGAATTATTTGGTTTGACACTTCAAATAAGAAGAGCGGCTGTTTCTATAGTTTCAAATATTGCAGAAGGCTGCGGAAGACAAACAACGAAAGATGCGGTCAATTTCTTCTATTTCTCAAGAGGTTCACTCTTCGAGGTAGAAACCCAGCTCTATGTAGCCTTTGATGAAAATTATATTTCAGAAGAGCAACTGAAGGTAGCTCTTGAGGAGGTAATGAATTGCAAGAAACTGCTTCATGGGTTCATTAATTATTACAGAGGATTGCCTCCAAAGTCACAGCAAGCTGAGTAACTTGTAAGAATTGGAGTCTAACAACGAATAACTAACAACGAATAACAAAATGATAGCCATACTAGGAGCGGGGGAGAGCGGCGTGGGCGCAGCCTTGTTGGCACAGGCCAAAGGCTATGACGTGTTTGTGTCTGACTTTGGCGGCATCGCTGAAAAGTACCGGGCGCAACTGACCCAGGCGGGTATTCCCTTTGAGGAAGGCACCCACTCCCTGGAGCAGATTTACGAGGCCGAGGAAATCATCAAGAGCCCTGGCATTCCAGACAAAGCGCCTGTGATTCAAGGGGCGTTGGAGCGGAACATTCCGGTGATTTCTGAGATTGAGTTCGCGGGCCGCTGTACTAAGGCTAAATTTATCTGCATCACGGGCACCAACGGAAAAACCACTACTACGCTGCTAACTTACCACCTGCTGAAAAGCGCAGGGCTGAAAGTGGCCTTAGCCGGAAACGTGGGCGAAAGTCTGGCCGGGAAAGTCTTGGAAGATGCCCATGATTACTATGTGGTGGAGCTGAGCAGCTTTCAGCTGGACAATATGTACCAGTTCAAGGCCGACATTGGCATTTTGCTCAACATCACACCAGACCACCTGGACCGCTACGGGAACAAAATGGAAAACTACGCGGCCGCAAAATTCCGTCTGGCGCAGAACATGGCTGCGTCTGACTATTTTCTGTTCAACCAGGATGACGCCGAGATTCAAAAATACATGACCTCGAACGAAGTGCCGGGGACACAGGTGCCTTTTGGGTTGAAAGCTTCTGAAGGCTTGGCCATTCAATATGACGGGAGTGCGATTCTGGCCTCTTTTTCCCAAATCAGGGCAAAAGTAGACACCGCGAATTCGCCGCTCATTGGCCAGCACAACCAATACAATACCATGGCCGCCGTGGGCGCCGCGCTGTTGGTAGGCATTGAACCCGCCCAAATTGAGGAAGCACTTGGCACGTTCCGGAATGCCGAGCACAGATTGCAGCCGGTGGGCGAGATAGAGGGCGTGCAGTTTATCAATGATTCCAAAGCCACCAACGTGGAGGCGGTTTGGTACGCGCTGGACGGCATGCGGCAACCCATTGTGTGGGTAGTGGGCGGCACTGACAAAGGGAATGACTATACGCCTTTGCTTCCGCTGGTGCGGGAAAAAGTGAAAGCCATTGTGGCGCTGGGCGTGGACAACAGCAAGATTATCGCCTCTTTTTCGCAAATCTGCCCCAAACTGGTAGAGACGCAAGATGTGAACGAGGCAGTTAAGTTAGCTAAAGATTTTGCGGAGGCCGGTGACGTGGTATTGCTTTCACCCGCCTGCGCCAGCTTTGATTTGTTTAAGAATTATGAACACAGGGGCCGCTCTTTTGCCGAGGCGGTTGCCGCATTGAAAGGAAGTGACGCATGACAACACCGGTAAAAAATTGGCTCAGGGAGAACCTGAAAGGGGACCCCATCTTGTGGGGAATCGTGATTTCGTTCTCGTTCATCAGTATTGCCGTAGTGTATTCGGCCACGGGTACACTGGCCTACAAGATGTCTAAGAACACCGAGTTTTTCCTGTTCAAGCACTCGGCGCTGATTTTCATTGGCTTGGCGTTTGTGTGGCTGGCGCACAAAGTGAACTACAAATATTACGCGAAGCTCAGTTTGCTGGCCCTCATCTTCTCGGTGCCCTTGCTGATTTACACCTACCTGAAAGGCTCTAACATCAATGAGGCCTCGCGCTGGCTGACCATTCCGGTGATTAACCAGACGTTCCAGCCGTCAGATTTGGCCAAACTGGCCCTGATTTCTTACCTGGCCAGCATGTTGAGCAAGCGCCAGATGAACATTGGTAACTACAAAGAAACCCTGATTCCGTTGGTGCTCTGGAGCGGTTTGATTTGCGGCTTAATTGCCATGAGTAACATTTCAACCGGTCTGTTGCTGTTCCTGACATGCCTTTTGCTTATGTTCATTGGCCGCGTGCCCATGAAGCAAATCATGATTATGATTGTGGTGGGCGCTATCTTCGGGACCATAGCTTTGGCGGTAGGGCAGCGTATGCAGACCGCCATCAGCCGGATTGAGAACTTTATGGACCCTAACGCGAGCGTGTTCCAGCTGGAACAGTCGTACATCGCCATCGCCACGGGCGGGGTGGTGGGCAAAGGACCGGGTAACTCTGACCAGCGCAACGTGCTGCCCCACCCGTACTCTGACTTTATTTACGCCATCATCATTGAGGAATACGGCATGATTGGAGGTGCGGTGGTCCTCTTCCTGTACCTGGCGTTTCTCTACAGGGGCATGGTGGCCGTGACCAACAGCTTGGGCGCCTTCGGCGGATTGCTCTCGGCAGGTCTCAGTTTCAGTTTAGTCATACAGGCCATGGTGAACATGGGCGTGGCCGTGGGGCTGGGGCCTATTACGGGTCTGCCGCTGCCGCTCCTGAGTATGGGTGGTACTTCCTTGATTTTCACCGGAATGTCTATTGGTATTATCCTGAGCGTGAGCCGCAGCGAGTATGAAGCCAGACAACAAGCCATTCCGGCCATGAATAAACCTGCAAATGTTTTAGCCAATGCCTAACAGACCCCTCAAGTTCATTATCAGCGGTGGCGGAACGGGTGGGCACATTTACCCGGCCATTGCCATTGCCAATGAAATCAAGCGCCTGCACCCCAACGCAGAAATCCTGTTTGTGGGCGCCAAAGGCCGAATGGAGATGACGCGGGTGCCGGAAGCCGGTTACAAAATCATAGGTCTCTGGATTAGCGGTCTGCAACGCCGGTTGACGTTAGACAACCTGTCGTTTCCCCTCAAAGTGATTTCCAGCATCAGGAGTTCTTACAAGATTATCAAAGAATTTAATCCCGATGCGGTAGTGGGCGTGGGCGGCTACGCGAGTGGACCGTTATTGTACGCGGCCACCAAACTGGAGATTCCTACCCTGATTCAGGAGCAGAACTCGCATGCGGGAATTACTAATAAATTATTGGCCAATAAGGTAGATAGAATCTGCGTGGCCTATGACAGCATGTACAAGTTCTTCCCCAACGCCAAGATTGTCATGACCGGTAATCCGGTACGGCAAGACATCATTGAGCTGGCAGGAAAACGGGAAGAAGCCATGACGTTCTTCGGGTTAAACCCAGAGAGAAAAACCTTTTTGGTTATTGGCGGAAGCTTAGGCGCCAGAACCTTGAACCAAGCCACTGAGAAAGATTTGCAGAAGATTCAGCAATCGGGCTACAACCTCATTTGGCAGACGGGGAAACTGTTTATTCCTACTGCAGAAGCCGCGGTGAAAGAATATGCCAAAGACCAGTTCTTCGCTTCAGACTTTATCAAGCGCATGGATTTAGCGTACGCTGCCGCCGATGTAGTGATTTCCAGAGCGGGGGCGTTGTCCATTTCAGAGCTGTGTCTGGCGCAGAAACCGTCGGTACTGGTGCCGTCGCCCAACGTGGCCGAAGACCACCAGACCAAAAATGCTATGGCGTTGGTGCAGAAAGAGGCGGCTGTATTGGTGAAAGACGTGGAGGCAGGGGAGACCTTGTGGGACACCGCCATCGCCCTTGCAAATGATGAAGATAAGCAGCAGCAATTGAGCCACAACATTGGTCTTTTAGCCAAGCCGCATGCCGCCCAAACCATTGTTCAGGAACTTTTAAAGCTCATCAGATGAACCTACACCAATTCAAACATATCTACTTCCTGGGCATTGGGGGGATTGGCATGAGCGCGATTGCCCGTTGGTTCCTGGCCAAAGGGTTTGCCGTGGCTGGTTATGATAAAACGCCCACGCCACTTACCCAGAAACTGACCGAAGAAGGAGCGCATATTCATTATGAAGATGACGTGAACCTGATTCCGGCCTCTTTTCGCGAAAACAGGTCAGAAACGCTGGTGGTCTTGACGCCTGCCGTACCAGTTACCCATCAGGAGCGGCAATATCTGGAGCGGGAAGGGTTCACTATACAAAAGCGTTCGCAGGTGCTGGGATTGCTGACGGCTGACCAATATCTGATTGCGGTGGCGGGAACCCACGGGAAAACCACCACCTCCAGCATGGTCGCCCATCTGCTGCATCACGCGGGTGTGTCTACTTCAGCTTTTTTGGGCGGCATCTCTACCGATTTGGGTTCTAACCTTTTGCTTCCGCAGGCGGAAGAGGAGAGGGCGCTGTGTGTGGTGGAGGCTGATGAGTATGACCGCTCCTTCCTAACTTTGCACCCAGACATTGCCGTGGTCACTTCCACAGATCCAGACCACCTGGATATTTATGGGGAGAAAGAGGCGCTGGTAGAGTCGTTCCGGCAGTTTGTAAGCCAGATCAAACCAAACGGTTTCCTTATTCTGAACCACACCGCTGACCAAAGCATAGCCGAGGCCGTGCCTTCGTCAGTGACCGTGATCCGCTACGGGCTTGAGAAGGAGGAACTGCGTGCGGGGGAGGTGCAGCTAGCGGAGGGAGCCATGAAATTTTCAGCCGAAGGGCGGAACTTCCAGTTGCCTGAGACCGCTTTGCAGGTACCCGGTTTCCATAATGTAGAGAATGCGCTGGCGGCGGCGCAGGCGGTATCGCTGGTGGGGGTGCCAGAGCAAAAGATTCAGTCTGGAGTTGCGGCTTATACGGGCGTAAAAAGACGGTTTGAAAAAGTGATATCTATAGGAAAAAGTGTATATTTAGATGATTATGCACACCACCCCCGTGAGATTGAGGCTTTTCTGCGTTCAGTGAGGGCCTTGTATCCGGGACAGAAGCTTCGGGTCATTTTTCAGCCTCACCTCTTTACCCGCACCAGAGACTTTTTAGAAGGGTTTGCCAGAAGCCTGGAACTGGCAGATGAAGTATGGTTACTTGATATTTATCCGGCCCGTGAATTACCTTTGCCCGGCGTAACGTCTGAGCTGCTTTTTGATCAGTTGAACCTGGAGAAAAAACGGTTGCTAAAAAAGGAGGCAGTGCTAGCCGAGTTAGCAAAAGATTTGGACTTTAACGTGCTGGCCACCGTGGGGGCCGGTGACATTGACACCTTAGTTCCTGATATTAAACGACTACTGGAGGAGAAGGCACATGTTATGGAATAGAAAGGTCAAAGCGCTTCTTTTTGCGGTTTTTTGTGCCGCAGGGTTTGTTTTTCTGGCTGCTTTTTCTAGGGATAGACAGTCCGAAAAAATCTGCAAAAAAGTCAATGTTAAAATTGATAATGAGTATAACAATTACTTTCTTAGTGAGTCTGAAGTAAAGGCCTTGCTCACCCGCAACGGTGTACAGCCACTCATTGGAACTAAAAAAGGGGAGATTGACCTCAAGCGGCTGGAAATGCGAATTAAATCGCATAAATTTGTGAGGGAGGCGCAAGTTTCTAGGGATTTAGAGGGGAATATCAACGTTTTTATACAGCAGAACCGGCCCATTGCTCGGGTTTTAAGTGCTACCAAAGACGTGTATCTGGACGAAGAGGGGAATCAACTCCCTTTGTCTCAGTTGTATACGGCCCATGTCATTCCGGTGACCATAGATGCGGCATTGACCTCCGGAACCAAAACGTTCTTCCAGGATTCAGTAGGGGTGCCCTATCTGCATCTTCTTAAGTTTATTGAGAAAGACCCTTTTTGGGGAGCGCAGTTGGCCCACATGCATATTGATGGCAAAGGAAAAGTTAGCTTCCTGACCCAGGTGGGAGACCAGCAGATTGAGATAGGCAAACCTGCCCGGTTTGAAGAGAAGCTCAGGAAGCTTTTTATCTTTTACAGGGAGGTGTTGCCAGTGACCGGTTGGGAGAAATACAGCCGGCTGAATGTAGAGTACAAGGATCAGATTATTTGTGAATAGATAAACAATATGCAGAACGACAAAATTGTGGTAGGCTTGGATATAGGGACAACCAAGATTTGCGCGTTGGTAGGGAGGAAGAACGAGTACGGCAAACTGGAAATCCTGGGCTTGGGCAAAGCCGTGTCTGAGGGCGTTGTGCGGGGCATGGTGAGCAATATTGACAAAACCGTTGAGGCCATCAAGAAAGCAATCAGGCAAGCTGAAGAGCAGAGCGGGATTGATATCAAGGTGGTGAACGTAGGTATTGCCGGTCAGCACATCAAAAGTTTGCAGCATAATGGCAGCATCACCCGTACCTCGCTGGACAGCGAGATTACCGTGGAGGATGTGAACCGTCTCACCAATGATATGTACCGGTTGGTGACGCCTCCGGGGAGCGAGATCATTCACGTAATGCCACAGGATTACAAAGTGGACTACGAAGATGGAATCATGGATCCGGTGGGCATGACAGGCGTGCGCCTGGAAGGCAACTTCCACATCATCACCGCGCAATCTAATGCCATCAACAATATAAACAAGTGCGTGAACCGTGCCGGTCTGGAGATAGACCAGCTCATACTGGAGCCGTTGGCTTCGTGCATGAGCGTATTGAGTGATGAGGAGCGTGAGGCGGGTGTGGCATTGATTGACATTGGCGGCGGTACCACTGACCTGGCCATCTTCAAAGACAATATCATTCGGCACACGGCGGTGTTGCCGTTTGGCGGCAATATCATTACCTCAGATATCAAGCAGGGCTGCATGGTGATGCAGAACCAGGCTGAGCAGCTGAAGGTCCGCTTCGGGAAAGCCATTGCTGACGAGGCCTCTGAGAATGAGATCGTTTCCATCCCGGGTCTTCGTGACCGTACCCCCAAAGAAATTTCCCTCAAAAACCTTGCATATATTATAGAAGCAAGAATGGAGGAAATTGTTGAACTTGTCTATTCAGAAATTGTTAGAAGCGGATACGCCAACCAACTGGCGGCGGGCATTGTGATCACGGGCGGCGGGGCGCAGCTCCAGAACCTGGTGCAACTGGTAGAATATTTGACTGGCCTTGATGCCCGTATCGGTTACCCGAACGAGCATTTGGGCAAGAGCAAGATTGATTCTGTGAAGAGCCCCATGTATGCGACCACGGTTGGGTTGGTTTTGGCGGGCTACCAGGCGCTTGATGAGCGGGCAAACCGCTACTCAGAGATTGCGAACACAGAGAGCAGACCGGTGAACGAGGCCAAGCCCGTGCAGCAGAAGTCTTCTTCTGGCAGCGACTTCTTCAAGAAAATCTTTGAGCGCACCAAAGGTATGCTTATTGATGACTTTGACGACAAGCAACAGAATTACTAACGCGTAAATCAGGAATTAACATATGAGTTTTTCATCGTACAAATTTGATGTGCCATCGCACACCAAATCGATTATCAAAGTAATCGGTGTTGGCGGAGGGGGAAGTAATGCCGTGAACCACATGTTCAACCAAGGCATTAAGGACGTGGAGTTTGTGGTCTGCAATACTGATGAACAGGCGTTGAAAAGCAGCAGCGTGCCCAATAAACTTCAGATAGGAACTACCTTGACCGAAGGGCTGGGGGCCGGTGCCAATCCTGAGCGCGGGAAACAAGCCGCCCTGGAAAGCAAAGAGGAGATCAGGGAGTTGCTGGGTGCCCATACCAAGATGGTGTTCATCACCGCCGGAATGGGGGGGGGGACCGGTACCGGTGCCGCCCCGGTGATTGCCAAAGTGGCCAAGGAGATGGACATTCTTACCGTGGGCATTGTGACGGCTCCTTTTGCCTTTGAAGGAAGAAAGAAACGTACCGCCGCTGACAACGGTATCAAAGAACTCAGCGAGAACTGTGATACTGTCCTTGTTATCCTGAATGATAAGTTACGTGAAATGTTTGGAAACCTGCCCATTAGGGCGGCGTTTGCCAAAGCAGACAACGTGTTGACCACCGCTGCCAAAAGTATTGCCGAGATCATTACGGTAACCTCTGAGGTGAACGTTGACTTTGAAGACGTGAAGACGGTGATGAAAGACTCTGGCGCCGCCGTGATGGGTTCTGCCATCACAGAAGGTGAGAACAGAGCCCTGCGTGCCGCCGAGGAATCTTTGTCTTCACCGCTCTTGAACAACACAGATATTCACGGTGCGCAGAAAATCCTTCTTTCCATCATGTCTGGTGACCAGGCTGAACTGGAGATGGACGAGTTAACTGAAATCACTGATTACATCCAGGATAAAGCCGGTGATGATTCTGAGGTGATTTTTGGCCATGGTATTGACACTACGTTAGGGGCCAGCATAAGAGTAACCGTAATAGCCACAGGCTTTGCCCGTGAGGTGATAAGCCTGCCCCAACCAGAAAAAAAAGCAGCCTCGGTTGAGCCAGGAGTTGGCGCAACTCAGCCACAGGCTGAAATTGAGATAGCTGCTGCCCCTGCAGTGGCTCCTGTTGCGCCGGTAGTACCCACGCATTCTGTAACCCCGCCGGCGTCAGCTACGCAACTGGTAGCCAATGAGCCGGTAAGAAAGCCTGCCGCCCCCGCTGAAACCAGCAAGATCATCTTTGATCTGGACTCCAGCAGTGAGATTTTTACCCCCACCTACGCCGAAGAGGAATTGGTGGCCGCTCCGCAGGCGCAAGATCCGCGGGAGTCTATGCAGAGCAAGATGCAGGACCGCCGTGCCCGTTTACGCAGCCTTAGCTCAGATCTGAACACAGATGCCGCTATTAAAGAGAAGCTGGAAGTACCTGCATATCTGCGTAGAAACGTGCAGCTGGAAAATGTGGCCCCGTCTGCTGAACAGCAGATTTCCCGCTTCAACCTGAACGATGACAATGAACTGCTTGGTGACAACCGCTTTCTGCACGACAACGTAGACTAGCCGTTTTTGCCCTGATTTTCAAAAAACAGCCCGGAAACAGACTTCTGTTTCCGGGCTGTTTTATTTTAGGATAGGTGTGAGCCCTTGTGAATCTACTAGTACAAGGCTGGGACGATGACTACCGGTACCCATTTTAATCTCTTCTTGCTCTGCCGAAAGGAATGTTACACTCCTGCCTACTTAACCTTATTTTGTCTAATTTCTAACTACTTCTGAAAGAGGGAAAGGCTACCTCTTCCAAACCAAAGTTCAGGTAAGAAAGAGAAACACATTAGCCAGCAGACAGGCTTTTCTAAAAGATGAGTTGCTCATAAAGCAATATCTACCAGCAGCGATTTTATAAATAGAATGGGAATCAGTTCTGTTTTTGACCTACTTTCAGGAAAACAGGCCAAAAACAGAACGAACTCTTACCTGTGCAGAACCTGAAATCTTTTTCAGTTTTTGATCAAGCGGCTTCAGGTGCGGCTTACCTGAGCAATTTGCAAGGAGGTGACCCCTATCCTCCCCAGGAAGGGGAAATTCTGCAAAAGTGGCAGGGGTAAGCTCCGCCTGAGAATAAGAGCGGGGTTTCAAAGAAGGGAGGATAACTTAGTTTTGCGAACCTTAGAAGGTGAGCAGCGCCTCTATCTGTTCCTCCAGTAACTGCTGGTACAACGGATACGTGAGGTTCCCCTCTGCCAGGTGTTTGTGAATAAACGGGAGGCGGGGTTTTTGGGCCAGCACGTGCAGACCGCAGTAGTGCAGCACGTCGGTGAGGTGGCTTAGGGCAATATTGCCGCCCTGGCTTCCGGTAGAGAGCCCAACAAGGGCTCCTTTCTTATTCCGCAAGGCGACAGGGTATTCAAGGCCGTCTATGAACGCTTTTAAGACACCGGGGAAGGAACAGTTGTATTCTGGTACTACAAACACAATCTTCTGCACAGCGGCCACCCTAGCCCTCAGATCCAGAAACGCCTGAGAATACATTTCTTTTTTATACAAAGCCGGTGAGGCAAAGTCAAGCGGCAAATCCTGAAGGTCTAATATCTCTGACGCCTCATTTCTTGCCTCTAGCAGTTGCTGGTACAGTTTGGTGATCTGGAGAGTAAGCGAATTGGGGCGGTTGGTGCCTGATATCAATAAGATCATCTGGTGCTGAGTTTACACTGATAACAAGGTGTGGTGGCTTAAAGTTACAGCTTTTACCGGAGAGCAGCCACACAAGCTACAGAGTATGCTGCTGGGCACCTCGCTCTATGCAGCTATTTGCTTCTGTTATGTAGTTACTTTTTGGAAATCAGACCCAAAATAGGAATGATACTCCACGTTAGAGGCTGTTACGATGGTGTTAAGTGTAGGTAGTGAGAAAGCCATAAATCTGCAAACGCCTTTGATGGTGCTCGTTGGGGATATTTTTCGTGTTAATAACCAAAGACAGAGAGCCTGTTTTTAGGAATTTAGTGGGAGGATCTTCTGGCGCAAGTATTCCCAGGTAACCGTTTCTGTTTCTGAGCTGATTTTAGAAAAGTAGCCCAAAAACAGAAATGGTCCTTTTTAAAAGCACAACAATACGTGCATTCGCCATTGAGGAACGCAAAACCCTAAGCAGTTGCAGATTCTGAAATTATGTAGTGGAGACAGTGAGCATAAAAAAAGGCGGCACTTACGGGTGCCGCCTGTATTCTATTATGAGGTACTTTTAAACGTTCTCAGAAGTGAATTTTGCGCTTATGAACTCGCGGTTCAGCATGGCAATGTTCTCCAATGAAATCCCAACCGGGCACTCAGCGGCGCAAGAGCCAATATTAGTACACGCGCCAAATCCTTCTTTATCCATCTGGGCAACCATATTCTCTACGCGGGTTTTCCGCTCCACCTGCCCTTGCGGAAGCATGGCCAGCTGAGATACTTTGGCAGAGGTGAACAACATGGCTGAACCGTTTTTACAGGCCGCTACGCATGCCCCACACTGAATACAGGTAGCCGCATCAAAGGCCTTGTCAGCAATGGTTTTAGGGATGGGAATCTCGTTAGCATCTGGTACGCCACCAGTGTTCACTGAGATGTAACCACCTGCCTGTTGAATTCTATCCAGGGCAGAACGGTCAACGGTTAAATCCTTCAGGATAGGGAAGGGCGCGGCCCGCCAAGGTTCAATGGTGATGGTGTCACCGTCAGAGAACTTGCGCATGTGCAACTGACACGTAGTAGTGCCGCGCTCTGGACCGTGCGCTCTACCGTTGATGTACAAGCTGCACATACCGCATATACCTTCGCGGCAGTCATGGTCAAACGCAATAGGGTCCTGCCCGCTGCGGAGCAGGTCTTCATTGAGCACGTCCAGCATCTCCAGGAAGGACATTTCCGGGGAGATATCTTTTACTTGATATGTTTCCAGCCTACCAGCCGCCTGGGTGTTCTTCTGTCTCCACACCTTGAGCGTTAGGTTCATTGGTTTGCTGTTTGGGTTATTACCAGCCATTTCTTTTTCAATTAAGAATTAAGAATGTTGAATTAGGAATTGAAGAAGGAGGTAACCTACGTATAAGGTAAAGCGTGCCCCACAATGCTTAATTCCTAATTCTTAATTATTCATTACTTGTAGCTGCGTTGAGTCAGTTTCACGTTCTCAAACTTCAGCTCCTCTTTATGGAGTACAGGTTGTTGGTTAGGGCCTGTGTACTCCCACGCCGCTACGTAGGCATAGTTTTCATCATCACGCAGGGCTTCGTTCTCAGGGGTCTGGTACTCTTCCCGGAAGTGACCTCCACAAGACTCATTGCGGTTTAAAGCATCATCTACCATGAGTTCGCCAAGTTCCAGGAAGTCTGCTACGCGCCCGGCTTTCTCCAGGGTGATATTCAATTCTTCATTGGTTCCCACCACTTTCACATCTCTCCAGAACTCGTCACGCAGCTTTCTGATTTCCTGTTTGGCATGTGTCAAACCTTCTGCGTTACGGGCCATGCCGCAGTACTCCCACATGATATGGCCCAGTGCCTTATGGAAATCATCTACGGTGCGGTTACCGTTAATGCTCAACAGGCGGTTAACATCTGCCTGAACAGCAGCCTCTGCTTCTTTAAAGGCGGGGTGGCTGGTCTCAATGCGGGAAGTAGGGTTCTGCGCCAGATAGTCACCAATGGTGTAAGGAATCACAAAGTAACCATCTGCCAAACCCTGCATCAGAGCGGAGGCACCCAGGCGGTTGGCTCCGTGGTCAGAGAAGTTGCACTCCCCGGTGGCATACAGACCCGGGATGGTGGTCATCAGGTTATAGTCTACCCAAAGGCCGCCCATGGTGTAGTGCACCGCCGGGTAAATGCGCATTGGCTGCTCATACGGATTCTCGCCGGTGATTTTCTCGTACATCTCAAAGAGGTTCCCGTACTTCTGGCTGATCTTGTCAAGGCCTTCACGTTTGATTGCATCAGCAAAGTCAAGATATACCGCCAGTTTGGTGGTTCCTACGCCACGGCCTTCATCACACGCTAGTTTGGCGTTACGGGAAGCCACATCACGCGGAACCAGGTTACCAAAAGAGGGGTATTTACGCTCTAAGAAATAATCACGCTCGTCTTCAGGGATCTGCCCAGGGGCACGGTTATCACCTACAGCCTTAGGTACCCAAACGCGCCCGTCATTCCGGAGGGATTCAGACATCAGGGTCAGCTTAGACTGGTAATCACCAGATACCGGAATACAGGTAGGGTGGATCTGGGTGAAGCACGGGTTGGCAAACAACGCCCCTTTTTTGTGGGCTCTCCAGATGGCCGTGGTATTAGAACCCATGGCATTGGTAGAGAGATAGAATACGTTGCCGTAGCCACCCGTAGCCAGAATTACCGCATGGGCGCTGTGAGACTCAATTTTACCGGTCACCAGGTGGCGGGTCACAATACCGCGGGCCTTGCCGTCTACCATTACCAGATCCAGCATCTCCGTACGCGGGTACATTTTCACCTTGCCATAGGCAATCTGGCGGTTCAAGGCAGAATAAGCCCCTAACAGCAATTGCTGGCCGGTTTGTCCCCGGGCGTAGAAGGTCCTGCTTACCTGCGCACCCCCAAAAGAACGGTTGGCAAGAAGTCCACCGTACTCCCGCGCGAAAGGAACCCCTTGCGCCACGCACTGGTCAATGATGTTCACACTCACCTGCGCTAGCCGGTACACGTTGGCTTCCCGGGCACGGTAGTCACCGCCCTTCACGGTGTCATAGAACAGACGGTACACACTGTCCCCGTCATTCTGGTAGTTTTTAGCTGCGTTGATACCCCCTTGGGCCGCAATGGAGTGCGCCCGTCTTGGGCTGTCCTGGAAGCAGAACGCTTTCACATTGTACCCCAGTTCAGCCAGAGTGGCAGCGGCAGAAGCCCCGGCCAGACCGGTTCCCACCACAATGATGTCATATTTACGTTTGTTGGCCGGGTTCACCAGCTTCACGTTGAATTTATGCTTTTCCCATTTTTCGGCCAATGGCCCTTCAGGAATCTTAGAATCTAAAATCATAGCGTTCGCTTATTACAAAACAACGTCTTTGATGAAAAAGTAAAGAGGCATGGCGGCAAAGCCGGCAGGCACTACAATTGAGAAGAGGGCGCCAAACTTCTGAATTGCGGGAGTGTACTTCTTGTGGTTCAGCCCCAGGGTCTGGAAGGCGCTCTGAAACCCGTGATACAGGTGATACCCCAAGGCAATCTGACCCAAAACATAGATCAACACATACCACCACAGGTGAAAAGACTGCACCACAACAGAATACAGGTCATCATACTCGGTCCCTTCAATGGGAATCATGTTGGGCTCGCCAAAACGGGCTCTCCAGAAGAAGTTGTAGAGGTGAACAATGAGGAACACCAGAATCACCGTACCAAGCAAGCCCATGTTGCGGCTTGACCAGTTGCTGTTGTCCTGAGGGCGGTTGTAGGCATACGCCACTTTGCGCACACTCTGGTTGCGGCGGGTCAACACCAAAGCCTCATAAATGTGGAACCCAAAGCCTAACACCAGCACAATCTCCATTGTCCTGATGATGGGGTTGGTAGCCATGAAATGGGAGTAGATGTTGAAAGCGTCACCTGATTCTTGGAACAACTGCAGGTTGCCCACCAGGTGCACTACCAAAAAAGAGCAGAGAAACAGACCAGTCACGGCCACCAACACCTTTCGGCCGATGGTACTGGTAAACGTTTTAGTAAACCAACTCATTTTGTTGTGTTAAGTTAGAAATTAGGTAAGGTGTAAAAGGATTGGTAAAATCTTGCCAAAGGTACATGCCCATGATTTGCCGCGCAATTGATTCATTTATTTTGAATTTGTCTAAATTGCTGAAACCACAATTCCAAAACACTTTCTCTTTCTGTTTTTGACGTGTTTTCAGGAAAATAGGCCGAAAACAATATTTGGGTATAAAGATTACAACAGAGCAACGGGGATTTCGTTATAGCCATAAACCTACCTTCTTGTAACCATTACCTGCCCGATTTGTTCTAGTGGAAAATGGTCAATTAGCGAATTCTTCTATCTTTGTTATTGCATGCAAAACTCTACTTTATGTCTATAAAAGTATGGAGAACAATATTCTGGGGCCGTTGGCTGACCGGACTGTTGTTTATTTTCTTGTTTATGGGGCAGGGGGCGCAGGCTACCCATCTCCGGGCCGGAAACATATACGCCAAAAGTGACACAACTGCCAACCGCAATCCCCTAAGGTTTTTCTTTACCCTGATCACCTATAGTGTAAACGGTGGGATTGAAGATGATAATGCCACACTTTATTTTGGGGACTGTACCAGCCAGACCGTACCCAGAGCCTCTGAGGTAGTACTCCAGAATGGTTTGGGGAACACATCTGTGAACACCTATTACTTTGAGCACACCTATGCCGGTGCACGTACATTTACGGTGACCTTTGTTGGCGAGAATAGAAACGGGGGCATTGTAAATATGCAGAATTCGGTACAGCAGACCTTCCTTTTGCAGACAACAGTTACAATTGACCCAGTACTGGGCATCAATAGATCACCTATCCTGTCTTACCCACCAGTAGATTTGGCTGCCCGGGGCCAGGTTTTTGTGCATAACCCCGGGGCCTATGACCCAGATGGCGACAGCCTTTCCTTTAAAATGTATGAGCCAAAGGTAGACGCTGGCCGTGATGCCTGTGGCAATCCACTGCCCAGAACAGTACCTGGGTACAGTGGGTTGGAGAATTATCTGGGACCGGCCAATGGTCCCCTGGCTGGTTTTTCATTAAATCCCAGAAATGGCCAGCTTACCTGGAATACCCCCAGCATAGTAGGTGAATTCAATATAGCCTTCATTGTGGAGGAGTGGCGGAACGGCCGTTTAATAGGGACTGTGGTGCGGGATATGCAGATTCAGGTGCTGGAGTCTAAAAATAGGCCTCCCAGGCTCATCATTCCCCGGGATACCTGCGTAGTGGCAGGAACCTTGCTCCGAGACACCATAAGGGTCACAGACCCAGACCGTAACCCGGTAGTGGTAACAGCCATTAGCCGAATACTGCCCCCCGCCACTTTCCGGAAGGTTTTAAATGACACCACCTTTGTCTTTGAATGGAATACCACCTGCCAAAATGTGCAAAGTTCACCCTACAGCGTATTGTTCAGGGCTGAAGACAGACCACCGGCTGGTTTGATACCGCTCGTAGATCTTCAGCCCTGGCAGATTACGGTGGTGGGGCCGCCACCAGTGTTGAAAAGTGCCTTGGCGCAAACCAGCAGTAGCATCAGGCTGGACTGGGAGCCCTATGTCTGTACCAACGCAGAAAAGTTTTTTATTTACCGCAAAGAAGGCCCCTCCACGTTTGTTCCCACCACCTGTGAAGTAGGCATTCCGGCCTCCGCCGGCTATACGCTGGTGGGGGAGGTGACTGCCGGTACCAACTTCTTCATTGATAATAACAAGGGGCAGGGGCTTGCCCGTAACAAGGAATACTGTTACCGCATCTACGCCCAGTTCCCTCACCCGGGGGGCGGGAAAAGCATCGCCTCAAATGAAGTTTGTGCCACATTGGAATCTATTGCCCTGACCAAAGTAAGTGTCACCAATACCAGTGCTACTGCCGGTAAAATGAGGGTGGAGTGGAGCAAGCCCCGCAATGAGAGTCTGACGACTCTGGTTGCCCCGTTCCAGTACCGCTTGTACCGGGCTCCTGGTCAGAGTAGGGCGGCCTCTACCACGTTCACAGAGGTGGCCAAGTTCTCCTCCTTAGATGAAACCTCCTTTGAAGACAATAATTTAAACACGCTTGACAATGCCTATACGTATAAGCTGGAGTTGTACCATTCAGGTACGGTAGGTTCCCCAACCATACTGGTAGATTCAACCTCTGCCTCCAGCGTACGGTTAAACGCCCTTGCTCAGCGCACAGAGTTGGTGCTGAACTGGACGTACAATGTGCCGTGGAGCAATGTGAGTACGTCTGCCAAACCCCTGTACCATGTCATCTTCCTGAAGCGGCCCAATGAAGAGTTTGTCCGGTATGACAGTGTATTGGTAACTGCCCAAAGTGGGGCTTTCAGAAAAGTGATTCCACTGGAGGTGGGGCAGGAATACTGTGCCTATGTCATGACCCGCGGCACCTATAACATTTCCCGTTTGCCAGAGCCGCTAGAGAACAACAGCCAGATAGCCTGTGTGGTTAACGTGTGTAAACCAGTGCTGACCATTGACCCATGTAATGAACCTTTGGCGCCTACAGATCCGCCGTTTTCTAATGTGCTCACCTGGGAGATTCCGCCCACCTGTGACGCCAGCAAAATAGCCTACTTCACCTTGTACTATAAGGCTACTGACGAGGCACCTTTTGAGGTCATAGCCCAGCAAATACCTGGCAATACCTTTACCTATACGCATCAGAATCTGCCTTCCTACGCCGGTTGCTATGCTATTACCGCCACAGACGTGAGTGGCAATACCAGCGTTTATGATCCTGCAGACCCCACTGACCCCTCTGTGATATGCAAAGAGAACTGTATTAACTTCATTCTGCCTAATATCTTCACTCCCAACAATGACGGGTATAATGATGTCTTCACGCCTAAACAGGGGGCTGCGTTTATCAGAACCGCCAAATTGGTGGTGTACAACCGCTGGGGCAACAAAGTATTTGAAGGCAATCAGGAGCCAGGTCTGAAATGGACTGGTGTTGACAATGGCGGTAAAGCCTTACCTGACGGAACATATTTCTATCAGGTAGAGGTGGAATTCTATGGCCGGAGCAGTACCCCTGACCGGCGAATAGTGAAAGGCTGGGTAGAAATTGTGCATTAACCCAGCCTGTACCTGATAAGAAGCCTGGCGCCCGTTCTCAGAATGGGCGCCATTTTTATACCTTTGCCTTTCTATGTCTGAGAAATTCCTGTTTTAAGGCTGTTTTCCAGAAAATAGGTCAAAAACGAAAACTAAACCACTAGTACATGAAAGCTTACGTTTTCCCGGGCCAGGGCTCACAGTTTGTGGGCATGGGGAAAGAACTTTATGAGCAGCACCAGACTGCCAGAGACATGTTTGAGCGCGCCAATAAGATTCTTGGTTTCCGAATCACAGATATTATGTTTAGCGGAACAGAGGAAGAGCTGAAACAGACCAAGGTTACCCAGCCCGCCATTTTCCTGCATTCAGTCATTCAAGCGGCGGTGGCACAGGAGTTTGAACCAGAAATGGTGGCCGGTCACTCACTGGGGGAGTTCTCTGCCCTGGTGGCCAATAAGGTTCTGGCCTTTGAAGATGCCTTGCGCCTTGTCTCTAAACGGGCCCTGGCCATGCAGAAGGCCTGTGAGGAAGAACCTTCTACCATGGCCGCTATCCTGGGGCTGGAAGATGAGAAAGTTGAGCAGATCTGTGCTGAGGTAGCTGATGTGGTAGTGGCTGCCAATTACAACTGCCCCGGCCAGCTGGTGATTTCCGGCTCCATCAAAGGCGTGGAAGAAGCCTGTGAGCGTATGAAAGCCGCCGGCGCCAAGCGGGCCCTGGTGTTGCCGGTGGGTGGCGCGTTCCACTCGCCACTCATGAAATCAGCTGAGGCTGAACTGGAGGAAGCTATCAGGCAGACGGAGTTTAAGCAGGGAATCTGCCCCGTGTACCAGAACGTGGATGCCAAACCGCACACAGACCCCAAAGAAATTCAGCAAAATCTCATCCGTCAGCTCACGGCTCCCGTACGTTGGACACAGTCTGTGCAGCAAATGATAGCCGATGGGGCCACACTCTTTGTAGAGTGCGGACCAGGCAAAGTGTTGCAGGGCCTGGTGAAGAAAATTGACAGAAACGCAGAGGTGAGCCAGGTTAGCTAAGGCTTCCCTTCCTTAAATAGTCAACATGATGGGGCACATAGAGCAGTTATTCCATAAGAAAATGCCAAAGCAGCTGGTCTTTTTCTTAGATATCTGCCTGTGTGCCCTTTCTTTTCTGGCGGCTTACCTCCTCCGGTTTAACTTTGATTTAAGCAAGTATACTGAGCTGTCGGTTTTCCAGATGCTCCCTATTGTATTAGGGATTCGTATGGGGGCTTTCTTTTTTTTCAGGACATACGCAGGCATTCTGCGCTACACCAGCCTTGATGACTTACGTAAGATCTTTTTCTCGCTATCGGCCAGTTCTGGCCTTTTGGTGGCGGCGCAGCTGGTATACAACAAAGGCTTCGGCTTCCAGAATTTTATTCCAATATCAGTTCTGCTGATAGACTATGTGCTGAGTATGGTGGCGCTGTCACTGCTGCGGGTGTGGGCCAAGCTGGTGCACTATGACTGGCAGCACACCAACTCCCTGAAGGTGAACGTGGCCATTTTTGGGGCCGGGGAAATAGGGAATATTACGCTGCATACCCTGCAGCACGATATGGGCACGTATTACCAGATTGTATCCTTTCTAGATGACGACCCTGATAAAGCAGGGTTGGCCACCCACGGGGTTCCCATACAGCCGCCTAGAACAGACTTACCCTCGCAACTGCGGGAGTTGAACCTGGACCTGCTGATTCTGGCCGTGCAACGCCTGACTACTGCGCGTAGGCGGGCGCTGGTAGAGGCGTGCCTTCAGGCGGGGGTGCAGGTGCTGGTGGTGCCGCCGGTGTATAAATGGATTAACGGGGAGCTGAGCTTTAAGCAAATCAGGGAGGTACGGATTGAAGACGTGGTGGGAAGGCCGGTAGCCGAAATTGACTCGCCGTTGCTGCACAAGGAACTGCAGAACAGGACCATCTTGGTCACAGGCGCAGCGGGCTCCATAGGGAGTGAGTTGGTGCGGCAGCTGATCCAGTTCAAGCCCAAACAGCTCATTCTGCTGGATCAGGCTGAATCAGCGTTGTATGACCTGGAACTGGAGCTGACGGAGCTCTACGTCAAGCTCAACTTTGAGGTGGTGCTGGGAGATATCTGTAACACTGCCCGCCTGGAGGCCGTTTTCAGAACATACCGTCCGGAGCTGGTTTTCCATTGCGCCGCTTACAAGCACGTGCCGGTGATGGAGGAAAACCCTACCGAGTCGCTTAACACCAATATTCTGGGTACTAAAATTCTGGCAGACCTGGCTATCAAGTACCAGGCCCAGAAATTTGTCCTGCTGTCAACAGATAAAGCCGTAAACCCCACCAGTGTGATGGGCGCCTCCAAACGTCTCTGCGAAATGTACGTGCAGGCCATGGACCATTATTTAAAGGACTCAGGAAAAAGGCAGACCCGTTTCATTACCACCCGCTTTGGCAACGTGCTGGGCAGTACCGGTTCTGTGATCCCCAGGTTTAGGAAGCAGATTCAGGAAGGAGGACCCATCACGGTGACCCATCCAGACATTTCCCGCTACTTTATGACCATTCAGGAGGCGTGCCAGCTGGTGCTGGAGGCCAGTGCCATGGGGCAGGGCGGTGAAATCTACATCTTTGACATGGGTGACTCCATTAAGATTGTAGACCTGGCCAAGAAGATGATCAAGCTCTCTGGGCTTGCCTTGGGGAAAGATATTCAGCTGGTCTATACCGGTCTCCGCCCCGGCGAAAAACTGGAGGAAGAACTGTTCCTGGAGCAGGAGTCAGTGCAGCCAACGGCCCACCCCAAGATTCGCCTGGCTAACATGCCCTCACCCCAGAGTACCCAGGTGCTGCAGGCCATTCAGGAGCTGATTGACCTGTTTGTTACCCAGAACAACGTGGCGGTTATCAAGAAGATGAAACAGCTGGTGCCGGAGTATGTGAGCCAGAACTCAGTGTACCAGAAGTTTGATGTGCCTAGGTAAAAAGCTAAATAGCTAATGTGCTAATGATTTTTTGCTGCGTCTGTTTTCGGCCTGTTTTGGCCAAAACAAGCCGAAAACAGAAATTCTGCCGCAAGTTTAGCGTTAGCGTAACTTGTGGCTTGGCATGCCGGAAGTTTACAAACTTCCTCTGATAGCAGAAAGGAGAAACGGCTGTAGCTTTTAAGGAAATTCTATTTTTCAGAAGCCATTACCGTTCGCCCACAAGATCCTTTCAGGATGACAAAGGGGGGAAGAAAGCTGTAACGAAAACAGCAAAATAATAGAATGCACTTCTCTCATATTACCCCATCAGCACATTACCCCATCAGCATATTAAAGCACAGCACACTTAATTTACTCCAATAACCTAACCTCTAGCGTATCTGGGCAGTCTTTCAGTAACTCAACTACCGTCTTTTTCAAAACCGGGTGCTCCCAAGTTGGGGCAATCTCTGCCAGCGGCGCTAAGACAAATCGTCTCAAGTGCAGCTGCGGATGCGGGATTTGCAGTTGCGGTAAGTTCAGGATTTCCTGGCCATAGAAGAGGATGTCAATGTCAATGACGCGGGCACCCCATTTGATTTTCCGCTCACGGCCCAGGTCTTGCTCTACTTTTTGGGTGGCGTACAGGACTTCCTCCGGAGACAAATCGGTTTCAAAAATTAGGGCTTGGTTCAGGAAGTCAGGTTGGTCTTCCAGGCCCCAGGCGGCCGTTTCATACAGTTTCGATTTTTGGCTTGTTTTGCCAAAAACACCTGATAAACGCACCTCGGCCTCCGAGAGCATGGCTTCGCGGTTGCCCAGGTTGCCGCCCAATAACAGGAAAAGTTGGATCATGGCAGGCGCTCAATGGCTTCTTGGAAGAACTGAATGGTTTTGTCAGCGGCGGCTTTGGCCAGGGCGGGAAGTTCTGCACTGTCATATGGGTGCCTGCCGCCGAAGGAGTGGTCACCCGCCGGAATGAGGTACAGCTCTGCAAACGGATTCTGTGCGTGCAGGTCGTGGGCCATCTGTACAGGAAGGGTTTCATCGGCCTCGCCGTGAATAAGGAGGAGCGGGATTTGCAGTTTCTCCACGGCTTTTGGTATGTCCAGCCGCTGGCGGTTGGCCTGGAAATTCTCCACCAGTTGGTAGTAAAGCGGCATTTGCTGGCCGGTACGGGCGTTGGTGATGTACTGCACGCCGTCGCGCTGCCATTGCTCCATCATCTCTGGGAACCAGCGGCGGTCAATGTCGCTGATCGCGGCCCAGGTGGCCACGCCGGTCACGCGGGCGTCTTCGGCGGCTTTGAGTAGCACTAACCCGCCGCCGCGGCTGTGGCCAATCAGGAAGGTGTATTCCGGGGCCATTTCCTGGGCCGGGATTTCGGCGGAGCCGGTTTGCAAAGCATCTAGCACGGTTTTCACGTCGTCCAGCTCAATGCAGAAGTTGTTGTTGCCAAAGGCCTCCAAATTGGTGAGGTCATCGCCGCCCGGCTCCACGCCGTTGTGCGAGAGGTTGAGTTTCACGAACACAAAGCCGTGGCGCGCAAAATAATCGGCCAGCAGGTTGAAGTGGCCCCAGTCCTTGAAGCCTTTGAAGCCGTGCACAAACACCGCCACCGGTTTGGGCTGACCGTCTTGGAGCCAGCGGGCGTCTACAGAAAAATATCGGCCGTGGGCCGATGAGAGGAGAAAATCAGCGCGAGTGAGCATAAGCAATCATTTGAAGCGAATGAGCAGAGGTACTTTTTTGCAGCTGCATCGGCGCGAGCCGTAGGGGTTACTTTTCTGTTTTTGGCCTGTTTTCCTGAAAACAGGCCAAAAACAGAAGCCAATTCCCGACCGTCTGCCAGGTGTAAACGGGCATATCAAGTAAGCCCTTGGAGATAAATGGCGATACAATCTTCTCTTATCTGTTATTCTGGAAGAATCTGGGTGGCGAACGGCAGTAGCCATAAAGTAGAGCTAATCTAGTTCGCCCACAAGATCCTTTCAGGATGACAAAATGTATAGTTTGAACTGTATTTATAAGCATCCCCGGCGGCAGCCCGGTTACTTTTTAAAAAGCCGACGAAGTAACGCGGGAATAACGGGAAAAGCAAACCCGGAGTTTGCTTTCAAGGCGGCAGGCTCGTAATATTGCGCCCGAGAGATGAGCAGCGCTTTAAACCAGATTCAGGCCCCGATTGCGGTGGAGATGCAGGAGTTCGAGAAGAAGTTCCGGCAGTCTATGCGGTCAAACGTGCTGTTGCTGGACAAAATCATGGGCTACATTGTGAAGCGCAAGGGCAAGCAGATGCGGCCCATGTTTGTGTTCTTCACCGCCAAACTCATTCAGGAGCAGGTGCCAGACGCCACCTACCGCGGCGCCGCCCTCATTGAACTCTTGCACACCGCTACGCTGGTGCATGATGACGTGGTTGATGACGCCAACTACCGCCGCGGTTTCTTCTCAGTAAATGCCCTCTGGAAAAACAAGATTGCCGTGCTGGTGGGCGATTACCTTCTCTCCAAAGGCCTGCTGCTGTCTTTGAACAACGACGATTTCGGGCTGCTCAAGATTGTAAGCAACGCCGTGCGCGAGATGAGCGAGGGCGAACTGCTGCAAATGGAGAAAGCCCGCCGCCTGGACATCACCGAAGAAGTCTATTTTGACATCATCCGGCAGAAAACCGCTTCACTCATTGCCTCCTGCTGCGCCGTGGGCGTCTCCTCAGTAGGCGCAGATGCTGACACCGTGGAGCGTGCGCGCCTGTTTGGCGAAAAGGTGGGCATTGCCTTCCAGATTAAAGATGATTTGTTTGACTACGGCACCGCCGAAATTGGCAAACCCGTGGGCATTGACATCAAAGAGAAAAAGATGACGCTCCCGCTCATCTACGCCCTACAGCAAGCCGATTGGCTCACCAAACGCCGTATTATCTACAATGTCAAGAACAACAACGGCAAAGCCGAACGCATCAATGCGGTCATTGACTTCGTGAAACAGTCTGGGGGGCTGGACTATTCTATTCAGGTGATGAATGCCTACCACCAGGAGGCGCTGCAAATCCTGCACACCTTCGCGCCGTCGCCCTCGCGTGACTCTCTGGAGCAACTCATACGCTATACCATAGAGCGGGAGAAGTAGCCGGTTTCTGTTTTCGGGCTGTTTTGGGGAAAAGAGGCGGGAAACGGGAAGCGAGTCACTTCTTAGAAAATCTTCTGCGCGTTAATGCTTAAGTTATTCCAGAACTATACGCTCAAGTTTGAGTACAATGTACCTCCAGTAAATTTCTTGGGAAGTTATGCCAGTCATTGAATTAGTCACAGAAATCAACGCAGATAGACTCCTTGTGTTTAATCTGGCCAGAAGCATTAATCTGCACATGGCCTCTACTGAACATACAAATGAGGTAGCCATAGCCGGGAGAACAAGCGGCTTAATTGAATTGAACGAATCTGTAACCTGGCGGGCGAAGCATTTGGGTATCTATCAAAACTTATCATCCAAGATTACTGCCTTTGATTTACCCAATTTCTTTGTTGATGAGATGGTACAAGGCGCTTTCAAACGGTTTAGGCATTTGCATTCTTTTGAAGAAACGCAGCGCGGAACACGTCTGAAAGACCATTTTGATTATGATTCTCCGTTAGGGATTCTGGGTAAAATAACCGATAAATTATTTTTAAAGAAATACAATGGCCTTGCTGGAAAGAAGGAATGCCGTGATTAAGGAAGTGGCTGAATCTGATAAGTGGAAAGCAATCTTAGGTGATATAATTCATGATTTCTATGGAAGAAGTCATTTAGGATCTTCCGTTTCCAGCCTATTTTAGCCAAAACAGCCCAAAAACAGAAACGGCGCAGCTACCAAAAGCTGCGCCGTTTCTGTTTACCAGATGTACAGATTCATTATTTCTCTGCCAACAACCCGTCAATGGTCTGGTTGAACTCCTGCACAAACTCCTCATAATATTTCCCGGTGCCGGGGCCGGAGAAGCCGGTGTGAATCTTTCTGACTTTGCCCTGCTTGTCAATGAAGAGGGTGGTAGGGAAGGAGAGCACATGGTTTAGCGCCGGAAGCGATTTTGCCACCAGTTCCTTATCTTTGGTCCCGGCCACCAGCAGCGGGTAGGTCACGTTGAGGCGGTCGCGCATCTTTTCAATGCGGGCTTTGGCTTTGTCAAACTCCGGGCTCACCTCGTAGCCTAAGCCAATCACCTCCACGCCGCGGTCTTTGTTCCTGGCATACCAGGGTGCCAGGAACTTTGTCTCGTCCATGCAATTGGGGCACCAAGACCCCAATATCTGGACCACCACTACTTTGCCTTTAAACTGTGGGTCTTCCAGAGAAACATTCTTGCCGGTTAAATCGGGAAAAGAGAAGCTGAGGCGATCATGGCCGGGTTTCAGGTACGTCAGAGAATCGGCGGCAGCCAGTTGAAAGGCGTCATTTCGTTGGGCAACCCAGGTTTCGTGGCCAGATTGGCCGGCGTAGAAATCACCTTTCAGGCTACCGTCTGGCTGACCCTGGGCCGTGAACAGAAACGCGTGGGCGCCGTCAAAGGCAGAGAGATTCAGATCTTGGCCGCTCACTTCGCCCTGTAGATAACGGTAGTCGCCGGTGGTGGTGAGGAAGGTTCCGTTTAAAACATTGCCTTTCTGGGTAAATTCGCCAATGGCGGGGTAAGATTTACCGGCCTCGTCAGAGAAATGCACTTCCCACTTGCCGGTCACGTCCAGCGCTGGTTTGGCCGGGTTTTGGGAAAAACGGCTGGTATTCCCGCGTTCGGCAGTGAACGGGAGGCTGTACGGTTGGGTCTGGTCTTTCCGCTCCCAGCGGCCTTTGAGCTGGTTACCGTCTACTTTGGCAATGAGGGCGGCATCAAAAATGTGCATCTGCAGGCGCACACTGTCCTGGGCGTAAGAAATTTCGTTAATCAAAATTTTCTCATCTCCGTTAATAAGATGAGCCACCGGCTGGCCATCTTGTTCAGACACAGTGAAGTTGAACGGCATCTGCTGCCCGCTTAACTCAATGATACCACGGTAGTCACCCGGGGTGAGGGTGCCGGAGCCAGAGTTGGAAGAACAAGCCGTGAGGCCAAGGCCGAAGGGTATTAGAAGGGTGGAGAATAGCTGTTTCGCACGTAGTGTTTTGTTCATGGGGCAAAGGTAAAACGCCAACGCGAAACTCTGGGTATCACACCTATAATTCCTACCGAAAAGGTGGTGTTTTAAACGTTTGTTTAAAAGTGTTTTGTTTGCGACTTTTGTGCGCGAACGATTAGCGCTGAACTTAAATACAAAGCAAATTTCTATGGCATTTGACTTAGACATGATCAAAGGAGTGTACGCCAGACTGGGAGACCGCATAGCTGCGGCCCGCCAGGCAGTAGGCCGTCCTTTGACTTTGACCGAAAAAATCCTCTATGCTCACCTGTACAACGGCTCTGCTACTGAGGCCTATGAGCGGGGCAAATCTTATGTTGATTTCGCGCCAGACCGCGTAGCCATGCAAGATGCCACCGCCCAGATGGCGTTGTTGCAGTTCATGCAGGCAGGTAAACCACAGGCCGCCGTACCATCATCGGTACACTGTGACCACTTGATCCAGGCGCGGGTAGGGGCAGATCAGGATTTGGCTGAGGCGTATGCTGAGAACAAAGAGGTGTATGATTTCCTGGCCTCTGTGTCTAATAAATACGGGATAGGGTTCTGGAAGCCGGGTGCGGGTATCATCCACACCGTGGTGTTTGAGAACTACGCCTTCCCGGGCGGAATGATGATTGGCACGGACTCGCACACGCCGAACGCGGGTGGTCTGGGCATGATCGCCATTGGTGTGGGCGGTGCCGATGCCGTAGACGTAATGGCCGGTATGGCCTGGGAACTGAAATTCCCGAAAGTGATTGGCGTGAAACTGACCGGCAAAATGAGCGGCTGGACAGCACCCAAAGACATTATCTTGAAAGTGGCCGGTATCCTGACCGTGAAAGGCGGTACCGGGGCCATTGTAGAATATTTCGGCGAGGGCGCCGAGTCAATCTCCTGCTCTGGTAAGTCAACCATCTGTAACATGGGGGCCGAAATTGGCGCGACCACTTCGGTTTTCGCGTATGACCAGTCCATGGCCGAGTACCTGAGACAGACTGAGCGCGGCGACATTGCCGAGCTGGCTGACCAGGTAGCTGAGCACCTGCGCGGCGATGATGAGGTTCTGGCCAACCCAGAGGCCTTCTATGACCAACTAATTGAAATCAACCTGAGTGAGCTGGAGCCACACGTGAACGGACCATTCACCCCAGACGCGGCCTGGCCCATCTCTCAGTTTGCCGCGGCCGTGCGGGAGCACAACTGGCCAGCCAAACTGGAAGTAGGATTGATTGGCTCGTGCACCAACTCGTCTTATGAAGACTTGACCCGTGCCGCTTCTCTAGCCCGCCAGGCCGTTGAGAAAGGCTTGGTGGTAAACGCAGAGTACACCATTACCCCAGGTTCTGAAGTGGTGCGGTACACCGCTGAGCGCGATGGTATTTTGGAGACTTTCTCTGAGATTGGCGGCGTGGTGTTGGCGAATGCGTGCGGTCCGTGCATTGGGCAGTGGGCGCGCCATACAGATGACCCAAAACGCAAGAACTCCATCATCACCTCATTCAACCGTAACTTCGCCAAGCGGAATGACGGTAACCCGAACACCCACGCGTTTGTGGCCTCCCCAGAGATTGTAACTGCGTTTGCCATTGCCGGTGACTTGACCTTCAACCCGTTAACAGACACGCTGACTAATAAAAACGGCGAGCAAGTGAAGCTGGATGAGCCAACTGGTATCCAGTTCCCAGTGAACGGTTTTGATGTGGAAGATGCGGGTTACGTAGCTCCGGCGGCAGACCCAAGCGCGGTGCAGGTAGTGGTAGACCCAGCGTCTGACCGTTTGCAACTGCTGGAAGGCTTCAAACCTTGGGAAGGTACTGACCTGACCGGGTTAAGACTGTTGATCAAGGCGCAAGGCAAGTGTACCACTGACCACATCTCCATGGCGGGTCCTTGGTTGAAATACCGCGGTCACCTGGACAATATCTCTAACAACATGTTGATTGGTGCCGTGAACGCGTTCAACGGCGAGACGAACAGTGTGAGAAACTTCCTTGTACAGGGAGAAGGCCATGACGAAGTGCCAAGAGTAGCCCGTACCTACAAAGCCGCCGGTATAGGTTCTATTGTAGTGGGTGATGAGAACTACGGTGAAGGTTCTTCGCGTGAGCACGCCGCTATGGAGCCCCGTCACTTGGGCGTTCGCGTGGTGCTGGTGAAATCTTTTGCCCGTATTCATGAGACCAACCTGAAGAAACAAGGTATGCTGGCCCTGACCTTCGCGAACAAAGAAGATTATGACCGCGTGCTGGAAGATGATATCATTGACGTAGTAGGGTTGACCAGCTTCACGCCGGGTGTTCCGTTGCAAGTGGTATTGCACCACGCTGATGGTACTACCTACACCTTTGAGGCCAACCACACTTACAACCAAGGCCAGATTGAATGGTTCAAAGCCGGCTCTGCCCTGAACTTGATCCGTCTGCAGCAGAACGCGTAAGTAGCGCACTTGTATAAAAACAGAAAAGGCGGCCAATTGGCCGCCTTTTCTGTTTTTAGGCTACTTTTCAGAAAACAGCCCTAAAACAGGAACCTGTTTATTTAGTGAGCACAATGCGGTTAGTGAAGAGTTTTGAAGGTGTGGTTATTTTTAAAAAGTAAACCCCTGCGCTTAGATGAGATAAATTGAGGGGCGTGTTTAAGGTGATTGGGGCTGGCAGCTGAAAAACGACTCTGCCTTGGGCATCAATGAGCTGTAAAGACTGAACTGAGTTTTGTAGGGGGGCGGGCAGTGAGATAAATAGTTCACCAGTGGTGGGGTTGGGAAACACAGAGACTGACGGCGTTGCGGTCTCTGTGGGCAAGCCTGTGATTCTTCTTTCCACCATTTGCCGGTACTTATCTGTTGCGGCCTGGGCATGGGCTAAGATTTCACTGCGGGAGTTGCCAAAAACCAGGGCAAAAGTGACGGTATCCCGGGCCTCAGGGGCCAAGGCCTTAATTGGGGCGGAAATAATAAAAGAGACATCCTTACCGGTGTCTGCATTTCCGGCTATCTCCCTTTGTACCCCGCCAGACAGAGCCTGGTATTTTTCTGCGGTGCTAAAGCCGTCAGAGATATTAATGGTGTTGGCCGGAGAGGTTGTGTTGTCTATTGCATAGAAGCCCGGAGCTTTCCTGGAAAGCAGCTGAACGCCAGCCCAAATACTGGCATCTGTCACATGCCGGGTAATACCCAGTTGTAACTCATTGTTCCACTCGGTGACATTCTTTCCGGAAGCCACCAGATCCCAGTCGGCGAAAATGCCGGCAAAAGCCTGTTCAATCCTTTGAGCGGTTCGGTTGGTAAGAATATACTCCAGCACCACAAAATCCTGGTGAGGGGCCTCTGCCCAGGCAAATACATTCTGCCGTATCTGCACACTCAAGGGCTTGCGCTCATTCAGGGAGTCTTCTAGTATACTATAGGCCTCAAAGTCTGCATGTACTGATGGAAACTTTCTCTGGAAGACTGAGGTGGCATAAAAGTCCTGGTCAGTGACGCCCTTTTCATTTCTGACATTATCAGACACCTGCGTTGGCGAATATCCTATCAACAGACCTGCCTCCGCTAAAAGAAGGGAGCTGTTTTTATATTTCACACCGTTTCCTACTAAAAAATTAACCCCGTCATAGGCCACGTTGCCACGGCTGGTAACAGTGGCCAGAACATGGTTAACATCTGTGGTGATATAGTCTGAATTCAGGTAAAGGGTGATATACTGGTAATCTGTATAGGTGCCGTCTGTAAAGCCAAATCTGATAGACACTTTTGTGTTGGGGGGCGTATTGGGTGCCACCCTCAGAAGGAAAGGGCTTGAGGTGTTACTGGCGGTTGCCAGGGTGGCCATGGCCCCTACGGTTTGAGTGCCTCTTTCAACTTGTAAATAAGGGCTGCTGGTGGTTAGATTGACAGACAGGGCAGAAAGAGGGGCTAAGAAATTCTGGAAAGTGGCAAAAAGCTGCAGTTGGTCACCTGGTTTGAGGGCCAGTTGATCTGCCAAATTCCATTTCTGGATTCTAACCGATTTTGCATTCACCTCTGTTAAAGCTCTTTTTACATTTAAGCGCCCTGTGCCCAGCTTTTCTTTAAAGGGCTCATTGGCAGCAATCGTATAGATGTCATCTGCGGTGACACGTAGTAGCTCCCCCACCTGCAATGCTGTCAGATTCTTAAAATGGCTTCTAACCAAAGCGGCGGCACCTGCTACAATTGGGCTGGCCATAGAGGTGCCAGAGTTATTCCCGTAAGAGCTGTCATCACTACTGTAGGCAGAAAAAACTTCTGAAGACTGCGCTGCAATATCAATGGCGTAGCTGTACGTATGGTTGGAGTGTTTAACATCATTTTTGGTGACACCACCTACAGAAACAACATTCTGGTAAGACGCCGGGTAAAAATCAAGCTCGGCGTTGGTGTTGCCGGCGGCGGCCACAAGCACCACATCTTTTTCTAAGGCGGCATAGTTGATGATGTCCTGCTCAAAGGCAGAGGGATACCCCGCCCCGCCCCAGGAGAGGTTGATGACTTTGCAGCCATGGTCAGCGGCATAGACAATTCCCTCATACCCTTTAAATGTTCCTATGCCTGCAACTGAGGGGTACGCTTTGATGGGTAAAAACTTACAATTGAACCCTACCCCGGCAATTCCTTTTCCATTATCTGCCTCAGCCACCGCCACTGCCGCTACAGAAGTACCATGGCCGCTGGCATCTGCCGTAGGGTCATTGTCATTGTCAGCAACGTCCCAACCTCTATAATTATCAATGTATCCGTCGCCGTCATTGTCAATTCCGTCAATGGGGTCCGCTTCGTTTACTTTTACTTTGTTAACCAAGTCTTCCTGGGTTAGCCGGGCACCAGTGTCTATAATGCCAATCACCACCTCCGGATCTCCCTTGGTGATGTCCCAGGCAGCATAGGCCATGATTTTCTTCAAATAGAGGCGTTGCCCCCCAGACACTGAGTCAGCGTGGGGGTCATTGGGTTGATAGAGTGGCTCATAGTGGTTTAGCCGTTCTACATATTCTACCTGGCCTGTGGCAAGCAGCTGCTTTCTAATCTCTTCAAAACTGTGGGTAGGGGAGTGGTGCAGCTCATAAATGAGCGAAAGGTCTATGCTTGTTTTTTTTGGCGCACTGCTTCTCGCATTAGCCTGATTGGCAGGAAACTTTTGGAAGGCTGGCTGCGCACTTACTTTTTTCAGTACCTTCTGCACAGAGTTAGATTCTGAGGCTCTGGCAAGCGCCGTAGAGGCCGTAGGTTTCAATTTGAAAACCAGCGTATAAGGCAGGGGCTTCTGCAGTGACTGCCCCTTGGCTGGCAGACTGAAGAACCCAAAAACAGCCCATAACAAGGCAGCAAAAAAAATGAATAGAGACTTCATCACCAGAAAGGTAAATTTTTTATCAGGTAGAGCGGAAATATTTAGTTTGATTATGTCGCTAACAGGTTAAATGATGGAAATAGGCGGTTTAAATTAAGCTAACGTTTAGTAGTTAGTTAATAACTTTCGTTTTAGATTTAAGTTTTGAAGAGTACGTGTAATCACCAATAAATTGTTCAAATCTATGACCACTACCACCGTACATGAGAATGCTGTCTTGCCTGAACTGGTGACAAAACATAAAACTGTTCTTGACCGGGCTGTTCAAGCCATTCATGAACGTACTTTCTTTTCCCAATACCCTGAGAACCCCTCGCCCGCCATATACGGCGAAGGAGCAGACCAGGCCGGATTGGAAGCTTACAAACAACTAACAGGAAAACACTTCAATGAGTTGCAGCAAGGAGAGCCGGCCGGTTGGGTTGGGCAGGAGGAGTCTCCGTATGAACAGGCGCCCATTGGGGTTTCTTACCCTTACTACCCGGTAGAGACGTTGGTGAAGAACGGGCAGAACACGTTTGACACGTGGCGCAAGGTAACTCCCGCACAGAGAGCCGCCTTGCTCATTGAAACCCTGGAGCGCGTCAAAAGCAGATTCTTTGAAATTGCCCATGCCACTATGCATACTACAGGGCAGGCCTTCATGATGTCTTTTCAGGCCTCTGGTCCGCACGCCGCTGACCGCGCCTTGGAGGCCGTTGCGGCAGGGTATGAGGAGCAGACCCGTTTCCCGGAACAGCAGGTATGGGAAAAGCCTATGGGAAAATACAGCCTGAAACTGCAGAAATCCTGGAAACCGGTACCCAAAGGCCTGGCACTGGTTATTGGTTGCTCCACCTTCCCCACCTGGAACACAGTGCCTGGCATGTATGCCAGTTTGGTCACCGGAAACCCCGTTCTTGTAAAGCCGCACCCCAAAGCGGTCTTGCCTATTGCCATTGTGGTGGCAGAGGTGCAAAAGGTGCTGGCAGAATGCGGTCTGGATCCGGCCATTTGCCAACTTGCCGTTGACCCTGCAGAAAAACTCATCACCAAAGAGCTGGCGGAGCACCCTCTGGTAAAAATAATTGACTACACCGGTGGCTCCGCTTTCGGCAACTACCTGGAAAGCCTTGCCAAAAAAACAGTGTTTACAGAAAAGGCCGGGGTGAATTCAGTGATTCTTGATTCTGTTGAAGACCTGGACAAGGTAATGCAGAACCTGGCCTTCTCTTTAACCTTATATTCCGGGCAGATGTGTACGGCCCCACAGAACTTCTTCATTCCGGAGGGTGGTATAACGGTTGCCGGTGTGCAGGTGCCTTATGAGGAGGTGGTTGCCAAATTAGGTGAAGCCGTTACGCAGGTGGTTAACAACCCCAAGGCGGGTCCGCATGTGCTGGGGGCTATCCAGAACCAGGTGACCCAACAGCGGGTGAAAGAGTTAAGCTCCCTGAAAGGGCGCAGCCTGCTTGATACCTGCGAGATCAGCAACCCCAGTTTTGAGAAGGCACGTATCTGCACCCCGGTTCTCTATGAAGTGAACAGTGAGGACAGAGAGGTGTACAGCCAAGAGTTGTTTGGGCCAATTGCGCTGGTCATTAAAACAAAGAACACCCAAGAATCTGTGGCGTTGGCCAAGGAAATGGCGTTAGAACACGGTGCTATTTCATGCGGCGCGTACACTACTGATCAGGAGATGAAGGAGCTGATCATGGACCAGATGGGGCTGGCGGGTACACCGGTGTCTTTTAACCTGACCGGCGGTATCTTCCTGAACCAGAACGCCAGTTTCTCTGACTTTCACGTGACGGGGGGGAACCCCGCTGGGAATGCTTCTTTCACAAACCCAGAATTTGTGATCAAGCGGTTCACCTGGGTAGGGTTTAGAGAGCCTGTTCAGCAATAACCGGCCATTCCCTTTACAACCTCTCTTGAACTCTGTTCCTGTTTTCGGCCTGTTTTTCAAAAAACAGGTCGAAAACAGGAACGTTTCATTTGTATTCTTAAGATTATTCCTGCTCAAGATGAGTTTGTCTATACAGGTTTTACCTCCTCCAAAAGCTGGAGAACCTATAAAAGAAATAGTTGAGCTACCCCTGAGGGCGCTGCTCCCCTTGCCAGATTGCACAAATGCTACTGCTCCTTACCGCTTACGCTATAAGGGAGGAGGCTTACTACTAAAACCTGTCCCATTTATGCAAGATGAAGAGTTATGGTTCTGCACGGGTAGGGGGCGCTCTGTTTCTGGCCTGTTTTTGGGAAAACAGGCCAAAAACAGGAAAGCATTCCAGCCTTCTGTTTGGGTGATTGCCATAGCCTGACATGGGCCGCCCTAAAATAGGAGAAAACATGAAGGCAAAATGGGCAGCCCCTTTCCTTCCTGAGCCTCATTTTAAAATATCCTTGTTAAAATTGGGTGTTAGCAGGAGAAAAAGTGAAAAGAGACTAATATTATTTTAAATACACCTGTTAAATTATAACTTACACCACGGTTGATTTTTAGCCTCAATAGGGAGCAGGGGAAGGGAAGTAATTTTACTCTTCTGTTAGCCTTTAAAGAAAGCTGCATGTTCACCGGCCTACAATACATTCCCCCTGTATTTTATCATAGAATAGAAAATTGTCTATATAACTTTGTATAGTTTTTAAGGTCACCAGCAGATGGGGAACATAAAGCAAAATAGGAGGGCGGCCACTTCTCATGACCTTATAGCCGGGGCTGTAGGAGATGCTGGGTTTGGGGGGGAAAACTATTACAAGTTGCTCTTTGAAAACAATCCGCTCCCAATGTGGGTGTTTGATACAGACAGCCTGCGGTTTTTAATGGTCAATAACTCAGCTGTCAGTCTGTATGGGTATTCTAAAGAAGAATTCCTGAAGATGACCATTAAGGACATCAGACCCCAGGAACAACTTACTGCCCTGATCAAAGAAGTCTCCAGCCAGAGAAATGACCTGAACCATGCCGGCGAATGGGTGCACCTTAAACGGGACGGTTCCTTGTTGTTTGTGGAGGTTTGCTCCCACGTGCTCCCCCCTGATAAAGGAATTGCCCGCCGGTTAGTGGTGGCCAATGACATTACTGCCCGTAAGCAGGCCGAACTGCAGTTGCGGGAATCAGAAACAAAGGCACAGACCATTCTCAACAACATTGTAGAAATAGTTTTCTCTTTCAACGGGAACATGGAGATGATCTATGTGAGCCCGCAATGCAATTCTATTCTAGGGTATTCTCCAGAAGATTTCTACCAGGACAAGTACTTGTGGTTCAATCTGGTTCACCCGGCAGACCGTCATCTGTTTGAGGCTGCCCTGCCCAACATTAAAAAATCAAGTGAACAGTTCCAGTTGGAGTACCGGATCAGGACAATCAACGGGGAGGAGAAGTGGGCTATCACCCATTGCTCGGCTATCTTAGATGAAAAGGGCGTGATGGTACGGCTCAACGGGAGCCTGAGTGATATAACCGCCCGCAAAAAGGCAGAGGAAGGCCTTAAATTCTCTGACTTTTCCATTGAAAGGGCATCTGAGGCATTTATCTGGGTCAAACCTGATTCAGGCATTCTACGGGTGAACCGCGCCTGCTGCAAATTATTAGGGTACGCGGCCGAGGAACTGGAGCAGTTAACCATGTTTGACATTGCCCCCATGTTTGAGGCCAATGAGTGGCAGGGGCACTGGCAGCTGCTGGAGAACCAAAAAAGCCTGACATTAGAGACTTTTCTCATCTCCAGCAACGGGGAGCTGCACCCGGTAGAAATGCATTGGAACCACTTTGTCTACAACCGGCAGAGTTACAGCTTTACCTCCATCAGGGAGATAGGGGAGCGCAAGAAGGCAGAGCAGGAAAAAGCCACCCTCACAGAAGAAACAGCACGGCAAAACAAACACCTGCAGCAGTTCGCCTATATAGTGTCTCACAACCTTAGGGCCCCAGTAGCCAACATAGTAGGCCTTACCAGCCTCTACAACAGGGTAAATCCGCTTGACCCTATCAATAGCGTGCTGATCAGTAAACTGGAGAAAACCAGCCTTCGGTTAGACGCAACCATCAAAGACTTAAATGAGATTCTCACTATCAGAAGCCAGGCTGATCAGAAGATGGAGGTGGTAGACCTCAAGGAGAGCCTCAAAGATGTGCTGGAAAGCCTGGCCCTGCAAATTAGCGGCTGTGATGCCCTTGTTACCTCAGATTTTTATGAGGGGAGAGAGGTTTTGGGGGTGAAAGGGTATGTGAACAGTATTTTTTTGAATCTGATCTCCAACGCTATAAAGTATAGAGACCCTAATCGCCGTTTGGAAATTCATATTAAAACTGTATTTTCAGATTCCTATTTGTGTCTGCTGCTGAAAGACAACGGGTTGGGAATAGATTTAACAAAACAGCGGCATAAAGTCTTTGGGCTGTACCGGCGGTTTCACCCCTATATTGAAGGCAAAGGCCTGGGGCTGCACATGGTAAAGACCCAGGTAGAGACGCTGGGCGGCTGGGTAGACCTGGATAGTGCCGTAGGAGAGGGTTCAACATTTAAGATATTTTTACAAGCGCCACCAAAAGATGAGTAAGTATCAAAAAGTCTTTTTGATTGATGATGATGAGATCCATAACTTCCTGTGTGAAAGCGTGATCAAAAATCAGCAGTTTGCTGAATCGGTATCCAGCTTTTTATGGGCAGAAGAGGCGCTAGACACCCTGTCAAAGATTGTGGCTGAAAACCCGGAGGATTTTCCGGAGATTATCTTTCTGGATATCAACATGCCCGGTATGGACGGCTGGGAGTTTATTGAGGAATACCGCAAGCTCCCTGAGCACCTGACCCAGGACTGCCTTTTGTTTGTCTTGTCCTCAGCCGTAGATAAGAATGACATTACCCATGCCAAGAACCTTCTAGAGGTGAGGGATTTCTTCTCAAAACCACTGACCTCAGATATTCTCAATATCATTACGGAACAGCACTCCGTGCAATAAGGAGGTTAGCTGACCAAAAAGAAGCAGGCGGAGATTCATCAAATCTCCGCCTGCTTCTTTTTAGGGTCTTCTGCTCTAACGGCTAATATGAACAACGCGCGAGGCCGTTGGCCGAAGGGTGACGTTTATACCTTGTTAGCGGTAGGCTTTTTTTACAATTCTTTGACTTGCGTCTCCAAGTCTTCTATATCTTCAAACTTTTGCAAGTCAAGGTTCTTGCCAGAGCTTTTCAATTCCGCTATTATTTCAAGTATAAGGTCAAATGGCTCAACTTCATGGCCGAACATGTTCTGGTCAAAATTAGTCCCTATCAGAAGTCCGTCATTGTTCATGCCTACACACCAGTTTTCCAAAAATTCTGAGAGAGGTATTTCAGTTGGTGTATAGTTTGCCCATCCGTCCTTAGCGCAGGCCTTTGCCAATGCCTTTTCTGACCAGAAGCAAATCATCTGTATAGGATTTTCATCCTCGTCCTCGTAATCGTTTGAGCTTGACGTAGCGAACCCTTCTTCACTTTCAAGTCCAATGACAATTTCTGTTTCGCAAATCTTTTTAATGAATCGCTCGTGTCTTTGAGGGATAATCAAAGAATCCTGTATCATTTCATTTTTTAAGATTACCGCTAACTACAGTGTAGTCCCAGGTAGAACGCCTGTTACTGTAATGGCCAGCCTGGCTCTCTGAACTAGCCTACAGGTTTCTGTTTTCGGCCTGTTTTTAGGAAAATAGCCCTAAAACAGAAACTGAGAGTTTCAACCGTATAAAAAGAGTTGCCTGTTCCCAGGATTTTAAAAGAGTTTCCTGATTCCTTCGCCTAGCTCCTCCAGGCTTTTCTTGATTTCCTGCCAGGTGCTCTCAGTGGCCGTAGAGGAGCTTTCTAGCTTTTGCGCAATCAGAGTGCGTTTGGCCTCTAAGGCCGAAATGTGCTCATGGTAGGTGTGGTTAGAGTCGGCGGTGGTGGCGTTGGCCCGGCCTTTCAGCACTTTTATCTTGGCGTCCAGTTCCTCTAAACTTTGTCTGGCCTCCTTCTCGTTTAAGTGTTCTGGGGCCCGCATGTTCTCCGGGCGAAGGTTATAAGTATCCATAGTTTTTCGGTTTAAGGTTCTGTGGTTGCATTTAAATTACTGGCAATCGGTAAAAATGTTCTGCTTTGCCTACATTTGCCTAAATGCCTTTTGGGTAACGTCTAAGAAGTAGGGCAGGTTGGGCGTTGCGCGGCAATAGAAATCCGTAAGGCTGCCTGGAAGTTGTCACCAGCCTGGAGTAGGCCAGCTTGCTTTTCTGTTTTTGGCCTACTTTTTAAAAAACAGGCCAAAAACGAAAGACATTCCTTGTCCAGTAAAACTCGTAAAGCAAAGCCCAAGTGTTAGGAGAGGGCTTCCAGAACTTTTGATCAGCTTCAGAATGCAGGTATGGGGCTCAAAAGAGGCATAGAAAGTGCATTACTATTTAGTTAAGGGTACAGTTAAAACAAATACGGGCCCCTGGCCACCCGCGCCATTTTTTCGTTATATATTAAAGCATGAAGAATAAGCAGGACAGGATAAAACACTCCCCCACGCTGGCCATTTTGGGCCAGTCGCCCCGCATAGTGTCTTTTCTTGATTCGTTCCTTCTTTACTTTAGCAGTTTCGGGCTGTTGCTTTTTCTGTATGACATTGGCTTTGAAAAAGAAGAGTCCTCCTCAACGCTGCTTCATTACTTCTACCATGCCTTCTTCCTGACAGTTCTGGGAAGTTTGGGGGTGAGAACCTACCTCATGCGGAAGGAGCTGTCCAGACGCCCTTCCCTTATTTTTGAAGGTTTGTTGCTGTCTTTTATGGCAGTGGCGGTTATTGCCCGTTTTATACTGAAGAATCAGATCACCAGTGCCAGTACCCTCTTGCGGTTCTTTGACAGTGAGCAAGTCATCTACTTTGTTATTTTCTATGTCTTTCTGGTAGAGATCTCTAAGAAGACATTGCTTTTCTACCGTCCCTCTTTTCATCCGGCGCAGTTGTTTATCCTGAGTTTTGTCTTTCTGGTGGCGGTGGGTACCGGGCTGCTGCTCCTGCCGCAGGCCACGTATGAAGGGATTTCGTTTATTGATGCGGTGTTCACCGCCACCAGCGCCGTTTGCGTGACCGGTTTGATCACCCTTGACACGGCCACGGTGTTTACGCCTACGGGCAAGGTGATGATCCTTATTCTGATTCAAGTGGGCGGGCTGGGCATTATGACCTTTGCCAGTTTCTTTGGGATCTTTTTCAAAGGTTCCTCCCTGCAGAGTTCCCTGTTCATGCGGGACTGGCTCAATGAAGACAACCTGAGCCAGATTACCAGAACCCTTTTCAAAATAGTCACCATTACCCTGGGCATTGAACTGCTGGGCGCGGGCTTGATTTATCTCTGCCTGGAACCCCTGTCCAGTGAGCTGATGCCAGACAGGATCAGCTTTTCCCTCTTCCATGCGGTCTCTGCCTTCTGTAATGCCGGCTTTTCTACCCTCAGCATGGGGCTTTATGACCCCATGATCCGGTTTAACTACCCGCTGCAGTTGGTTATTGCCTTTCTGGTGATCATGGGGGGGTTAGGGTTTCCAATTGTTTTTAACCTGTACCGGTTTGTGCGGCAGTTGTTCCTTCGCCTGTACAACAGATTCCGTAATCAAAGAACGGTAAAGCATACTCCGCGGGTGCTGAATGTAAACACCCTTCTGGTCACAATCACCACGCTGGTGCTGCTGGTGGTGGGCATGGTGCTGTATTTTCTGCTGGAATACAACAACACCCTGGCAGAGCACACCTTGGCCGGTAAGATAGTGGGGGCATTTTTTGGTTCGGTTACTCCCCGTACCGCTGGTTTCAATACCGTTGATATGGCGGCCTTGACCGCTCCCACGGTTCTGCTGTATCTCCTTTTAATGTGGATAGGGGCTTCCCCTGCCTCTGTGGGGGGCGGTATTAAAACCACCACGTTTGCAGTTGCCATTCTCAATATTATCAGCCTGGCCCGGGGCAAAGACCGGGTAGAGGTGTTCAGGCGTGAAATTGAGCAGGAGTCTGTCTACAAAGCTTTCGCCATCATTCTGCTGTCCTTGCTGGTGATTGGCCTTTCTGTCTTCCTGGTGACGCTCTTTGACCCGCAGCTGGGGTTGGCGGCCGTGGCTTTTGAGTGTTTTTCAGGCTTTAGCACGGTGGGGCTTTCAGTGGGGATCACCTCCCTGTTGAGCACCCCCAGCAAAGTTGTTTTGATTGTAACCATGTTTTTAGGGAGAGTGGGCACCCTGACCCTCATCATTGGTTTGTTGAGAAAGGTTTCAACGCTGCGGTACCGCTATCCCACAGAAACCATCATTATCACGTAAAAATTTGCGCTATGCGATACATTGTCATAGGATTAGGATACTTTGGGTCCTCCCTCTCCATCCGGCTCACCGAAATGGGGCATGAGGTCATTGCCGTGGACCGGGATATGCAGAAGGTGGAGTTCTACAAAGACCAGGTGACGCACACGGTTTGTCTGGATGCCAGTGATTTCCAGTCGCTTTCTACCTTGCCTACCGCTGAGACAGACGTGGTGCTGGTGGGCATAGGCGAGGATTTAGGCGCTTCTGTCATGGCTACCGCTATTTTTAAGCAGTTGCAGGTGAAACGCCTGATCTGCCGTGCCATTTCTCCGCTGCACCAGACCGTGTTAGAGGCCATAGGGGTAGATCAGATTATCAGGCCGGAGCAGGAAAGTGCAGAGCGGCTGGCCAAGAAGCTGGAGATGCGCGGGGTGATTGATTCGTTTGACCTGGCAGAAGACTACAACATCATTGAAGCCACCGTGCCTGAGCGGTATGTGGGCTTAACCATAGCTCAGTCAGACTTCAGGGCGCGCTACCAGGTCAACGTGCTGACCATTCTGCGCAACAAGGAGAGCCGGAACATCTTTGGCCGGTCCCAGCCTAAGCCAACCGTTTTGGGGGTGGTGAGTGGTGACACCGTCTTTGAGGCAGGAGACATTCTGGTGGTATTTGGCAAAATTCAAGACATTGACCGGTTGCTGCATGAAAGGTAGTTCCACTTTTCAGCTAGGCTGATCTTACGCCATAATGAAGTTTGGAGCGGGTTCTGTTTTCGGGCTGTTTTTGCAAAAACAGCCCGAAAACAGAACCCGTTTGCCTGGCGTGATACCCAGATTATATCCGGAAAGAAGGCTTTGTGCGTACAATAGAGGAGCAAACTACCTCAAGTACATGAAGCACATTGTCTCTGCCGCGTCTTTTACCCGTCTGTTTTTCCTGTTTAGAATTATACTTCCCGTATTGCTTTGGGCCAGCCTGCAAGCAGGGGTTTTGGCTCAATACAGGCCACATGAGCAGTTGGGCCCGTTGTTTAAGGCAGTTCAGCTGCAGCCGGTCTTTCCAGATTCTAAAACGTTCACTGACTGTATTCCCAAGGCACCTCCTGAGAAAATCCTGCAGGCGTATGAACAGGAAAAAAGTAAAGCAGGATTTGACCTGAAAGGCTTTGTGCTGACCTATTTTGAGATGCCGCCCGCCTTTGCCACCAACTTCCAATCAGACCCCAGTAGACCCGTGGCAGACCATATAAAAAGCCTTTGGCCCGTGCTCACCCGGCAGCCCAGCCCTGAGCAGAGTTCCCTGATTCCGTTGCCCAAGCCCTATGTGGTTCCTGGCGGAAGGTTTAGGGAAATCTACTATTGGGACTCCTACTTTACCATGCTGGGGCTCCAGGAGAGCGGAGAGGTAGCGCTTATACAGCACATGGTAGATAATTTCGCCTACCTGATCAATACCGTTGGGCACATCCCCAACGGCAACCGCAGTTACTATGTAAGCAGGTCTCAACCGCCCTTCTTTGCTTTGATGTTGCGAATTCTGGCGAAGGAAAAAGGGCGGGAGGTTTTAACGTCTTACGCTCCCGTGCTCTTGAAAGAGTATGCCTTCTGGATGGAGGGGGCCAAAAGTTTGAGCAGTGAGAACCCAGCCCATAGAAGGGTGGTCAGGCTCCCAGACGGGAGCATCCTAAACCGGTACTGGGATGATGACCTTTCCCCCAGGCCAGAAGCCTACAAGGAAGATGTAGAGGTGGCCCACGCCTCCGGCCGAAACGAGCAGGAGGTGTACCGGGACCTGAGAGCCGCCGCAGAATCTGGCTGGGATTTTAGCAGCAGGTGGTTTGGAGATGGTAAAAGCCTTGCTGCCATCAGGACAACGGAGTTGGTACCGGTTGATTTAAACTGCCTACTCTACCACATGGAGCTCACGCTGGCAGATATGGCCCATTTGCAAGATAACAAGTCTAAGGAGCGTCACTACCGGCGTATGGCAGAAGCCCGCAGAAACGCAATTTTAAAATACTGCTGGAGTGAGGCCGGGGCGTTTTTCTTTGACTATGATTTGAAAAAGCAAACTACGTCAAACGTGGCTACCCTGGCCGGGGTGGCGCCTCTGTTTTTCTGCATCGCCACAAAAGCCCAGGCCGAGGCGGTGGCCCAACGTTTAAAGGATGAATTTCTGCAGCAGGGGGGGCTTGCCACCACCTTGAACCATACGGGCCAGCAATGGGATGCCCCAAACGGATGGGCCCCGCTGCAATGGATGAGCATTCAAGGGTTAAGGGCATACAAGCATCACCCACTCGCCAATACCATTGCCCAGCGTTGGGTTGAGCAGAATGTGCAGGTGTACCAGCGTACCGGTAAACTAACCGAGAAATATAACGTGGAGGTTGCTGGTGAAGAGGGCGGTGGGGGAGAGTACCCTAACCAAGATGGGTTTGGCTGGACTAACGGCGTACTGCTTCGGCTTCTGCAAAAGCAGGCAACAATGAAATAACAGTGTTTTGCAAAAGCTTCTCAAAAACTAGGATTATCTTTTGAATCAAGGCGAAAGCGTAACGTTTTGGCTAGGACAGAGTACCTTAGAAGATAGGTCAGGAGGGAAAGGGAAGTGGAGAAGCAAGTGCCTCAGTACAATTCAACCCATTCTTTATGATCCGTCAACTCATCAATTTAACAGTTTTTAAGAATTTCTTCAGGTCAGCCTCCGCAGGAGGGTTCATTCTCCTGTTTTTTGTAGCGGTTTCTCTTCTTGTTGCCAATTCTCCTTTAAGCAGCCAACTGGAAACGCTTCTTGCCACTGAAATAGGGGGGAGGCCGGCCGGGATAGACCTTCAGTACTCCCTGCTTTTGTGGGTGAATGACGGTTTAATGGCAATTTTCTTTTTACTGGTAGGCCTGGAGATTAAGCGGGAGCTGATAGAAGGGGAGCTTGCTTCTGTCAGGCAGGCGTCTTTGCCCGTTTTAGCGGCCATAGGCGGGGTGGTTGTGCCCGCTTTGATATACCATGCCATTAACAACAACTCTGAAACCGCAGCCGGCTGGGGAATTCCAATGGCTACTGATATTGCCTTTGCCATAGGCATTCTCTCTATTTTAGGCCGGCGGGTGCCCTTGGGCCTCCGCATATTCTTAACCGCACTGGCCATTGTAGATGATCTGGTGGCGATTGTAGTGATTGCCGTATTCTATTCAGAAGAGCTGCATGTAGATGCGCTGCTTTATGCTGGGGGAATCTTTGCCTTACTCATTGTCTTCAATAAACTGGGTATCAAAAGCCTGGTCTTTTACCTGATCCCCGGAGCCGTCATGTGGTATTTTGTGCACCACTCAGGGGTTCATGCCACTATTGCTGGCGTACTGACGGCCCTTACGGTACCTACCAACCCCACCGCCGACGAAAGTCCGCTGGAGAAGCTGGAGCATGCCATTGTAAAGCCGGTCAATTTCTTGATCATGCCCATCTTTGCATTTGTGAATACCAACATACAGTTTGAGGCCGGAATGCTGCAGGGGTTAACAAACAAACTAGGCTTGGGTATTCTGTTGGGGCTGTGCCTGGGCAAGCCTTTGGGCATTTTGGTAATGTCATGGCTGGCGGTGAAACTTAAGATCAGCAGTCTTCCTGAGGGGGTGCAGTGGGGGCAGATGCTGGGGGTGGGGCTATTGGCTGGCGTGGGTTTCACCATGTCTATCTTTATTGCGCTGCTTTCCTTCAGTAACCAGGAATGGCAGACCAATGCCAAGTTTGCTATTCTGGTGGCCTCCCTTATCAGCGGATTGGCAGGCTTTTTAGTCTTAAAGAAAGCCATTGGCAATCTGAAGGCATAAAAACGCTTTGTAATTCTTAGGGACAGCCGCTGTCAATTAGACCCGTCACTTGTGGGCCAACCGCTTATGTCTCTGTTAAGGGTATTCTGTTTTAGGCCTGTTTTTTAGAAAACAGGCCTAAAACAGAACCGGAAACTCATCAAATAAAGTGTCCACTAATCTTTCTCTTACTTCTACCTGCCTTAAAAGACAGTAATACTTCATTTTTTTATGATAAACATAGTTACCTAAATGGCTCCTGATGCCGTAGTTTTTAAAGCCAGTATTATGGTTGATAATGGAGAAGGATTATTAAAGTGCAATTACTAAACATAATAAAAATAACGTTTATAGGAGGTGCTTGAAATGGATAAAATATGATTATGTATAGTTAAAATTCAATTTATAGAATAGTTTATTGACTTAAATAAATAACAGAGCTATCTTTATAAAACTATTTATTTTATAAAAAATCAAACAGGAAAACTGTAAATATACCAATAGGAGTACTATGGCTTTCAATGTAAGGGATCAAATCATGTGCAATAGGTTTGACTTAATTTGTGCCATTGGTATAGACGGTAACATTCTACAAGTCAGTGAAGCTGCTGTTCCCATTCTAGGGTATGATTCAAAAGAATTGGAAGGCACCTCTTTCATAACCCATGTGCACCCGCGTGATCAGAAGAAGACCGGGCAATACCTGGAGCAGATAGAGAATGGAAAGACACCCAAAGACTTTTTAGAGAATTGTTTACTACAGAGAAATGGTGCGCCAGTTAACCTGATATGGTCTTTCTCCTGGCTGGAAGAAGATCAGGCGCACTTTGGTATAGGGCGTAAGACAGCAGAGCAGAGCCAAACCCATCAACAGCTTCGCAAGCAGGAGGAGCTTCACAAGGCATTGATGGAAAGCGGAGCAGATATGTTTGCCCTGGTAGACCCACAGGGAGGGATCCTTCACTGCGGGGGAGCTGTTTTTCGCACGCTGGGTTATGGGTTAGAAGAGTTGCTTGGCAGAAATGTCTTAAGTTTTGTGCACCCAGAAGACCAGCCCAGGATCTTAGATATTTTCCGACAGCTTTCAGAAGAAGAGAATACCTCTGTCATTGAATTCAGATGTAAGACTGCAAGCGGCAACTGGGTGTGGGTAGAAACCATTGGGAGAAATCAGTTGCAGAACCCCTATATCAATGCGCTGGTGCTAAGCTCACGGGAAATAACGGAGAGAATCTACCATAGGGAGCAGCTGCAGCAACGTGAGCAGCAATTCAGGGCTCTGTTTGAGAATAACCCAGATATGATTCTGGTAGAAGACCGGAACGGGAACATTCTAGAAGCCAATCCCACTTTTCTGGACACGCTGCACTTGTCAAAGGAGGAAGTGGTGAACAGGCACCAGTCTGAATTTTTGCCCCCCGAGGTGGCCCCCGTTTGTGAGCAGAAACTGCGGGAAGCCTTTGAGGGGAATAAAGTCTCCTGTGAGATAGAATTGCCGGGGGGGAGCGGGCAAAAAGTTATCTTACACCTGAGCAAAATCCCTATTGTGGTGGGGGAAGAAGTAATGGCGGTGTATGCTGTTTTACGGGATGTCTCAGAGGTGGCGTTGGCCCAAAGAACCATTCAGAAACAGGCGTCTGAGTTGAAAAATGTTTTTGAAAGCATAACAGATGCTTTTTTCGCCGTTGACAAGCACTGGAATTTTATCTTTATCAACGATCAGTTCAGACAACTCCTCAACCTTTCCCCAGGAGGAGACCAATTAGGTAAAAACTTATGGGATGTGTTTCCTGAGGACCTGGGCGGGCAGTTTTACAGGCAGTACCAGTATGCCATGGCCACGGGAACCACGGTGCATTTTGAGGCTTTCCTGGAGAAGCTGGGAGCTTGGTTAGAAGTAAAAGCATATCCTTCTGAAGAGGGGCTGTCAGTTTACTTCTCAGATATCACAGAGCAGATAAAGTCACGCCAGGAGTTGGAAAAGCTCTCTCTGGTAGCCAGCAAGACCAGCAACGGCGTTATGATTGCAGATGCAGAAGGCCGGGCCGAATGGATTAACCAGGCCTTTACCAATATCACGGGCTATGAGCTGGAGGAGGTAGTGGGTGAATTTCCCTTAGAGCTGTTAAAGGGGCCGGAGACAGACGGGCATGTGCTAGATCAGATGTTAGAAAAACTGAAGCTTGCGCAGCCCGTTTCTGAAGAAGTCCTCAATTACTGCAAAAACGGGGAGAAGATTTGGCTGAACCTGGATATCACCCCGGTTTTAGATGAAAATGGGCAGATTGCAAAGTTCATCACCATACAAACAGATGTGACCTTCAGAAAAGAGATTGAGGCCAGCCAGATTAAAATGACCCAGGACCTGTTCCACCAAAACAGAGACCTGCAACAGTTTACCTACATTGTGTCACATAACCTGCGGGCGCCAGTGGCCAATGCGTTGGGCCTGGCAGATTTGCTCACCAAAGTAGACAAAACCTCTGACGTCTTTGAACAGGCGCTGGCCAACCTCAAAAAAAGCGTATTTAAATTAGACACCATTCTCAGGGACCTGAGTCTGGTGCTTTCCATCAGAGACAAACAGGAGGTGCTTGAAAAAGAACCGGTGAGTCTGGCTGATATCTGTGAGCAGGCCTGGCAGAATTTTCAGGAGTCATTGAGCGGCTGCGGCGGTTCCATGCGGTTTGACATAGAGACTGGTCTGTCAGTGAAGGCAGACCGCGCCTACCTGTTCAGCATCTTCTATAACCTCATCTCCAATGCCATCAAATACCGGTCAGACCACAGGCCGTTGCAAATTGAAGTCAAAGCTTACCACATTCCTGAGGGGAAGACTATCATTTTCTCTGATAACGGCACTGGTTTTGACCAGGCAAAAGCCGGGAACAATGTCTTTAAACTTTATAAGAGGTTTCATACAAACAAACAGGGCAGGGGCATAGGCCTCTACCTTGTGAAAACCCAGGTAGAGGCCATGGGTGGGAAGATTGCCGTTGAAAGTAAATTGAATGAAGGAACCCGTTTTATAATCACCCTGAGTTAAGCATACCCATGAAAACATTTTTAATTGATGATGATCCCATCAGTCTTTTTCTGACAGAACAACTACTATCCCTGGAAGGGCTGGGTGCTCAGGTGGTTCCCTTTGGATCTGCAGAAGAGGCGTTCCTGGCCGTGGTGCAGGCCCTTCCGCATAAAGCCCCCATGCTGGTATTTTTAGATTTAGAGATGCCGGTCTTGAACGGGTGGGAGTTTTTAAAAGCGTTAGAGCCGTACACCCCTGTCTTAGCGCAGACCAGCAGGTTCTATATTCTAACATCATCGTTGGCCAAGTCTGATCTGGAAAAATGCAATGAGTTCCCGCTGGTGCAACGGCTCCTGCACAAGCCGCTCAAGCAGGAAGACATTGCCCTTATCTTAGAGGAAATGCAATCCAGCCAGTTACAGGCCGAGCTGCAGGCTTGACGTTTTGGGGCTGTTTTTCAGAAAACAGCCCCAAAACGGATATTGAGAAGGTATGGGTGCTGAGTTCCTTCCCCTGTGTTTCTATCTGCAAGTGAAGAATATACAACAAGGGGAACTAAATAGTATCTTTGCGTCCTTATTTTCCCAAAAAGATGATTTCAGTTGACGCAGTATCTGTTGAGTTCAACGGCTCAGCGCTTTTCAGTAACGTAACGTTCAATATCAATGAAACCGACCGCATTGCCCTTATGGGGAAGAACGGGGCCGGAAAATCAACCCTCCTGAAAATTATTGCCGGGGTGAACAAGCCCACCAAAGGCAAAGTGTCTGCGCCCAAAGATGCGGTCATTGCCTACCTGCCCCAGCACCTGCTCACAGAAGACAACTGTACCGTGTTTGAAGAGGCGTCTAAAGCCTTTGCCAATATCCTGGAGATGAAGGCGAAGATGGAGGACCTGAACACCCAACTGGAGACGCGTACAGACTATGAGTCTGACGGGTACATGAAACTCATTGAAGAGGTCTCAGAGCTGAGTGAAAAATACTATTCCATTGAGGAGATCAACTTTGACGCCGAAGTAGAAAAGACCCTTTTGGGGCTTGGTTTCCTGCGGCCAGACTTTGCCCGTTCCACCCGGGAATTCAGCGGGGGCTGGCGCATGCGCATTGAGCTGGCCAAGATCCTGTTGCAGAAGCCAGATTTGATTCTGCTAGATGAGCCTACCAACCACCTTGACATTGAATCTGTGCAGTGGCTGGAAGATTTTCTGGTAAACAACGCCAAAGCGGTGATAGTCATCTCCCATGACAAAGCCTTTGTAGACAATATCACCAACCGTACCATTGAAGTGACCATGGGCCGGATCTATGATTACAAGGTGCCATACACCCAGTACCTGCAGCTGCGCAAAGAGCGGCGGGAGCAGCAGCAGCGCCAGTATGATGATCAGCAAAAAGAGATAGCAGAAATCACCGCGTTCATTGAGCGTTTCAAAGGAACTTACTCTAAAACCCTGCAGGTGCAGTCACGGGTGAAAATGCTGGAGAAGATTGAAATCATTCAGGTAGACGAGGTAGATACTTCTGCCCTGAACCTGAAGTTTCCGCCAGCGCCCCGTTCCGGGAATTACCCCGTTATTGTAGACGGCCTTACTAAGAAGTACGGGGAGCATACGGTGTTTCAGGACGCTTCCCTTACCATTGAGCGGGGCCAGAAGGTGGCCTTTGTAGGGAAGAACGGGGAAGGGAAGTCTACGCTGATTAAAGCCATCATGGGCGAGATTGACTATGAGGGGCAGCTTCAGTTAGGGCACAACTCCATGATCGGGTATTTTGCGCAGAACCAGGCGGCCTTGCTGGATGAAGACCTTACCATCTTCCAGACCATAGACCAAATTGCCGTGGGGGAAATCAGGACCAAAATCAAAGACATCCTGGGCGCGTTCATGTTCAGTGGTGATGCCATTGACAAGAAGGTGAAAATGCTCTCTGGGGGCGAGAAGACCAGATTGGCCATGATAAAGCTTCTGTTGCAGCCGGTAAACCTGCTGATTCTGGATGAGCCCACCAACCATTTGGACATTAAAACCAAAGATATCCTGAAAGATGCCCTCAAAGCCTTTGACGGCACGTTAATCCTGGTTTCCCATGACCGCGATTTTCTGGACGGTTTAGCTGAAAAAGTGTTTGAGTTTGGCAACAAACGCATAAAAGAGCACTTTGAGGACATTAACGGCTTCCTGAGAAACAAAAAAATGGAAAACCTGAGGGACATTGAAAGAAAAGTGACTGCGTAATTTTCACCTTTGCAAAACATGGAAGAGGGCAGCCCCGCAAGGGCTGCCCTCTTCCATGTTTTGCAAAGGTGCTAAGTTTTGTAGAAGTTGCGGAGGCCTGACAAGTGAGTCATAAAGGCCTGACAGCCAGTTTTCTGAGATCCATAAAGAGTTGGTGCCAAGGTGGTAAACGTAGAAGGACAGGTTTGGGATCTGGTTCCGTTCAGCATGACAGAGGATGAACTAGTAAGCTCCAAAACTTTTGAATGTTAATAAAAAATTGAAGAAAGTTTAAAGGGCAGTAGAACTATCTGGCAAAAGGGGAGTAAAAGAAGTAGCCTTCATGAACGCGGCAGAAAGGAAGAGGGGGAAGGCTATACTTTTTGTTTAACCCTTATTTCTTTTTTTATGAAGTCAAAAGTTCTACTACAGTTGATTGCAGTACTCACCGTAGGGCAATTTTTATTCTCTTGCAGTACTGCAGAGTACTACCGCTTCTCGGCTACCAAGCCAGACTATTACCAGAAAACAAAAGCCAAGCCGGCAGCCACCCCAGAGATGGAGCAAGCCGCCCCAGCCCCGGCTGCTGAGCAGCTGGCCTCTGTCACAGAGAGTCAATCACTGCTAGAGGCAGAAGCCCATCTGGAAGCCAGTGCCGAAGCCCCCAAGCCTGTGCTCTTTGAAAAAAGAAACCTTTCTGAAAGCAAAGCCCCACTGGTGAAACCGGCTGTTGCCCCGGCTGAGAAGAAAACTATCAAGGAAGAAGAGGTGCTGGTGATGGCCAAAGAAAAACTGGCTTCCATGACCAAAGCAGAGAAACGCGAATTCAGGAAAGAGGTAAAAAATACCCTTCGTGATGCCAATGCCTCCAGCAATATTCTTATGATTATACTGGCTATTCTGATACCGCCGTTGGCCGTTGGTCTGTATGAAGGCATCACTTCCCGCTTCTGGATCAGCCTTTTGCTTACCCTGCTATTCTACATACCAGGTATGATCTACGCCCTGTTAGTGGTGACTGATACCATCTAGTGATATTGAAATCTATGCGAACAAAAAAAGGGTAGGCATATCATAGCCTACCCCTTTTTTTGTTCACGCAGCTATGGGTTAGAATTGCTCCAGGGTAAAACTTATCCTAACAAGAAGGCCCGGCAGATGTAGTCTGCCGGGCCTTCTTGTTAAGAAGCTGTCTCATCAATGGTTTATACCCAATGCCTTTTTCTGTTTTTAGCCTGCTTTTCTAAAAACAGGCCAAAAACAAAAGACAATATTTGTGTTGTAGAAAGCTGCAAGTCCTACCGAAGTGGTTAAGAAATGACTTCTAGTTTAATTTGATTGCCAGTGGTTAGAAAATGAACTACAAGGGGGCGGGATTTATAACCACTGCAAAAGAAGCGTTCCCCTTTCATAAATTTACTGCAAAGAAACAATGAGGTGGGGCTGCTAATTTTGGGCAATTGCCCTGGCCAGCATCTTCTTGTGGAGGCTCTCTAACAGGTTGTCTATAAAAGTGGTGGCCTGTAGCTGTATCTCATGTAATTTTTCAGCAGGTATCTGGTCTTTTTTATCATTCTCCCCGTTGATCAAAAGCTGTTCGGCGGGAAACGCCTTCCTTTTTTTACCCAGTACTTGAAAATCTTTGAGCTCATATCTGTAGGTGCTCTCTTTCAGTACGCTGCTTTCTACCACTGCAAGGTTCATGGTGAAATACAACGGATACCGCTGCTCCACCCCCAGTGCATCAACATATTTAAGCACAGTATGAAAGGTGCCGGTATAGGTGTTGGATTCTGGGTGAAAGGTAAAGCCATGGGCTTTTTCTTTATTTTCTTTGAGCCATTCTTTGACTTTCGGCTTCAGGTCATAGTCAATTTTGACCGTATCTCTTTTATTCCCCCTATAGACAATGTGGTTCTTTTTCCCTTCCACCGGAAAATCCTGGCAGAGGGCTGTGAAGGAGGCGACAAGTGACAGAAACAGTGTAATACTCTTTTTCATAGCAGGTACATGTTTGGCCTAAACAAGTTATGTGCTAGGTGCTTACGGGAACCCAAAGACTATGTTCGTTTCTGTCAGGAATGGTGACGTTGGCTTAGGGTGCAGGTTGATGACAGAACCCTGCTTTAAGAAATGGGTGGTCACAAAGGGTTTCTGCTTTGTTGTCTAGGTAATTTTGTGGAGTGGTTCGCTCCGTTTTACGCAACGTTCACCCATCTGGTATAGCTTCTACAGAGTGCAGGAACAATTTGCGGTTTTAGAGCTGCATTGGGCAATCACTATTGGCAACATAAGAAAGAGGGGTAGAGACACTGCCTGCTTTTAAAGATTACCGGTTTCAAGGCACAGGAGGCTGGAGAGGTATTCTGTTTTCGGCCTGTTTTTCCAAAAACAAGCCGAAAACAGAAAGCCTTTTCCTTTGAAAAAGAAAAAATAAGTCTGTTCAGGTTTTCTTAGGTGCGGGAAGGGGCCAAGCAGAATCCTGCCTTCCCGCTTTTATCACATTTTGTGTGCTGCTACCAGACTTGCCGTACAGGCAGAGCCTCCCGCTGACTAGTTTTAAAACTATATGCCAAAAAAGCTCTTACCCAGGGAAGAACATCTGAAAACAAACCCCAGATGGCTGCCCTTCCCTGTCACAGATCTGGATGGTGCCCCCCATGCGCTCTGTGAGCGATTTTGCCGTTGCCAGGCCTACTCCCACGCTTCCTTCCTTTAGATTGGATTTGCTTCCCAGGGTTTCGAAAAGAAGAAATACCTTTTCCCTGAACTCAACCGGTATGCCGGGGCCATTGTCACCTACGCTTAGGTGGAACCCGGCCTCTGCCGGTATATAGTCAATCTGGATTTCTCCCTGCGGCTTGTCATTGTACTTGATGGCATTGGTGACCAGGTTCTGCAGGATCTGGTAGAGCCCCAGCCGGAAGCAGGACGGGCGAGGGTGGTCTGTGGGGTAATGGATGGTAAAATGTGCCGGTGGTTCACAATGATCAAGCACCTCCTGAATAAGCAGGGTAAGATCAACCTCTTCTTTCTGGTGTACCTGAATGGTGGTGGCCTTTGAATACTGCAAGATCCCTTCAGTGAGGTGGTGCAACTGGTTAGAACGTTTGTTGATCAACGTGAGGTACTCCACTCCCTGTTCATCCAGTTTTTCCCTGTACTCTTCCAGAAGCCAGCCAGAAAGGGCATTGATTCCCCTGAGCGGTGTTTTCAGGTCATGGGAAACCCTGTAGGAGAACTCAGACAGGTTCCTGTTCAAGATGCTGATCTCACGGTTCAGTAACTCCAGCCTCCGGTTCTTTCTCCGGAGTTCCATTTGCCCCATTACCTGATTGGCCAGGGCTTCCAGGGCTTTTATCTGATCCTGGGTCAACTCCCTCGCCTTGGTGTCAATTACGCAGATGGTGCCCAGTGGCAGGCCCTCAGGGGTGTTTAACACCACCCCGGCGTAGAATACAATTTTGGGGTCTTCAGCCACCAAGGGGTTGTCATAAAAGCGTTCATCTTTGGTGGCGTCTGTCACCACAAAAGGGCCTTGGGCATTGTTGATGGCGTGGGCACAGAAGGCCAACTCTCTGGGGGTTTCTCTTACCTCTAACCCCTGTGCTGATTTGAACCACTGCCTTTTTGCGTCTACTAAGGTAATGAGGGAGACAGGGGTCTGGCAAATGACCGTGGCTATCTTTGTCAGCTCATCAAAATCCTGTTCTGGGAGGGTATCTAACAGATCATATAGATACAAGGCTTCCAGTCTCTCTATTTCATTTTCAGGAATGGCAGGTAAGATCATATGGGTGACCTAATTGGCACCTAACTGTTCTGGTAAAGTAGCCAGTGGCGTGTAGGTGAGTAGTAAGACATTTGTATCAATAACTTTATTCTTCACCGGTTTAGTCTCTCTCTGAGGTAGCCGGAAGGCTGGAGGGTGGCCACTATGTACTGTTTGGCAAACGGTATAAACAATAGAACCTGGTTCGTATGTAAAGTATTAGGGGAAGCAGGTGAGCGCTTGGTGCTGCAGACGCGGTTTATAACTTGAAGGTAACTCCTCCTAAAGTATAAAAGCAATAGGGCATGTGCGTTTACAGGCCCCGTTGCAGCAGGTAACAATAGTGTCCATCAGTTTCTCCCATTGCCGTAAAGGCAAAATTAAGAATTTTGGGGAAGAACCGTATAAATAAAGATTTCTGAAACAACGTTTAATCCTAAAAAAGAGTAAAAGTGAAGAACCATTTGCTGTAAGCTGGTAAAAATGGAGAAAGAATTACGGGAGTTGTAAATTTTCTTGGAGATGGAACGATTAAACTGCGTACTATTAGTGGATGATGACAATTCTGCCAATTTCATCAGTAAAAATGTGATTGACAAGCTTGACTGCGCAGATCAGGTACTGGTAGCCCATAATGGGAGGGAGGCCTTGCACATGATAACAGAAAGGTGTGTGACCCAACCCGCAGATGACTGCCCGCAACTCATCTTTCTGGACGTGAAGATGCCCGTCATGGACGGTTTTGAATTTCTGAGGGAATTTGAGGGGATGAACCTGCAGGCAAACAGCCGCCCTATCATCATCATGTTGACCACCTCCACCAATCCGGTAGATGTACAATTGGCCCAGCAGTTCAAAATTGCAGAATTCCTGAACAAGCCCTTAAAGAGAGAAAAGCTGGCGCAGCTTCTTGACAAATACTTTAAGTTTGATGCCTCCTCCAGCCTTCAGGCCGTAACCTAGGCAGGGGCAGAGAGGCTTAGTTGAGGCTGATAAAATCCAGTACCTTCTCCTTGGTGAGGGGTTTTAACAGATAAGCCGCCACCCCCAGCCGTGATGCCCGCTCCTGGTAAGTCCGGCTGCCGTAGTAGCTCAAAACCACAACTTTAGGTTCTACCGGCCCGGTTAACTTCAGTTTGCCCATTTTCTCCAGAAACCCAAATCCGTCTTCTTCTGGCATTCTTATGTCCAGCAAGATCAGTTCTGGGAATTTGGCCGTTCCTGCGCGTTCTTTCAGAACCTTTAATGCTTCTGAAGCAGAAGTGGCCGTTGTTACTTTACTGCCCATACCCATGCTCTGGAACAAGTCCTGAATGAGGTACAGACTAGAGGTGTCATCATCTATGACCAGAATTTCACCAACATCAACGGTAGCTCCAGGGGAATTTATTTTTTTTAATGCAGGCATAGAGGGGAACAGGTGGTATAACCAAAGGTAAAGATTCAGTAGAAACAAACCTAGGCAAAATAAATAATTGATTCTTAGCAACCAGGTTGTCTCAAAAATAGTAATAGTCCTATACTTATAGATTTCTATTTACAGGCATTGAAAACAATGTAAAATCAAGCATGATTACGTTTACGTCCGGGTAGTGAAAAGCCGGGTCTTTTCACGGAATGATAAACAGCTAGTATTCATGCACTAACCATTAACGAAAGATGAAACGTGATGTGAGCGTCTTCCATTCTACACTGGTAGAGCGGGTGGCAGAGACTTTTGGGCAGGCATATTTTATTTATGATGTCACTGGCAAGCATTTCAGGTACTTGAACAGGGCGTTCTATACGTTGTTTGGGATACCCGAAGCTACTACCCCTGATGTACTCCAACTGCTGGGGCAACTGCATGAGGAAGACAAGGTCTTCCTTTTTGAAAAATACGCAAAACTGCTGGACACCAAAACACAGGAAGCCGTGGAGTTCAGGGTTAACGCGCCTTACCAGGAGACTAAATGGGTCTGCCTGAACTGCCAACTGCTAGAAGAGGGGCAAGGGGTTTTGCTTTCTGGTTTTGCTGAAGACATTACTGTCCACAAAGAGTATCAGGCAAATCTGCTTAAATTCAACTCAAAGAAGAACGCCACCCTTGAAATTCTCTCACATGACCTTGCCGCCCCTTTCACCAACATAGAGGGTATGGTAGAACTGCTGGAGGGGGAGTTGCTGCAGGGCTCCGGGCCAAGTGCAATGAACCTGGTTCAGTTTATCAAAGACAACGCCAAGAAAGGATCTGATCTGATCAGGGATTTCATTGACAATGAGTTCCTGGAGTCTTCCCAGATTGTACTGCACAAAGAGCGGGTGAATATCTGCCAACGCTTGCAGATCATGATTGAAAACTACCAGCAGATGGGGGAAAGCCTGCTGGCCAAGAACTTTGAACTGGTGTTGCCAGGTGAGCCCGTATATATGTACCTGGATGTCATGAAAATGATGCAGGTCTTCAACAACCTAATCTCCAATGCCATTAAGTTCACGTATGACCAAGGCACTATCAGTGTGGCAATAGAAGACAAGGGAGATTCTGTACTGGTGGCCGTAACCGATGATGGGATAGGAATTCCAGACAGTTTGAAGCCAAATCTCTTTGACAAGTTTACCTCTTCCCGCCGGGAGGGCATCAAAGGCGAGAAGAGCATTGGGTTAGGCATGTCTATCATTAAAAAGATAGTAGAACTGCACAACGGGAAAGTCTGGTTTGAAAGCACCGAGGACGCCGGCTCCACCTTTTATGTGGAAATACCCAAAGAATAATTCTCTGGTAAGAGGTGTGTGGCAATTCCTGTTTTCGGCCTGTTTTTGGGAAAACAGGCCGAAAACAGGAATTCTGCGTTAGGGGAGACTGGTATGGGTTTAATCAGCTGGTCTTTCCCTGTGCACATCCCTACTCAAACATGCAGGTTAGCTCAGTAAGACAACTTTGTTGTTTCTGTATATGTCTATCCCCACCCGGGTGAGGTGCTTGATACTGATCCTGACTTCATACTGGGCAATTTCACCGTTTTCTTCGCGCTCAAACCGGTGGTTCTCACCCAGAAGCGACTTCTTCTCTGAAACTATTTCGCCGTTGTACTTGATGGTTTCTTGCCCGGTAAAAGAATTGTCTACTTCTATTCTTACCTGGTCAGATAGATTGAGGGTCAAAACATTCATAAGGATAAAAATATGTAGTTTGTAAAAGCAGGTCTCTGTAAGGCGCGCGCCGCTTTGATAGGTGCTGCCGCGTTAGCGGTAATTTCTCATCTGGTATTTCATGTAAATCAGTATATAACCCCACAGGCGAACGCAACTGCTTTACCTGAGTAAAAAGTCAATTTATTGGTAAATCAGCTTTTTACAGGTTTCATATTCTTGTTTTGTGAGTTTGTAGCTGCTTTCAGACGTGTCTGGGTGAAGCTGCTCTAACATGAATTGGTTTACCCGTTCATAGTCGGTGACCAGGCCCCACAGAAAGTTGAGTGTGAGCTTTTCGTCATCGTCCATGTGCTTCACAAAGACCGGCCTCACCTTGTTGCTGTCCATCTTCACCAGGGCAAGAAAGGCAGAACATCTCACACCGGCATTGTCACTGTCAGTAAGGCCCACCAGCGCTTTGTCAGACAGTTTCTTGAGGAGTGATTTGCCTTTCTGCTGCGTTTTAGAACCTTCATTGGTGGCGGTTTGCGGGGAAGAAGAAGTGCTTTGCCCCTGGGAGGCTAAAATAAAAGGCGGAAATAGAAAAATGAAGAGTAAGATACGTATTCTCATGCTAATCAAAAACATACTGTCTGGTTCAGCTCCTACTTCTCCTAAGAAAACTATTCATCTGGCAGGAGGCTGTCCCAGCTTTATGGTTTAGGTCTGTAAAAGGTGCCCAACAGAAGTTTCTTCTTTCTTGGCGTTGCCGAAGAATAAGTCTCTTGCCTTCAAAATAGAAGCTGGCAGTCTTTCCCTCTAATGTAAAGAAAAAACAGGAAGGAAGCGGGGAAACACAAAAAAAAGACCTCGTGGCAGCTCCTCCGCATTAAGAATGTCTCCCTCTTGGAAGTGTTTTTAAGAACTTACTTTTTGTAGAATGCAACAACCGTTGGCCATTTTTCTAAAAAGGATGTACTCATTTGCTGTAAAAGAGGTTGATGCGCCGGAAGAACTCAGTCCTCCAGAATGCTTCCGCAGCAGGGGGTAAGGGGTGAAGCATTCTTTTATATTCAATCCAGGAAGTGGAGCTGATTGCAGCCTGCCACTGTCGCTTCAATTGTCTGGTAAAATGGATGCAGGTTTTAAATAAAAATCTAAAACCTGCGGAGATAAAAGCCCGGTTCATTTTCTCCTGATTACCCAGGCAGAATGATTTATAAAAGAAAATCCCCTCAAGACTATTTGTCTAAAGGGGATTTTTTTGTGGCCACGCCTGGAATCGAACCAGGATCGAGAGCTTCGGAAACTCCAATACTATCCGTTGTACTACGTGGCCCGGTATTGCAGGGGCAAAAGTAGGAAATGCCTGCGTAGGATAAAAGTCTCTTTTCTGTTTTTTGCCTGTTTTCGTAAAAACAGCCCTAAAACAGCAGATATACTTTTCTTGCCAACATTTAACGCGTAAAATAGGTTATACTAACACAAACCAGAAAGAACACCACAACACTATGAAAAGACTGTACACGGCGGAAGTGACCGCCACCGGGGGCCGCAACGGCCAAGTGAAATCATCTGACGGAATCATTGACATGCCTGTACGCCTCCCAGAGGGTTTGGGCGGAAAAGGCGGTGCCACCAACCCGGAGCAACTGTTTGCAGCGGGCTATGCGGCCTGCTTCCAGAGCGCGCTCATGCTCATTGCCGGACAGCAGAAAATCAGACTGGATGAAAACTCCACCGTGACCGCCCACGTGAGCCTTGACCAGATGGACAACGGCGGGTTCGGGTTGGCCGTGCAGCTGGATGTGAAAATTGACGGCGTAGAGAAAGCCAAAGCCCAGGAGTTGGTGGAACAGGCGCACCAGGTGTGCCCGTACTCGGTAGGAACCCGCGGCAATATAGACGTGCAGCTGAACGTGCTGTAAATAAGTGCTGAGTCATAGGCGCGAGGCTTGAGTTAGAAATATTATCTGTAGAGACCAGGCACTGCCTGGTCTCTAACGCATGCTGTTTTTGGCCTGTTTTGGCCAAAACAGGCCAAAAACAGAAAAGCCTTCCCATTGCTGAGAAGGCTTTTCTTGATGAGTGAAGGCATATTGCTTAGGCAACCTCGGCCAACACGTCTTTTACTTTCTGGGCGGCTTCTTTCAGGGCTACGGCCGAGTACACTTTCAGGCCAGACTCGTCAATGATGCGGGCACCTTCCTCGGCGTTGGTTCCTTGCAGACGCACAATGATCGGCACTCTGATGTCGCCAATATTCTTATAGGCTTCCACCACACCATTCGCCACACGGTCGCAACGCACAATACCCCCGAAGATGTTGATCAAAATCGCCTTCACGTTAGGGTCTTGCAGAATCAAACGGAATCCGGCTTCTACGGTCTGCGCATTGGCCCCGCCTCCTACGTCCAGGAAGTTGGCCGGCTCACCGCCCGACAGCTTGATGATGTCCATGGTAGCCATGGCCAAACCGGCACCGTTCACCATACAGCCCACGTTTCCGTCCAGCTTCACATAGTTCAGGTTGCTTTTGCTGGCTTCTACTTCCAAGGGGTCTTCCTCCAGGATGTCGCGCATCTCAGCCAGGTCTTTGTGGCGGAACAGGGCGTTGTCATCTAAATCCACTTTGCCGTCAACGGCCAGAATCTTGTTGTCTGAGGTCTTCAACACCGGGTTGATCTCGAACATGGAGGCGTCTGTGTCTACATAGGCTTTATAGAGGTTGGTCACAAACTTCACCATCTCCTTGAACGCCTCGCCCTCTAACCCGAATGCGAACGCGATTTTACGTGCCTGGAAGCCTTGCAGGCCAACTGCCGGGTCAATCCACTCCTTAAAGATTTTATCTGGCGTATGCTCGGCCACTTCTTCAATGTCCATGCCGCCCTCGGTAGAGGCCATGATTACGTTCATGCCTTTGGCGCGGTCCAATAAGATAGACAGGTAATATTCTTTGGGCTCAGAGTCGCCAGGGTAGTAAACGTCCTGCGCCACCAGCACCTTGTGTACTTTCTTTCCTTCGGGGCCGGTTTGGTGGGTCACCAGCTGCATGCCAATGATTTGGCCGGCAATCTCTTTCACCTGCTCCAGGTTTTTGGCCAATTTCACCCCGCCGCCTTTGCCACGGCCGCCCGCATGAATCTGGGCTTTAATCACATGCCAGCCAGTGCCGGTTTCCTCGGTTAAACGCTTTGCCGCCTCTACCGCCTGCTCGGGGGTCTCAGCCACAATGCCTTCCTGAACTCGAACGCCGTAGCGCTTCAGAATGTCTTTCGCCTGGTACTCGTGTATATTCATGAGGTTAGGTTGATGTTTTTAGGTGCACGAAAGTAAGGCTTTCGGGAGTCTTTTCAAAACATGGCTGCGTTTTGAAAAGACTCCCGAAAGCGTCCTGAGTGCTGCGTCTGGAGTCCTGCGTCTGGAAGAAACGGTGAAAGGAGGATTTAGACAAAGGAGCGCCTTTCCGTTTTTGGCTCATTTTCCTGAAAACAGGCCAAAAACGGAAAGGCGCTTACCCGCTCAGGACTCCAGACGCAGAACTCAGGACTGATTTTTCCCGTTCACGGGAAGAAAATCAGGCAATTTGCAAATACCGCCTGTTCCCGCTTCTTTTGCAGAACCCATGAGTACAGAAAAACCAGTATTGCTAGAGGCCCGCGGGCTGTTCAAGAGTTACGGCACGTTGCCGGTGCTAAAAGGAATTGACCTCACCATTGGTGAGGCCGAAGTGGTGTCTATTGTGGGTGCCTCGGGGGCCGGCAAGAGCACGCTGCTGCACCTGTTGGGTACCTTAGACGCCCCAGACGCGGGCGATGTGTACCTGCACGGGCAGAAAATCTCCGGGATGAGCAACAAAGAGGTGGCCCGGTTCCGGAACCGCAACATTGGCTTTATCTTCCAGTTCCACAACCTGCTGCCCGAGTTCACCGCCCTGGAGAACGTCTGCCTGCCCGGTTTCCTGGCCGACCGCCCCGAGAAGGAGGTGGAGCAGCGCGCCAAAGAGCTGCTGGAGATGCTGGGCCTGGGGCACCGCCTGGACCATAAACCCTCAGAGATGAGCGGGGGCGAGCAGCAGCGCACTGCCGTAGCCCGCGCCCTGATCAATTCGCCCAAGCTAATTTTCGCTGATGAACCCTCTGGCAACCTGGACTCCAAAAACGCCGACGAACTGCACCAGATCTTCTTCAAGCTGCGCCAGGACCTGGGCCAGACCTTTGTGCTGGTAACCCACAACCCCGCCCTCGCCGACATGGCAGATAGAAAGCTTACCATGAAAGACGGCTTCCTGCTGCAGCCGGAAGAGGTAGAGTAGAACTTTCCGTTTCCGGCCTATTTTTCGCAAAACAGGCCAAAAACACCACCGTAGAATTTTCCTTTTCCGGCGCCGTTTACGCAAAACCGCCCAGAAAAGGAAAAGCAGAATTCCCTCTCCCTGGAGGGAGAGGGCTAGGGTGAGGGGCAGCAGTGGCAATGAAACAGAGGCATTTGAGAAAACTAGTCCCTGCTTAGGAACTTGCTTCTGCTCTGCTGCTGTGTTTACCATTTAAACGGTGATTCCCTCATCCTAACCTTCTCCCAGAGGGAGAAGGAACACCGTAGTTTTCAGGTTGAAGCATTTTTGTTAATGGCTGGCTTATTTTATTGGCTGCTCTTAGGTTCACTGGTATTCCTGCCAAACGCATCTTCAATGGCCCACAACACCCGCTCCACGTTCTGGTAAATCTCTTCATTGGTGAACCGGAGCACCTTGTATCCTTGCCCATGTAGCCATTGGTCCCGCTCATTATCTGCCATCTGGGTGCCTACGTTATGATGGCTTGCGCCGTCCACTTCAATCAATAAGTGCTCCTCTAAGCAGATAAAGTCAACAACATAAGGCCCCACGGAATGCTGCCGCCGGAACTTACTTTTGGCCAGCTTCCGGTCGCGCAAGCCTTGCTACAAAATGGTCTCCGCCGCCGTAGCGTTTCGCCTTAATTCCTTCCTGAAATCCTTTTTTTCCATCTCTAGCTATACGACATAGCCGTTTCTAAAGGAGTGGCAGTGTCCCTTCTCCCTTGAGGGAGAAGGTTAGGATGAGGGTGTTGCTCATATGGCAATATTAAGTATTCATAACGCCTACTAATTGATTGACAGATAATTTATTTTGCTAAATAAAATTTAGCAAAAGGTTGTAACTTGTTGATAGCCAGTGCTAAAAATTACTGTAAAATCCATCCCGATGGGCACTTTTACCCCCATGCCTCTGTTCTGTATCTGAACTGAAACAACAGATAATGCAGACGAAAGTGAATCAAGCAGAAAACAGCGAAAAAGGGTTGAAGAAGCATAAAATAGAGAGCTTTGATATCTCCCGGTCTGACGAAACCATGCACCTGGCCGTAGACCTGGCTAAGTTTATCAAAGAGAACCGCCTCTTCCAAAACATACAGGGCAAAGAATACGTGAACGTGGAAGGCTGGCAGTATGCCGGTTCCCGCCTGGGTATTCTGCCGGTGGTGGAGGAGCTTACCAATATGAGCGACAGCGCCGAAATCAAGTACCTGGCCAAGGTAAATCTGTTGAACCTGCGCACCGAGCAAGTGGTGGGCGCCGGATTCGCCATCTGCTCCAACAAGGAGCAAGGCCGCAAGTACTATCAGGAATATGCCATCGCGTCTATGGCCCAGACCAGAGCCATTGGCAAAGCGTACCGGAATGCCCTGGCCTGGATTATCAGAGCCGCCGGGTATGAGCCTACGCCCGCTGAGGAGATGGACTACCAGGGCAACGTAACCGAACAAAAGAATGAGCCTGCGGCAAAACAGGCAGCACCGGCCAAAACCATGAAAGCCGTTCCGGCTGAACCGGCCGCTGAAGCCAAGCCTACCGCCGCCCCAGTGCCCGCCGCTGAAACTCCGGCAGCCGAAGAAGGGGCTGTGAAATATGCCACCGCCAAACAGAAGGAGGAAATCATCAGGCTGCTGAACAACCCGGTGATTACCCGTCAGGAGAAAACCAAGATGCTCCTGAACATCAACAAACTGGATGAGGAGCGCGCCAAGCAGTCTATCCAGAAGCTGCGGAAAGTCATTGAAGACCGCGAGCAGGAGCAGGCTGCCGCCGCCTAAGATTTATAGTGAGTGATTGAATGTTCAGAAGCCCGGCCCATGGTCGGGTTTTCTGTTTTCGGGCTGTTTTTTGAAAAACAGGCCGGAAACGGCTTGAAGTAAAACCTAAATTAGAAGTTCTTTTTCTTCTTTTCGTTTGAGGTGCATTCCCATTGTTCTAACGTACCAAGGTTCTGCTCCAAAACCATTTTTTTCGCCCTGGTTGGAGATATCACCAACCAGGGCAGCGGTTGCAGTCAACAAAGCGAAAAAGGATATGCTCAATAAGATATCACCATATCCTGTCTATTGTCCTCCTATTGTCATCCTGAAAGGATCTCGGTGGCGAACGGGAAAAGCCCATCTGCAAATGCATTCTTAGTTCGCCCACTAGTTTCTTCCAGAATGACAAGTGAGAGAGTTGCTTCCTTTTCTCAACCCCAATTTTTTGGCGCGGAAGTTCTTCCTGTGCATTTTATGCAAATAAAACGCTCTTCCGGATTGATAACCGGAGGTAAATACCCTGAGGTTTTGTAGTCCCCGAAGTTCGTTTTCTGCCGGAACACGCTTCGCGGATTGCAGATCCGCTAGTTAAGATAGTTAGGGATTAGAAATCCCTAACAGCGATGACTGTAGAGGGCCGAGCAGCAGAACAGAAACGAACAGAAGCCATTTTCCCGTTTTCGGCCTGTTTTCAGAAAATAGGCCGAAAACGGGAGTGTAAATTCCCAATCTTCATAACGTGCCAGAAACTTCCGCGGTAGCGGGTAAAAGCATCTGCAAAACAACAAGCAAGAATTTGCAAGTTGCAATTCACTATTTTTGGGCGACGTATGGCAGACATCCATCAAATTCTGAAGCAGTATTGGGGCTATGAGACTTTTCGGCCGGGGCAGGAGGAGATCATTACCTCTGTGCTTAAGGGCCAAGATACGCTGGCCATTTTGCCTACCGGCGGGGGTAAGTCGGTGTGTTTTCAGGTGCCCGCCCTGGCCCAGGAGGGAGTGTGCGTAGTGGTGAGCCCGTTGGTGGCGCTCATGAAAGACCAGGTGGAGAACCTGCGCAAGCGCGGAATTTCGGCGGCCGCCCTGCACGCGGGGCAGCCCGAGCGGGAGCGGGACCTGATTCTGGACAACTGCGTGTACGGCACCACCAAATTCCTGTACGTGTCACCGGAGCGGCTGCAGACCGAGCTGTTTCTGGAGCGGGTAAAGCGCATGACTGTGAATCTGCTGGCCGTAGATGAGGCGCACTGTATCTCGCAGTGGGGGTATGATTTCAGGCCGCCCTACCTGGAGATAGCCAAACTGCGCGAACTGTTGCCCCAGGTGCCGGTGCTGGCCTTAACCGCTTCGGCCACGGAGGCCGTCAAAGTAGATATTCAGGAGAAACTGCAGTTTAAAGAGCCGCAGGTGTTCCAGCAGAGCTTCGCCCGTAAGAACCTATCTTATTCTGTTCTGCCCACTGAAGACAAGGAGGGGCGGCTGCGCGAAATCCTGCAGAAAATGCCCGGCACGGCCATTGTCTACGTACGCAACCGCCGCCGCACCGTTGAACTGGCCGACTGGCTCAAGCGGCAGGGCATTAAAGCGGCAGCCTACCATGCCGGCCTCCCGTTCCAAACCCGCACTGCCGCGCAGACTGACTGGATTCAGGACCGCGTACGGGTAATAGTGGCCACCAATGCGTTCGGGATGGGGATTGACAAGCCAGATGTGCGGCTGGTGGTGCATTTAGACCTGCCAGATTCGCTGGAGGCGTATTACCAGGAGGCGGGGCGCGCGGGGCGCGATGGCAAATACAGCTACGCCACCGTGCTGTTGGGCCCCGAAGATGTTTCGCTCCTGATCAGGAAAACCGAGGAGGCGTATCCGCCCCTGGAAACCCTGAAGCGGGTGTACCAGGCGCTGGCCAATTTCTACCAGCTTGCCACCGGCAGCGGCGCCTTCCAGTCATTTGACTTTGATCTGGCCGAGTTCAGCCGCACGTACCAACTTTCTCCGGTAGAGGCGCATTACGCTTTGAAACAGCTGGAGGGAGAGGGGCTGCTGCAGTTGAATGAAGGCTTCTACAGCCCGTCAAAAGTCAGTTTTCTGCTGGGGCACAATGAGCTGTATGAGTTCCAGATTCTGAATGAAACGCTGGAACCGCTCATTAAGGGGCTGCTGCGCCTGTACGGCGGCGAGATGTACACGGGTTTTGTGAAGATTTCAGAGGCGGGCCTGGCCAAGCACCTGAACCAGCCGGAGAAAGCCATTCGGCAGCAGCTGCAGCATTTGCACCAGCGCAAGGTGCTGGTCTATGAGCCCCAGCATGACGGCCCGCAGGTGCAGTTCACGGCACCCCGGGTTGAGGCTGCCAGTCTGCCCTTAGACCAAAAGCGCCTGAACCAGTTCAGGGAGCGGGCGCTGCAGAAGGCACAGGCGGTGGTGGGGTATATGCAGAACGTGCAACAGTGCCGAACGCAGCAGATTTTGGCCTACTTTGGGGAGAAATCAACAGAGAACTGCCGCATCTGTGATTATTGCCTGGCCGAAAAAAAGAAGAATAGATTAGCTGACAGTAAGCTGCACCTGGAGGCGAGGGTCCTGAGTTACCTCAAGAAAGCCCCGCTGCACCCTAAATCGCTCGCCCTGCATTTCAGCACGTCTGAGCAGGAGGTGCTGGGAGACCTGCTGCAGGAGATGCTGGAGAGCGGGCTGATCAGGTACGCCTCAGATGGCAATCTGGTGAAAGAGGAGTAAGGTGTCTCTATCTGTTTACTTATGTTATATAGCTAATTTCAGACTTCTATCTTTTCTCTAGCTGACTCCTTTGACAGATTTCTAAAATCCTTATTTTATTCATAGTACCTGGTTCACCATAAAACTATTTGTGTTTCTGTAATATTCAGGGCGCAAACGAGAGCTTGTGCTTCTGTTTTAGGGCTGTTTTTAGAAAAACAGCCCTAAAACAGAAGAGGCGGCAAGTTTCCTCGCCGCCTCTTCTGTTCTGTAATATAATGTTAGGTTAAAGGGGTTTCCTCTACCTGAAGGGCTATCACGCCGGGCAATTCCTTGCCTTCCATGTACTCCAGCAGCGCCCCGCCCCCGGTAGACACGTAAGACACGTCATGCGCATGCCCCATCTGGGTCACGGCTGCCGCAGAGTCTCCGCCTCCAATCAGGGAGTAAGCGCCGTGGTTTTTGGTGGCGTCTACTACGGCTTCGGCAATGGCTTTGGTGCCAACGGCAAAGTTAGGGAACTCAAATACGCCCATGGGGCCGTTCCACAGAATTGTTTTGGAGTTGCGCACCACCTCTGCAAACTGCTTACGTGTTTCTGGTCCTATGTCTAAGCCCATCCAATCATTAGGGATGGTGCCGCTCTCCACTACGTCTGAGTGGGCGTTGTTGTCAAAAGCATCGGCAATGACACTGTCTACGGGGAGGTAGATCTTAACGCCTTTCTCTTCGGCTTTTTTCAGCAAGTCAAGGGTGAGCTGCTGCTTGTCTTCCTCTAAAAGGGAGTTCCCAATGCTGCCGCCCTGCGCCTTGGCGAAGGTATAGCTCATGCCACCGCCAATAATCAGGTTGTCTACGCGGTCCAGCAACTGCTCAATCACCAGAATTTTATCAGAAATCTTGGCCCCACCCATAATAGCGGTGAAAGGACGGTCTACGTACGTGAGTACACGCTTGGCATTATCCAGCTCAGCCTGCATGACGTAACCGCACACTTTGTCATGCGGGAAGTAGTCAGCCACAATGGCGGTAGAGGCGTGGGCGCGGTGCGCCGTCCCGAAGGCATCATTCACATACACATCCCCCAACAGGCTCAGCTTCTCAGCAAAGTTCTGGTTGCCTTGCTCTTCCTCCTTATGAAAACGCAGGTTTTCCAGGAGCAGCACTTCGCCGGGTTTCAGGTTGCTGGCCAGCTCTACCGCCTCTGCGCCTACGCAGTCTGGGGAGAACTGCACCGGTACCTGAAAAGCAGCCTCTAACGGTTTAATCAGGTGCTTGAGCGAATATTTTTCCTCTGGCCCGCCCTTGGGCCTGCCCAGGTGTGACATCAGAACCACAGCGCCGCCATCCCCCAAGATCTTCTTAATGGTGGGCACGGCAGCCCGGATGCGGGTATCATCAGTGATTTCAAAATCATTGTTTAATGGCACGTTAAAATCTACGCGCACCAGGGCCCGCTTGCCCTGGAAATCATATTGGTCAACTGTTATCATAGTCGGTACGTTTGGTTCTTGGTACGGAAATCCCCTAAAACAGGTGCAGGCAAATATAGCAATTCTCCTGAGTTCTCCCTCTGAATAAGAGGGAGAGAAAGCGGGAGGGCGTTTTTAAGCTGTTTTTGTGAAAAGGAGCCAAAAACAGGAAGTTGAAGAAAAAAGGAAAGCGGGCGGTGGGAGCGTTGGGGTAAAATGCCAGGTGCCACGGCCTGGCACCTTCTGCTACTAATTACCTAGGTGTTTAAAAGTAGAGCCACCAGCTCTGTCAATGCGCTACTGCCGGTTGTTGGGCCGTGCCATCAATGGTAATTAGGCCTTAGATAAACCTGCCCAGCGGGGGTAGGGGAGTTTTGGCTTTTCAGGATGATTCTTTCTGCCTATTATTCTTCTGGGGAGCTCCTGTTCTTTCTCATTTTAATCAGATTTTAATCTTGTTTTAATTCGGTGTTAATGCCGTTGCGGCACCTTTGTGCACAAATTAGCGCAATTGGGTGCAGTGCATGCATTATTCACTGTGCTATATATAAGAGGAACAGAATAGAACTATGGAAGAAAAAGGAATGTTTGCCACCGTTGGGAAAGACTTGTCAGCGGGGCTAGTGGTGTTCTTGGTAGCCTTGCCCCTGTGTCTGGGGATATCACTGGCTTCTGGGGCACCCTTGTTTTCGGGTCTGATTGCCGGCATGATTGGCGGTCTGGTGGTTTCCTGGGCTAGTGGCTCCCAGTTAAGCGTTAGTGGTCCCGCCGCCGGCCTTACCGTGATTGTGTTGAACGGCATCCAAACTCTGGGACAGTTTGAGACGTTCCTGCTGGCCGTTTTCCTGGCAGGGGTGTTTCAGGTGATCCTGGGTTTTTTGAAAGCCGGTATCATTGGCTTGTACTTCCCCTCTTCGGTGATTAAAGGCATGCTGGCGGCAATTGGCCTGATTCTGATTCTAAAGCAGATCCCGCACTTTTTAGGCGGCGATGAAGATTTTCTGGGTGACCTGGACTTTAACCAGGCCGACGGGCGGAACACGTTCACTGAGATTGGGTACGCTTTTTCTCGGCTTCAGATTGGCTCCTTGATTGTAGGGGTGGTGTCTCTGGCTATTCTGTTGTTATGGGAAAAACCGTTCCTGCAAAAGATTAAGATATTCAAGCTGGTGCCAGGGGCATTGGTGGCGGTTCTGGTGTCTATAGCATTGAACCTGTTGTTCAGCAATTCCTTCCCGGCCTTGACCATTGCTGATACCCATTTGGTGCAGCTGCCTGATATTTCAGGGCCTGCTTCGCTTTTGGCAGAGTTGAGCTTCCCTAACTGGTCTGCCTTGACCAACCCGGCGGTTTATACCTTGGCGGCTACCCTGGCCATTGTGGCCAGCCTTGAAAGCTTGTTAAGTGTAGAAGCGGTAGATAAGCTGGACCCACACAAGCGCCGTACGCCTAACAACCGGGAGCTCAAGGCTCAGGGGATAGGTAACATGTTGAGTGGTTTGATTGGCGGTCTGCCGTTGACAGCGGTTATTGTACGTAGTTCAGCCAACGTGAACGCGGGCGGGGAAACCAGACTTTCCAGTTTCTTCCACGGGGTGTTCCTGTTGCTGAGTATCCTGTTCCTTACCTCGTTTCTGCGGTATGTGCCTCTGGCTTCATTGGCAGCGGTACTGTTGGTGGTAGGTTTCAAACTGACCAAACCTGCCCTGTACAAATCACAGTGGAAGCTGGGCATGAACCAGTTCCTGCCCTTCATCATCACCATTCTGGCCATTCTGTTCACTGACCTGCTGAAAGGAATTTCGATTGGTCTGGTGGTAGGTGTCTTCTATATCTTGAAAGCCAACTACAAATCGCCTTACTTCTTTAGCCGGGAGAAACACCAGGGCCTGGATAAGATCCACATCAAGCTGAGTGAGAACGTGACGTTCCTCAACAAAGCCAGCGTGGCTTTAACCCTGGATCATCTGCCTGAGAAGAGCGAGGTGATCATTGACGGCTCCCAGTCTACTTACATTGACTATGATGTGCTGGAGGCTATAGAGAATTTCAAAACCGTTGCTGAGGAAAAAGATATCAGGCTCACCTTGAAAGATATCCCCTCAGTGACCACAGTAAACATGCATTAACAGTTAAAACAGATAAATTATGGGAACCATCAATAATAGTGCGCCACTAGATTCTGGCATGGAGCGTATTTTTAACGGAAACCGCCAATGGGTGGAGAGAAAACGGGAAGAGGACCCCGAGTTCTTTGAGCGCCGTGCTAAAGGCCAGTCACCAAAATACCTGTACATTGGTTGCTCAGACAGCCGTGTACCCGCCAATGAAATCTCAGGCACTGAACCCGGTGAGATGTTTGTGCACCGCAACATTGCCAACATGGTGGTGCATACAGATGTAAACCTGCTGTCAGTTTTGCAGTATGCCGTAGAAGTGCTGAAAGTAAAACACGTGATTGTGGTGGGGCACTATGGTTGCGGTGGCGTGGCGGCAGCCATGAGTGACAAGCAGTTTGGCTTGATAGACAACTGGCTCACCAACATCAAAGATGTGATCAGAATTCATGAAGAAGAACTCCATGCCATTGAGGATGAAGAGCAGCGCTTGAGAAGACTGGTAGAGCTGAACGTGGTGGAGCAGGTGATCAATCTATCTAAAACCTCTATCATCCAGAACGCCATGAAAGACCCTGAGCCGCCGCAACTGCACGGGTTGGTCTATGACCTGAGGGAAGGGATTCTCCGGGACTTACATGTACAGACCAAGTTGATCAAGCGGTACGAGCATATCTACGGAATGCAATAAGTTTTTATTCATAGAAAAGGGTAATTAAAAAGCCCCACCAAATTTTGGTGGGGCTTTTTCTGTGCAAACGGTTCAATTACCAGCCTGCGTTGTTTGAGCCGGAGCCGTAGTTGTAAGGAGGGCCGCTGTTGTAAGAGCGGTTGCCGCCTCTGTCATCATCGTCACCGGCAATGCTGTTCCAGGCATCTCTGATGCCATGGCCAATGCGCTCAAAGAACCCGCCCTCATTTTCGTCATGGTCATTGTGGCGGTTACCCTGGTTTCTGTACCGGTCTTGGTCATAGTGGCTGCCTACCCCAGACTGGCGGCTGTTGCCGTTGCTCGGATGGCTGTAGTCATCTGAATACCGGTTTTCCATGGCGTTGCCGTGGCTGAAACGGGCGTGATCCTGATCATTGTCACGGTCATTCATCCAGCTGCCGCGGTTGCTGCTCTGGTTGTTGGTGCCGTACATGTTGGTTGTTCCTCTTGAGTGGTCGTTGTCACGGTCCCAGGAGTTAGACATGCCGCGGCTGTTGTTGCTCATTCCAGATTGAGAACCGCTTCTGGAAGACTGCCCGTAAGAAGAGCCGGAATCATTCCCATAAGCCCCGTATCCGGAGTTTTTTCCGTAGGCACCGTAAGAGGAATCATTGTTGTGGCCAAAAGACCCGCTGTAGCTTTGGTTGCCCTGCTCTCTGCGGGAATTCCCAGAGCTGTAGTCCTGGTCATGAGCGCCGTAGCCCGAGTTGGAGCCACGGTAGTCATTAGAACCGCCGTAGTTGCTGTAGGCATTGCCTCTGTCCAGGGCTCCGCCAGACTGGTGCCCGGACGAAGAACCGCTGTAGCCGGTGCGGGCTCCGCCGTACGTACCTATATTAGAAGAACGGGTTGAACCGCCGCCAGAGTTGGAGGCGCCGTACTGCCCGTAGTTGGAAGAACCTTGGTTGGAAGAGCCGCGCTCATAGCTGGAAGGCCCGCCGTAGTTGCCTGATCTGCTCATGCTATAATCCTGGGTGTCATTGTCCCTGTCTTTGTTAAAAGAAGAGCCGGAGTTAGACGGTCCAGACTGGCCATAGTTGCCGGAGCCGTAGTTTGAACCCCCGCGGCTGCTGTTGCCAGATGCGTAGGAGCCGTAACCGCCCTGGTTCATGCTGTTTTGGCTGGAACCGTAGCTGTTAGATGACTGGTCATTGTTCTGCATGGAGTGACCGCTCCAGCCGCTTGGGCTGCCTTGGTTACCGCTGTAGATGGAGCCGTGGCTGCTGTAGTGGCTTTCGCCCCTGTCACCAGAGTTGCCCATATTTTGGCTTCCGCCGTATGATTTATAGTCTTGGTTACCGTAGCCTGTGGTGCGGTTGCCCATACTTCCCCATTCGCTGCGGCGGGTATTTTCATTACCTGACCGGTACGAATTAAAGGTGTCGTAACCGGAATGCTCACGATTTTTCATAGTAGTATGTTTTGTTTTAAGGTGAATGATGGTTTCTTCAAATGCCTTACAGGGCACCGGTTACATGTATACGGGGGCATTTGGCAGGGGTTAAGGGTTGCTACTAGAAATGTTCTAAATTATTGCCAACTTGATAATTGTTAGCAGTAAGGTAAACGATTGATAAAGAAATGTTAATGTATACCGATTTCCCCTTGAAAATCTTTTATTGTATAGTTAAAGTTATATATAGAAAGCCAATGCGGTAAATTGGTGTAAGCGCGCCAGAATGCGTATCTTTGAAGTCCGTTTTTGACCTGTTTTTACCAAAGTAGCCTTGAAACTCTGCATCGCCGAAAAACCCAGTGTAGCCCGTGAGATTGCCCATGTGATTGGTGCCAAAACCAAAATGAACGGCTATTTTGAAGGCAATGGCTATCAGGTCACCTGGACCTTTGGCCACTTCTGCCAGCTCTGCGAACCAGATGATTACAACCCCCACTGGAAGCGCTGGCACCTGCCAGACCTGCCGCTGGTGCCAGAGCGCTTTGACATTAAGCTTATCAACAACAAAGGGGTGGAGCAGCAGTTCAAGGTGATCCAGCAGCTGCTGGACTCAGCCGAGGAGGTGATCAACTGCGGTGACGCCGGGCAGGAGGGCGAGGTGATCCAGCGGTGGGTCTTGCACCAGGCCCGCTACCGTAAACCCTTCAAACGCCTCTGGATTTCCTCCCTCACCGAAGAGGCCATCAGACAGGGCTTTAGCCAGCTGCGTGACGGCAAAGAGTTTGACCAGCTGTACCAGGCCGGCAAGAGCCGCGCCATTGGTGATTGGCTGCTGGGTATCAACGCCACCCGCCTCTTTACCATGAAATATGCGCAGGGGCGGCAGCTGCTTTCTTTGGGGCGGGTGCAAACCCCTACGCTGGCCATGATTGTGAACCGGCACCTGGAGATTCTCAACTTCAAGTCAGAGCCGTTCTGGGAGCTCAAGACCCTTTACCGTGACGTTACCTTCAGCAGCACCTCCGGCCGATTTAAAGACGAGGCGAAGGCGCTGGAGATTCTGGAGCAGATCAGGCCTTCTGACTTTGAGATAAAAGAGGTAGAAACCAAAAAAGGCATTGAAAGCAACCCCAGGCTTTTTGACCTGACCTCTCTGCAGGTGGAGTGCAACAACAAGTTTGGCCTTTCAGCAGATGAAACACTTAAAACGGTGCAGAGTCTCTATGAGAAGAAAGTTGTCAGCTACCCCAGAGTTGACACTACCTTTCTGCCAGATGATATTTACCCCAAAATCCCCAGCATTCTGAGCGGCCTGCACCATTACCAGCACTTGACCGGTGAATTGCTGGGAAAGAAGATTAGAAAGTCTGCCAAGGTGTTCAACAATAACAAAGTCACCGACCACCACGCCATCATTCCCACGGGATCAGACGCGCGGGGGCTGTACGGCACAGAGGCCAAGGTGTTTGACATTGTGGCCAAACGCTTCATTGCCGCCTTTTACCCAGACTGTATTGTGAGCAACACGGTGGTAAACGGGGAGGCGGCCAACCATGCCTTCCGGGCCAAAGGGAAACAGATTCTGGAGCCGGGCTGGCGTGTGGTGTATGCCCAGGAAGAAACCCAGAACCCAGCCCCCGCCAATAAACCCGCCCCCAAATCAGCTGCTGGCGAAGGCGGGGAGGAGAAAGAGGAGGAGCTGGCGGTGCTGCCGCATTTTGAGGCAGGGGAGCGGGGGCCGCATGAGCCTTTGCTGGAGCGCAAGTCTACCAGCCCGCCTAAAGACTACACAGAGGCTACGCTGCTGCGCGCCATGGAAACCGCCGGCAAACAGGTAGAGGATGACGAGCTGAAGGAAGCACTAAAGGAAAACGGCATTGGAAGGCCTTCTACCCGGGCGGCCATCATTGAAACCCTGTTCAAGCGCAATTACATCCGGAAGGAGAAGAAGAAAATCCTGCCCACCCAGATGGGCATTGACCTGATTCAGGTCATCAAGAACCCCACCCTCAAGTCTGCAGAAATGACGGGGCAGTGGGAGAAAAAGCTACGGCAGATAGAGGGCGGGGAGTTTGCCCCAGATGCGTTCTTGAATGAATTGCAGCAGCTGGTCTGGGAAATGGTGCAGGAGGTGAAGCAGGACAACCACACGGTGACCATTCAGCCCGCTGAGCAACCTCCTTCCGCCCAGGAGAAAGAGGCGGCCAAAAAAGCGTCAAAATCCAAAAAGGAGGCCAAAAACGCACCTTCGGCCACTGCCGGTTTAGGCACCTGCCCCGCCTGCGGCACCGGATCGGTTTTAAAAGGAAGCCAGGCCTACGGCTGCGCCCGCTTCAGGGAGGGCTGCCAGTTCAGACTGCCCATGGAGTTCCAGGGCAAGCCTCTCACAGAGAAACACGTGCAGGCGCTGCTTAAAAAAGGGAAAAGCGCCGTAGTGAAAGGGTTTGTGTCTGCAGAGTCAGGCGAAAAGTTTGATGCTATGTTTGCTTTGTCGGCTACCCATGAACTGCAGTTGGAGCGGGCAGAGGCCAGGGAGAAGAAGCCTGTGGTTATTATTTGCCCCAAGTGCAGCCAGGGCCAGATGCTTAAAGGCAAGACCGCTTATGGTTGCAGCCGTTTCAGGGAAGGGTGCCAGTTTCTGGTTCCGTTTGAAGTGCACGGCAAAACCATTCCAGAAGCCCAGCTGAAGGCGCTGATGCTGAAAGGGAAAACGGCCAAGATGAAAGGCTTCACCTCGCCTAAGACAGGTAATCAGTTTGAAGCCGCCCTTAAGCTGAACGAAGAGTACAAGGTGGTGTACCTCTTTGACTAGCGCAGTGTTTGCCTGTTATCTAAAAGCTGTTCTGTGTTTGATGTCAGGTTATGGCGAAGGCGTACGCTGGTACCTTTCAGGAGACGTAACTTCTGTTTTTGGGCTGTTTTTCTAAAAGCAGCCCAAAAACAGAAGTTACGTGCTCTCGCTTGCGCCATGCCAAAGTCAGCCCTGATGGAGAACGATAGAAAAAACTCCCACCAGCATTGTTATATAAAGGAGAAAAGTAGTTGCAACTGAGGTAACAAACCATAGATAGGTTTTGTAGATTCTGGAGACTCTACATATTTATGTCACAAACTTGGAAACCCGCGCCAGTGGCTTTATAATTGTCGCCTGCTGTAGACTTCGCCTTGGCATTTTGAGGTTCATTCTGTCTAAGAGCAACAGAAACAGGATGCTACCACTGGCGCGAATCTGAAGAGGCGTGCCAAGGGGTGAGGCGAGTCTCCTGAGTTGCCGGGAGTACAGGTCCTACCTCCATTGGAGGTTTGCAAGTGTTCCCTCAGCATAGGGCTTTCCTGTTTTCGGGCTGTTTTTCCAAAAACAGGCCGAAAACAGACGGGGAATCCAGAGTAAGCGTAAACAGAAGTGGCGGCTGCTTTTAAACCAGTCTTTGGCTCACCTGGTTTCAGCAATAGCCAACCGCTTGGGATGTAACGGTAAACTTAACACCACACTAAAGGAAAACATGCAGCCCCTGGGAAAATATCTGGTAGTCATTGGCGGTGCCCTGGTGGCCGTAGGCTTGGTGCTATGGTTGCTGGGCCCCTGCGTAGACTGGTTTGGCCGTTTGCCGGGAGACATGAGGGTGGAGAAGCCCGGTTTCAGGGTGTATGCCCCTTTCACCACCATGCTGCTGCTGAGTGTGCTGCTCAGTTTGGTGATTTGGCTGATAAGGCGTTTCTTTGGCTAGAAACCCATGAGAAAAATTCTTTTCCACAAAGACCTCATCGCCCTGTACAGTGTGGTGCTCCCGCTGCTGGTGCTGTGGCTTTTCTTTTCCTGATATGTTCTTCGTGCTCTCAAAGACCCTGCAGTACCTGGTGATGCCGCTGCTCTGGATTGTTGCCTTGCTCGTTTTCGGGCTGATTTCTAAAAAACAGGCCAGAAACAGAAAAGTACTTTGGCTGGCGGTGGCGGCTCTGCTCTTTTTTACCAATCCGTTCCTGATCAATGAAGTGTGGCTGGCGTGGGAGCCCGAGCCGGTGCTCATGCAGGAGGTGCCGCACTATGACGCGGCCGTGGTGTTGACCGGGGTGACCAGGGGCGATAAATCTCCCCATGACCGGACCCATTACGGAGAAGGTTCTGAACGGATCTTAGATGCCATTCAGCTCTACAAGATGGGCAAGGTGCGCAAGATCATCATCTCTGGTGGGTCTGGCTCTCTGCAGGAGGTGGTTAATACGGAGGCGCATGACCTCCAGCAGACCGCGCTGTATGCCGGGGTTCCCGCCCAGGATATCCTGCTGGAAGAACAAAGCCGCAACACCCGGGAGAACGCCCGCTTTACCAAAGAGCTGGTGCAGCAGCAGCCAGGGTTACAGCGGCTGTTGCTCCTTACCTCTGCGTTCCACATGCGGCGGGCAGCCGGTTGCTTTGCAAAAGCAGGGCTGGCTGTTGCTACTTTCCCGGTTGATTTTCAGACCCATGACCGCTCCTTTACCCCAGATGACCTGCTGGTTCCCAGTGCCGAGGCGCTTTATAAGTGGGAAAAAATTATTCATGAGTGGGTAGGGGTAATCACGTACAAGCTGCTGGGATACGCCTGAAATTCAGTTGTAATTTTGAAAGGGTTAGCCCCGGGAGGGGATGGTATTTTATGCAGGAATAAATTATAGAATTCTACCATCAAAAATCTGGGTTTCCGTATATATACGGATTATTGCTTTGGGGCATGCTGCCGTCTAAAACATTTGGGCCTTCACCTGGTTCTCATTAATGCGTATAGCAGGGAATTCTCTGGTTTCCCCCATCCAAAGTTTCACCGTCACGCCAAAGAAGGGCGTGGCTTAACACCTTATTTTGTTGGAAACAACTCATACTATCACATCAGAAGAGACGCTTGTGGCCCAGCTTCGTGCCCAGGACCAGCGGGCCCTCACGCTGCTATACCGGAACTATTCGGCGGCCTTGTACGGGGTGATTCTTCGCATTGTCAAACAGGAGGAGGTGGCAGAAGATGTGCTGCAGGAAACGTTTGTGAAAATCTGGACGGCCTTTCCGTCTTATGATGAGCAGAAGGGCAGATTGTTCACCTGGATGCTGAATATTGCCAGAAATTTGGCCATTGATAAAATCCGCTCCAAGCAGTACCGCGTAAGTTCTAAAACACAGCCTCTGGAGGGGACGGTTACGTGGGGCATGACCAGCCATGATGAGATAAAGCCAGATCACATTGGGGTGCAGGAAATGACAGAACAGTTAAACCCAGATCAAAAAGTTGTCATAGATTTGATGTACTTTAACGGCTACACCCAGAGTGAAGTGGCAGAAGAGCTGGACATACCCCTGGGAACTGTGAAGACCCGCGCCCGCATGGCGATAAAATTCTTGAGCAAATTAATCAAATAGAGTTGAATACGCAGGAATACATTGAGTCAGGAGTACTGGAGCTTTATGCCGCCGGCGGACTCACAGAGGCAGAGCAGGCTGATGTGGAGCGCATGGCCGCGCAGTATCCTGAGGTACGTGTGGCACTTGAAGAAGTTACACGTACCCTGGAGGCGTATGCACTCACCCACGCCCAACCACCAAGACCAGAGCTGGAAGATAAAATCTTAGGGCATCTGCAGCGCCTTGCCCCCCTGGCTGAACCACCATTGGCAGAAGAGGCCGGTAAGGTTGTACCGCTTACTGATTACTCCCCAAACAAAAGCCCCAATTGGCTGAAAGTGGCTGCCGCGGTCCTGCTGCTTATAAGTGCGGCTACCAACGTCTTCCTCTATAAGAACCTGAGCGAAGCCAGGCAGGAACTGGCGGTGTCACAGCAGGCTACGCGCCAATACGCCCTGCAGGTGAACCAGGTGGAGCAGCGGGCATTCAAGTCAGAGAATCTGCTGGCGCTTGTGCGTGACCCGCAAACGGTTTCTGTTTCCTTAAAAGGAGTGGAGCAGCACCCCGCGGCCCAGGCTTCTGTTTTCTGGAACAAAGAAACCAAAGAGGTGTACTTTGACCCCAGCAAACTCCCCGCGGCCCCGGCCGGAAAACAATACCAGTTATGGGCGCTGGCCAACGGCAAGCCGGTTGATGCGGGAGTGGTGGTGCAGACAGACAGTCTGCTGCAGCGCATGAAATCCATACAGGAGGCGCAAGCCTTTGCCGTGACCCTTGAACCGGCGGGCGGAAGTGTGAATCCTACCTTGGAGGCCATGTACGTGATGGGGAACATTTGACGCTGAGCGGGCTATAACTTTCAAATGGGTACTTTCTGTTTCGGGGCTGTTTTTTCTAAAACAGCCCCGAAACGTTTATAGAGAGCGGTACCGTTCATCCTGAGTTCCACCGGCATTTTTTTCGTAAGAAAATAATAAGAAAATAAGAGGTGCATAGTATATCCTGTTTTACCTCCGTATAAAGAACCCATGGAAAAAACGTATTACAACCCAGATGATTTAGCCAAGTTTGGCGCAATTGCCGACTACCAGCCATTGCTGGCTTCCAAGTTTTTTGACTACTACGGGGAGGTTTTCAAAGAAGGGGCACTGACAGAGCGCGAGAAGGCGTTGATCGCCTTGGCCGTTGCCCATGCCGTGCAATGCCCGTATTGCATTGACGCCTATACCACCGGCTCCCTGGAAAAAGGTGCCGATGAGGCACAAATGATGGAGGCAATTCACGTAGCGGCGGCCATAAAAGGAGGCGCGGCGCTGGTGCACGGGGTACAGATGATGAACAAGGTGAAAGAGGTGATGATGTAACGCCGTGAGGTGGGCATAGAGCCGCCGCTTTACTGGTGGCTAACGTTGCTTTTCTGGCAGCACCCCCTTCTGTTAAAGTACCTTCTCTGCCCCAACTTTACGTATCCACTGCCATGAAATCTCTAGCCGCCAGACATGACCAGTTAGCAGACACCTCTTTCCAGTTAGAAGTGCTGTCACAGGGGCTGCCAACGGGCAGAACATTTCCTGCGTTTGGTCAGCGCCTGCTGGAAAACGGATTGTACCCGTTAAAACCCTCCCAGCTCACGGTGTTACAGGTAAACGTGGGAAAAATGTGCAACCAGGTGTGCAAGCACTGCCATGTTGATGCCGGGCCAGACCGAAAAGAGATTATGACCCGTGAAACCATGCAGCAGTGCCTGGACGCTTTGGTGCACTCAGACATTACCACGGTTGACCTCACGGGCGGGGCGCCAGAAATGAACCCCCATTTCAGATGGTTTGTGCAGGAGCTCTCCCAGCTGGGGAAACAGGTGATGGTGCGCTGCAACCTGACCATTATCCTGGCCAACCCCAGGTACCATGACCTGCCTCAGTTCTTTCAGCAGCACAGGGTGCACGTGGTGTCTTCTCTGCCCTATTTCACCTCCAGCCGCACTGACGCCCAACGGGGCGATGGGGTATTTGAAAAATCTATCAAAGCGTTGCAGATGCTGAATGGCGCAGGGTACGGGGTGGAAGGCACCGGTCTGGTGTTAGATTTGGTGTACAACCCGGCGGGGGCTTTTTTACCGGGAAGCCAGAAGTCACTGGAGGCGGAATTCAAACAGCGGCTGAACCACCTCTATGGCATTACCTTCAACAGCCTCTTTGCCATAACCAACCTGCCCATCAGCCGTTTTCTGGAGTATTTGATTTCCAGCGGGAATTATGAAGGGTACATGGAGAAACTGGTCACGGCCTTTAACCCCGCGGCGGCGGCCAACGTAATGTGCCGTAACACCCTTTCCGTTGGTTGGGACGGTCAGCTGTATGACTGTGATTTCAACCAGATGTTAGAGTTACCGGTCCAGGCCAACGCTCCCCGCCATATCAAAGATTTCAGGCAAGACCTTTTGGCAGCCAGAGACATTGTGCTTAACCAACACTGCTATGGCTGTACTGCCGGGGCAGGCTCCAGCTGTGGCGGCGAAGTGGTGTGAAATAGAAGAATCTTCCATCCTGTAAAAAGGTTGACCACGCTTGAGAGAATGACAAATAGATTACTCCTGGTCTTTGTAAGAACCCCCAAATTGGGGAAAGTGAAAACCCGGCTGGCCCGCACCGTGGGAGACGCCAAAGCCCTGCAAGTGTATGAGGCGCTACTGCAGCACACGCACGCTGTGGCGGCCCGTGTGGCCGCTGAGAAATGGGTGTGCTACGCAGATGAAGTGCCGGAGCATGATGCCTGGTCAGACAGGGGGTTTGTGAGGCAACAGCAGCCCCCCGGTGATTTAGGGACCAGAATGCTCAGCTTATTCGCCCTGGGGCTTCTGGAGGGATATTCCTCCATTTTAGTCATTGGCAGTGACTGCCCCGGTCTCTCCTCAGAAATACTGGAAGAGGCTTTTCAGAAACTGGAGCAACCCAGCTGCGACCTGGTGATGGGGCCTGCCCAGGACGGCGGGTACTATCTGCTGGGTTTGAAATGCCTGCACCCGGAGCTTTTCCTGGAGAAACCCTGGAGCACCTCTGAGGTACAGGCCGCCACCCTGGCCACCGCCTTGGAGCTGCAACTGAACGTGGCGTTGCTCCCCACCCTTTCTGATATTGATGTGGAGGAAGACCTGACGCAATGGCCTTCGCTCTTGCCCACTGCCCCTCAAGGGTAAACGAAACAACTGGAGCCAAGGCGGCAGAGCCCATCTGGGGCAACACTCAACTACATTTGCAAAAGGCAGAACTTCCTGCCACCTTGGGCTGTTGTTTTACAGCAGAGCATTTTGCTTCTCTTGATTGACATCCATGAAAAAGCACCTAGATCCCACCACCCTTGATTTTATCAGAGACCTCCGGCTGAACAACCAGCGCGAGTGGTTTGAGAAAAACCGGAGCCGCTATGAAGCCGCCCGTCAGGATTTTATTTCGTTCCTGGCAACCCTGTTAGAGGGGGCGGTTTCTTTTGAGCCTGCCCTGGAGGGCCAGCAGCCCAAAGACCTCCTCTTCAGGATTTACCGTGACGTGCGGTTTTCTAATGACAAACGTCCCTACAAAGACCATATCTGCGCCTATATGGCAGAGGGCGGAAGAAAAACCATCAACCCTGGTTTTTACCTGCACATTAGCCCAGAGAACCAGTCTTTCCTGGCAGGGGGCGTCTGGATGCCGCCAGCCCCAGAACTTAAAGCCATCAGGCAGGAGATTGACTACAACCTTAAGGAATTAGAAGGCCTGCTCCACAACCCCGCTTTTAAGAAGTATTTCAACGGGCTGCAGGGCGAAAAACTGAAAACAACCCCCAAAGGCTATGACAGTGACAACCCGGCCATTGAGTTGTTACGGCACAAAAGCTGGAACGCCTCCCACTTCTTTCCTGACAAGGTGGTGACCAGCGACCAGTTCTATGACGAATGCCTGGCGGCCATGGAAGCCCTGAAACCTATCAATGACTTCTTTCTGAGGCCCATGCAGGATCTGAAGGCAGAGGAGGTGTAGATTCTGTTTTCGGCCTGTTTTCCAGAAAACAGGCCGAAAACAGAAACAGGTTGCTACATGAAAGCTACGCCTGTGCTGCCCCTCTCTCCATTTTCTTCTGCCGTTTTAGAAGCTTGCGCTTGTGCAGAGGTAGCAAAGGGCCTGGGGTTTCTTCAGACAGAGACGTTTTTAAAAATTAACCAAACGCAAGTTTAGTCATTAACTAGTAAACAGAGATTTATGCTGAAGGAAGGCGAGAAAGCCCCAGACTTTGAGCTGCCAGATATGACCGGTAAAAAGGTGAGGCTCTATGAAATTCTGAAAGAAAAGAAGGTAGTGCTCTATTTTTACCCTAAAGATGATACCCGGGGCTGCACCAAAGAAGCCTGTACGTTCCGGGATATGTACGAAGACTTTACAGGGCAGGGGGCAGAAGTGGTGGGCATCAGCTCAGACTCCGCTGATTCACACACCAGGTTTGCCAGCAAGCACAGTCTTCCGTTTGTACTGCTGGCAGACACAGACAAACACGTGAGGAAACTATATAAAGTGCCCAGTACCTTCGGGTTGATACCCGGGAGGGTTACTTACGTGATAGACCAGCAGGGTACCGTTCAATATGCCTTCAACTCCATGATCAAACCGCTGGAGCACGTACAGAATGCTTTGGCGGCTTTGAAAAGAATATAAGAGCCATTTATTGTCTTTAGCTTATTATTTATGTTAAGCAATGACTGGTAAGCCGAAGAGATACATGGGAAAGCCTTGAAGTGCAAGGTAAACTCTCGCTTTTACGGGCGTAAAAAGCAGGGAAAGGCTCTGCGGCGGCAGTTCTTGAGCCGCGTAACAGCGCTAGGGCCAGAAACGTGTAAACGCCGGTACTTTTTTTGGCGTTTTGCAGCGCCATGGCAAATTTAAAATTGCCCTAAACCGTAAGTGCCGTTTTTGGCCTGTTTTCTGAAAAACAGGCCAAAAACGGCACTTACGGTTTAGGGTCAGTCAGTTCAAGGGTGCACGTACAATTTGCCACTTTTCATGACCAGCTTCACCTGTCTGAGGGCGCTAATGTGTTGGGTAGGGTCCCCCTGTACAGCCACCAGATCTGCCAGCAGACCCGTTTTGACGCTGCCAAGTTTGTTGTTCAGGTGAAAGAGCCGCGCATTTCCGGAGGTGGCGGCGCGCAGCACCTCTACGGCCGGAACCCCGTAGTGCACCAGCAGTTCCAGTTCACGGGCATTGTCACCGTGGGGGAACACGCCCACATCCCCGCCCACGCAGAGGGGGACTTTGGCCGCGAGGGCGGCTTTCAGGCTGCTCTTCTTTTGGGTGATACGGGCTGGTTCCGGATCAAAGCCTTTGCGCCAGCCATTGTACTGCAAGAGGGCATCACCGGCAGCCACGGTGGGGCAGAGGGCAATCCCTTTCTTCGCCATGAGTTGGAAGACCTCAGGCGTACCGCCGTCACCATGCTCTATGGTTTCTACGCCGGCCTCTGCGGCACGGCGCATGCCTTCTGGAGTGCTGGCGTGGGCCACAACGGGTCTTCCGCTGCTGCGGGCCACACTCACCACCAGTTTCAGTTCCTCCAGGGTGAACGTGGGCATTGCCTCGCCGTTTGGTCCCCACCTGTAGTCTGCGTAGACTTTGATGAGGTCTGCCCCTTTGCCTATCTGGTCGCGCACCACCCGCGTGAGGTGGTCAATCCCATCGGCGGCCTCAGCCCCCTGGGGTACTTCAAATGCCGGCGAAAATCCTTTGGGCCCGTAGCTGCCGGTGGCAATGATGGCTTTACCGGCCACCAGCATTCTGGGCCCGGGAATGATGCCTTGGTCAATGGCCTGCTTCAGCCCTACATCGGCGTAGCCGGCCCCCTCTGAGCCCAAATCCCTGACGGTGGTGAAGCCTGCAAGCAAGGTGTGCCGGGCATGGTTGGTGGCCCGGGCCACCCGTAGCGCCTCAGGTTCTTTCAGCACCTGATCGTTCCACGAGGTTTCATTGTAGGGGTGCAGCAACAGGTGGGAGTGGCCCTCTATCAGGCCCGGCAGCAGCGTTTGCCCCGGCAAGTCAAAGGTGATGGCACCGGTGGGGAGGGTTACAGAAGACACAGGTCCTGCCGCTGTTATACGTTCCCCCTGCACCACTACCACCCAATCTTTATGTAGTTCCCGCCCGTCAAAGACCAGGCTCGGTTTCAATACATACACAGAATCTGTTTTGGGGCTGTTTTGGGAAAAACAGCCCCAAAACGGAAAGAAAATGGCCAGCAGCAGGAGGGGCAGTGTTTTGCGGAGCGGCATTGGGTTCAGACTCATAGCGTTAATAGACATACCATTCCCCTTTTGAAATGAGTTGTACTTGCCCGCCCACGTTGATATCATACTGATCTGGTGCACTGCGTTTCCCTTTCAGTTTGATGGTAGCATTGCGGTTCATCTCCACGCCCTGTTCCACCAGAAGCTCAAGCTCAGTTGCCGGGAAGAACTTGTGGTGGAGCAGGTAACTGAGCAGGCAGCCGTTGGCGCTCCCGGTGGCAGCGTCTTCTATGATCTGGTTGTTTTCATAGGCCAGCATGCGGGCGTTCAGTTGGGAGTGGGGGCTGTAGGTTTCAGGGCAGAAGAAATAAAGCGCCACAGTGAGTCCGTCTGGCCGCTGGGTTTTATATAGGCCGTGCTTTTGCAGAAACCGTAAAAGAGGCTCTGGTTGTACAGAAAGCTGCCGCATGTGTTTCAGCCGTTGTACAGGGAGGATCAGAAAAGGCAACCCCGTAGAAACCTCCTGAACGGGAAGGGTAGGGTGGAAGGCGTCTGTTGGCAGCCCAACCGCGGCGGCCAGCTCCTGTTTAGGAAATATGGGGCCGAAGGAAGGGTTGATTTGGCGCATGAACAGAAAATCTGGCCGCTGGCCCCGGTATTTGAACGAGACGGGTATTTGGCCCGCCTTGAGGTTTAAGGCCAGGGTAGGGGCGGCATTTCCCATAATAAACTGCTGAATGATGAAAGCGGTGCCCAACGTGGGGTGCCCGGCAAAAGGGACTTCGTATTCCACCGTAAAAAAGCGTACATCAAACCCGCCTTGCTGTGGCTGGTCACTGCTGATGAAGGCAGATTCTGCAAAGCCAATCTCCCGGGCAATCTGCTGCATTTGTTGGGTACTGAGGCCTTGGGCATTCCGGAAGACGGCTAACTGGTTTCCCCGGTATGGGGCATCAGCAAAGACATCTACTATGTAGAAAGGAAGTGAGTTCATGGCCTGAAGGTAAGAACTAACCCGTAGAGATGCGGCACCGGGGCCTATTCTCATTTGATAAAACGCTTGGGTTTGCTACGGGCGCTGTTTCCTGTTTTAGGGGTGTTTTCTCAAAAACAGCCTTAAAACAGGAAACAGCGGTAGGTTTGTTATCCAGTTTATTTACCTGCCTTCAAGAGTGGATTTCTTTGGGAGGTCAGGTGAAGGAACAACAGTGTGTTGAAGAAAAATATGTTTGTACCGCTCTTAAAAGAGGGAGAATACGAAAGTTGAAATTTTATATTCTCTTTTGATTATGGGAAATGAGTAATGGGATTTAATCAATAGAAATATCACTGTATTTTGCCTGAACAAACATAAATATACCATAGCCAATTAAGCCAACAGAAACCGCGGCTAAGATCCAACTGCCAAAGGGTGATGTTTGTAAAAAGGTAAATGCCCCTTTGGTGCCTTCGGCTTCTTTAGGGTTCTGATGCCACGCAGCACTTACAAATAGATACCCAATTATGCAGAAAACAATTCCTCTGGAGGCAAACCCTGCTCTTCCTGATTTTTCCAGGAAATGATAACTCTGAGGTGGTAAATTCTTTACCTCTTTCATGAATGATTTGGTAATTGCTTTCTTTAATTGGTAAAGGCCGTTGCCAATTGTTAACAACCCAATTGCTATTGCCAGCCATTTGCCAAAAGGTTTTTGAAGTAATTCAGTGATGACCATTTCCTCCCTGGATCCGTCTTTTTTATTATTTGCACTCCCTAAACCAATTTTAAATGCCACCACGGCCAATGATCCATAAATAAATCCGCTGAATGCGTATGCCGCCCTTTTACTAATTGCTTTGGTAGAGGCGCCTTTATCTTCTGTATCTAGAATTGCCTGGGTAAATCTCCAGAGGCTGTATCCAATTAATCCGGCTGCTAAAAGACCTAATAAAAAGCCTCCCCCAGGTAAGCGTTTCAGCTGAAGGAAGGCATCTGTGTTAGATGCTTTCTGGCCTCCTATTCCAATGGCAGCCATTGCCGTTAAGGCTCCCACCAAAATATACACTATTCCTTTGGCGGCATATCCTACTTTGGCATAACGTTCAACCCATTTCTTTTTCTGTGACGGCATAGTGGTGACAAACTTTTTTTTGTTCGTACTCCCTAGACGATACGCAAAGGAATTAAGTTGTCACGGGCTCCATAATCCTGTTCCAGATCATAAAGCCGGCATGAGCAGGAGGTGTTAGAGCGCCTATTTTTATTGTGCCTGGGATGGTTGATTCATTATTGTGGAAGAAATGAAAGGAAATTTATTTTAAATTAATGAAGCTGTTTAGAGTTTTTGATTTTGGTTGAATTTTCGGATAAACAAGGCTGTAAAGGCTAGCAGATGCAGGGCAAGCCAGTGCTGCGCCCTGGT